>JAYOBL010000079.1:1305-2315 GCA_038104835.1 Gammaproteobacteria bacterium | reverse complement strand
GCAAGCGCTTGGCGGGCAGCAATGACCGCTTATGTTTACGAATTCCAGCGGATCGCTTTTTAAAAGACTATGTCCGATTTCGGCTAGTTCTTCGTCCGCCAGTGGCCTATGCTCGCAGAAAATAAACGGGACCGCAGATGAAACTCATTGAACTTGAAGAGGGCGCTACGCTGCTAGATGCCTCGATATATGAGGCGGCACGGCAGGCCCGTGATCCACGATACGACGGGCGATTCTTTGTCGGCGTGCTCACGACCGGTATTTATTGCCGACCGGTTTGCCCTGTGCGTGTGCCCAAGCAGGAGAACGTGCGCCTCTACCGCTCCGCGGCCTCAGCCGCAAAGGCGGGTTTCAGGCCTTGCCTGCGCTGTCGTCCTGAGTCGTCTCCGGGCACTCCCGCCTGGAGCAGTGGCGAATGGAAGGTGACGCAGGCGCTCTCACTGATCGAGGCGGGCTTCTTGGATGACCAGCCTCTTGTCGAGCTTGCAGCTAGACTGCGAATTGGTGAGCGCCAGCTGGGCCGCTTATTTCAAGAGCACCTTGGAGCCGCGCCGAGTGAAGTTGCGCAGACAAGACGCCTACATTTTGCCAAAAAGCTCATCGACGAAACGGCACTGTCACTCACCGAGGTTTGCTTTGCGGCGGGCTTCGCAAGCGTGCGGCGCTTTAACGCGGTGGTGAAACAAACCTATGGCTGCAGCCCTTCACAGCTGCGTAAGCGGATTCGAGTCAAGCGTCCACCGGCCAAGACGCCCGCTTTACTCGGCGCCCCCATTGCTCTTCAGCTGAGCTACAGACCGCCGCTTGATTGGCAGGCGCTACTCGCCTTTCTGGACTATCGGGCAATTCCCGGTGTTGAGTGTGTCGGCGACGACTTCTATGCGCGCAGTTTTCAGCTCTCGGCTGGTCAAACTCAGCGGCAAGCGAAGGGGCATTTCGTGGCGCGCTTCGATACGAAGGCGCCGCGGGTCGATCTTCGAGTCTGGATAGACAATACAGCCGAGTTACAT
>JAYOBL010000079.1:0-1295 GCA_038104835.1 Gammaproteobacteria bacterium | reverse complement strand
CAGCACTGCTATCGAGCGTGATCTAACGGCGTCGCCCAGACTTAGCGCGCTGTGTGAACGCTTTCCCGGCACCCGCGTACCGGGCTGTTGGAGCGGCTTCGAGGTCGCTGTACGTGCGATACTGGGTCAGCAGGTCAGCGTGAGAGCCGCTTCTACTCTAGTGGCTCGTGTTGCGGCACGGTTTGGCTCGCACTACGACAGCGGCATGGAGGGGATTGATTTTATCTTTCCCGAGCCCGCTGAGATTGTTGCCCAGAGCCTCGACGGGCTGGGAGTAGTGCAGACTCGCATTGCGGCGATTCAAGAAATTGCCCAACGTCTCATTGATGGGCGCTTAGACTTCAGTCATGTGGGTTTGCTCGAAGAATTTGTTGCCAAACTTTGCGAGGTCAAAGGCATCGGCGAGTGGACTGCGAACTACGTTGCTATGCGTGCACTGGGTGACCCTGATGCCTTTCCCCATTCCGATCTGATCCTGCTGCGAGCAGCGGCAGAGCGGGGAGAGGTTTTGACCCCTAAGAAGCTACTTGATCGCGCAAGTGCCTGGCGACCTTGGCGCGCCTATGCTGTGATGCTGCTGTGGCGTAGTTATGCGAAGAAAGCAGACTAAGAAGGCAGGCTAGCGGTGCGGAAACTTAAGTAGAGCGCAGGCAAGAAAAGACATGAAGAGGATGGAGATATGATGCAAAGCAGGCTGATCTACAGCTATATCGATTCGCCAATTGGCAATCTTCTGCTTGCAGGCGACGGCGAGGCGCTGAGTCTGCTGGGCTTTGCGGCGGGCAAGATGCGCCGCAGACACGAGAGCGGCTGGCACCGTGATGACGTTTGCTATGCCGAAGCAAGGCGGCAACTCGATGCTTATTTTGCAGGGGAGCTAGAGGAATTTAGTGTGAAGCTCGCCCCCGAGGGCTCGCAGTTCCAAAGCGCGGTATGGCAAGCGCTGCGTGAAATTCCCTACGGAGAGACGTGGAGCTACGGCCAGCTCGCCGCACACATTGGTCGCCCGAGCGCGTCACGTGCGGTAGGTGCAGCTAACGGCTGCAATCCCATCCCCATCATAATTCCCTGCCACCGCGTGATCGGTGCAAGCGGTAAGCTCACGGGCTTTGGAGGCGGGCTGGAAACCAAGCGTCATCTACTCGATCTTGAAGCTAACACCCGTGCGCCGGGACTTTTTTAACTGCCGGAACCCCGATTGTGCGGTGCGGTCCAACAGTGTGCTAGTTGTTTGCCCGATTATTGATTCAATCAAGCTGCACTAGAGCGTTAAATGTGAGAGCCGAATTTAACAG
>JAYOBL010000078.1:9701-10384 GCA_038104835.1 Gammaproteobacteria bacterium | reverse complement strand
GACCAATTGGTTAAAAGCCAACTGCTCTACCGACTGAGCTAACGGCCCGTGAAGGTGCGGTATACTACTAGCATATGAAAAAAAGACAAGCCCGAAAGCGCTTTTTTCTCCAAATTATTGGTAGCGGGTAACATCCTCTCCACCGGCGTCGGCGAACCCTTTCTTACGCAAACGACAGCTGTCGCAGACTCCGCAGGCGCGCCCCTCTGAATCCGCCTGATAACAGGACACCGTCATAGAATAGTCGACACCAAGCTGAAGCCCAACGTCGATTATTTCCGCCTTGGTGAGGTCGATAAGCGGCGTTCTGAGCTCGAGTTCATGGCCTTCGACACCCGCTTTGGTCGCAAGATTCATCAGAGTTTGAAACGCATTGATATACTCTGGCCTGCAGTCCGGATAGCCAGAGTAGTCGAGCGCATTGACGCCAATAAATATGGCTTCAGCCTCAAGCACCTCTGCCCATGCCAACGCATAGCTGAGGAAAACAGTATTGCGTGCGGGTACGTAGGTGACTGGGATCCCTTCGCTCTCCTCCACCGGTACGTCGATATCTCGGTCGGTTAATGCAGAACCGCCGATCGCACCCATATCGATGGGAATCACTTTGTGAGCAGCTACACTCGCAGTGCTCACAAGTTCTCGAGCCGCTTGCAGCTCGCTAATCGAACGCTGCCCATAGT
>JAYOBL010000078.1:0-9691 GCA_038104835.1 Gammaproteobacteria bacterium | reverse complement strand
AGTCGAAACTCAGCGCGAAACACTCGAACCCCTCGGCCTGCGCAATAGCGAGGCACGTCGCAGAATCCAGCCCACCTGACACAAGCACGATCGCCTTTTTCACTGCGCCGCCCCTCCTCTACCGCCCGTCTTCTGCGAGCATGCTCGAAGCCTCAAGATCATCGCCCGGTTTCCTCACCCCAGATTTGTTTATGCAGCTGCAACTGCATACGCACTTTGAGTCGGTCGTCGAGAACCCACTGTGCGAGCTGCGATGGAGCGAGCTGCTCGTATGAAGGAGAAAAGAGTATGTCGTCGACCTTGCTGGCGAGGTCCTGAGTCTCCACTATCGAGCGCGACCACTCGTAATCACCGCGATCGCAAATCACGAACTTAACCTGATCCAGAGGCTTTAACAGAGGCAAATTTGCCAGCCGATTGCGATCACACTCTCCTGAGGCCGGCGTCTTAAGATCCAGCACAACCGAAACACGCGGATCAATATCACAGATATCCATAGCCCCGCTGGTTTCTAGCGAAACTTGGTAGCCTGCATCGCACAGGCGACGCATGAGCTCACGCACATTGCCCTGCGCTAGAGGCTCGCCCCCAGTCACGCATACGTATTGCGCGCCATAATCGGCAACCTGCTCGAGGATAGAATCAAGCGTGAATTGCTGACCACCCTCGAAGGCGTATGCGGTATCGCAGTACGTACAGCGCAGAGGGCAACCGGTGAGGCGAATGAAAACCGTCGGTCGTCCGACGCTTCTGGCCTCACCCTGTAGCGAGTGGAAGATTTCGGTGAGCCTAAGGCTCAAGCTTGCAGTCATCGCAAAATCACAGTGACAGCAGGCGAGTGTCGGCGAGGTTCGCCACGCCGGTATTGGGAAAGCGGCGCTTAATATCAGTAAGCAGCTGTCGGGCGCGCTGAATATTACCCATTCCCTGATAGGCCAGACCTAGGCCATACATCGCGTCGGGTAATTTATTCGAATCTGAATAGCGCTCGAGGATAATTTCGTAGGCCGCTCGCGCCTCTTCAAAACGGTCAAGGTAGAGATACGCTTGCCCCTTCCAGTAATGCGCATTGGCAACGAAGCGCCCCTGCGGGTGCAGTTCTAGATATTGATTGAACTCCGCTATCGATCGCTCAAACTGGCTATTAATAACCGAGTCATAGGCGAGCTGATACCGCTGTTGTTCGCTAAGCACTGCCGGCTCTAGTGCAGGGCGAGGCCGGGTGCTGCCCGCTTGGGGTGGCTGAACACTGGAGCGCGTGGGAGAAGCCTCCCCTGCGCCTCTGGCGATCGAATTAGGGTTGGCCCGCGGCTGAGCAGCGCTAGTTGAAGGCGCGGGAGCCGCTTCTAAATCGCTAAGTCGCTGGTCGACATCGGTGTAGCGATTAAGCGAGTCACGCTGGAGCTTCTTGATCTCGAAGCCCTGCTCGTCAAGCTGATTGCGCAGCGCCTGGATCTCTGCTTGAAGCTGCTTATTCTGCTCAAGCAGTAGGCTCATCGCATCGTTAGCCGACTGTGAGCTTCGCCCCTGAGCGTTAGCTGCCGGCGCGCTGAGCATAAGCAGCAATGCGGCGAGCACCGTGACGGAAATCAGCAGGGCAAGCCGCGCCGAAATAATCGCAAAGTTCAAGCGAGCCGGAGTTTCGCAGCCGTAGCTGTAGCCAAAGAGAGAGCCTCGGTCAAAATTCAGGCTTCCCCTAGTAAAACTCAGTCTAGCTCGCGCTGTTTGTGCCACCGAAACGACTCCTTTGTGTTAGCTCACCGCGCGTCGCTAATGCTAGCGTGCGACAACCTCTACTCGACGATTGCGATTATACACGCTCTGCGACTGCCCCGTCATAGCGGGTCGTTCCTCGCCATAGCTAACTACCTCAATCTGCGAACGTGAAGCGCCGTTAACGATAAGATAATTTAGAATACTGTTGGCTCTGCGCTCACCGAGCGCCAGATTATATTCGCGCGTGCCGCGCTCGTCGGCATGACCCTCTAAGCGAAGCCTCTTACTTGGATTAGAAGCGAGATCGCGTGCATGGAACGTCAGCGTTTCGCGGTCCTCTGGCTTAAACTCCGCCACATCGAAGTCGAAATAGAAGACGGTCTGACGCAGCGCGTTCTCGGCTTGGATCTGCTCCTGCGTCAATCGACCGCTCGCACCCGCCCCACTCGCTTGAGCGGCGCTGGTTGATGTGCCAGCGGAACCCATTTCCGAGCCTATCTCATTCGTCTGCGCCTCGGCATCGTCCGTCGACTTACAGGCCGCAAGGCTCACAAGCACAAGCCCTGCTATTGCAAATTTTAACCACTGGCTGTTTCCGCGCATATATAGCTCCTTAAAGCAGTTCATTCTGTTATCTCCACTGCCGGTTGATCGGCGGACTCGCTAAAAACTTTCAACTAATTAAGGAAAGGCGACCAGGCCGGCTCGCGCACATCGCCTTGTGAAGACGGTAGTCGGAACTTGACGCGGCCATCGATAGACACGGCGTCTAGCACGCCCCTGCCGTTGTACTTAGTCCCGTACATGATCATGCTGCCGTTCGGCGCCACGCTGGGCGACTCGTCGAGCGAGGTCGAAGTAAGCGAGATAACTCGCAGAGTCTCGGTGTTCATTATTGAGATCTGATACTGGGGACTCTGCCGGGTCTCGCGGCGAACATGCACTAAATTGATGCCGTCGGGCAGGAATTGGCCCTTAGCGCATTGGAAGCAGTCATAGGTTAGACGCTCGACCTCGTAAGAACTCGCGCCGATTTCCATTTGATAGATTTGCGGCTGGCCGGTGCGGTCAGACATGAAGACGATGGAGCGCCCATCGCGGGACCATGCAGGCTCGGTGTCGATTGCTGGGTGATCGGTAATGCGTGTTAGCTGATTGCTTACTAGGTCGTGAACATAGATATCCGGGCTGCCGTCCTTCGACAGCACCATTGCAAGTTTGGTCCCATCGGGAGACCACACTGGCGAACTATTGATGTTCGGATAATTCGTAATTTGCCGGCGCTGTCCGGTCGCAATATTCTGCGTGTAGATACGAGGTAAATCGGTCTCGAAAGAAACGTAAGCAATATCTAAACCGTTAGGAGACCAGCTTGGCGACATAATCGGCTCACGGGATTCGAGCAGTACCTGAGCGCGGCGCCCGTCGTAATCTGCTTTCTCAAGTCGAAAATAACTTAGCTCGGGGCTCACATAGTCGCTCACTACATACAAAATTTGCGTAGTGAATGCGCCGCGGTTGCCTGTAACCAGCTCGAATACCACATTGCTTATCTCATGGCCGATATCGCGCAGCTGCGCCTCGGTACCGGTCAGCACCTCACCGGCGAGCTTTATTTCGCGGTTGATATCGAAGAACTCATACTGCACGGAGATCAATTGACTACCTGGCGAGCGCTGCACCTTGCCAACAAGCAGGTAGTCTTGGGCGAGAACGCTCCAATCACGATAGTACACTTCCCTTTCTTCGCGCGGCATTGCAAGCATATTAGAAGGCGATAAGGCTCGGAACTCACCTACCTGCTGCAGGTCACTGCTCACTATCTCCGCTACGTCTTCGCTCAGGACCCCGCTGCCTTCCCAAGAGAAGGGCACGATTGCAATGGGGATAGGATTATCAATACCCTGGGTAATCTGGATACTGAGCTCGGCATGAGCCGTGGAAATTTGCAGCAGGAAGAGAAAGCTCAGGGCGAAGGCATGAAGGCGCTTTAGAGTCATTAGTTCAGCAAATCCTCTGGCTGGAATATGAGTGAAAGAGTCCGAAAATTTTGATTGAACACGCGAATGGGCAGCGCCGTCAATTCGCTAAAAGGTGCAGCCCTGTAAACAGCGTTCTCCGCGGAGCGGTCGAAAGCAGGATCACCGCTGGACTGAGTAATGCGGGCGTCAATTAGCTCCCCAGTAGGCAGCATACGAATTTGGATTACCGCTCTCATCCCATTGCGAGCGCTAGGCGGGCGCGACCAATTTTCGGTGACCAGCTGCTGAATCAATCCCGTGGCGCTTTGCACGAGTTCAAACTCGCTGCTTGCTGCCTCTGCAGCGGCAGCCTCTGCCGCTTCGGCGTCTCGGCGACGCTGTTCCTGCTGTGCGGCCTCGCGCGCGCGGCGCTGTTCTGCCTCGCGTTCGCGCTGCTCCTGCAGTTCACGTTCACGCTTTGCCGCGGCCTCGGTTTCGGCTTTCTGCTGCCGCTCCCTCTCCACCTGGCGCTGTCTCTGAGCCTCGGCCTCTGCCTCTTCGCGTCTTTTTTGCCTTGCGGCCTCTTCCCGCTGCTCTTGCTGTGCCTTGAGCGCTTCAGCCTTCTCACGCTCGCGCCTTTGGCTCTCGACCCGACGGCGCTCCTGATTGCGCTGATTTGTTACCTGCGGGTTTTCGTCTATAAGTAGCGCCTTGATCACTGTCGGCTGCACCAACTCAAGAGCCTGGGAGTCGCTGGTACTTTGCAAATACAGCAGGCCCGCTAGCAGAAGCGTATGGAGCGTAACGGCGACGAAGACGGCAAGCGGATAGCCATTGAGCACCACGAGGCTGGGCAGCGGTTTGATCTCGCCAAACCCGAGCTGTTCTCGCAGTGATGACATTGCAAGCTCTCCCTGCTCTAGAGCGAATCTAAAGGCTGAGTAATAAAGTTGGGGTTGGCGACGCCCGCGCCTTGCAAGGTAGTTAGGAGCTGAATCATCGCCCCCCAATCTGCGCTCGTGTCCCCTTCGACTAGCACCTGGATCTCAGGGTTGGCCGCTACGATTTTGGCGACCTGCTCGCCCACGGTATCGAGGCTCGTAGACTCCCGCTCGTCACCGGTTGCGCCCAAACTCAGGTAGTACTCGCCCGTCGCAGTGATTGAGACGACGAGAGTCGCCTGATTCTCATCTATGTTGAGCGGTTCATTGTTTGCCTGCGGCAGCTCGACATCAATGCCCTGGTTTAGCAGCGGCGCGGTCACCATGAATACGATAAGCAGCACCAGCATCACGTCGATATAGGGAACGACGTTGATATCTGCCATGGGTCGGCGCTTCTTACGCTTAATAATATCCATTGATCTCAGCTAGCTTAGATTGCGGTCTAGGTTAAATTTGTTCCAACACTCTTGAGAAGTCGCGGTTTCCCATGGGGAAGGCGCCGCTACCCTACTCGCTATGGATTTGCCGATGCAGAATGCTAGAAAACTCATCGGTAAATGTGATGTAGCTACCGGTAATTGACTCAACGGAGGAGGCGTAGCGGTTGTAGGCAACCACCGCGGGGATGGCGGCAAAAAGCCCCATCGCCGTTGCTATTAGCGCCTCGGCGATACCCGGCGCCACGACCTGAAGGGTTGCCTGATTTTGGCTCGCCAGACCAATAAAGGAATTCATAATACCGATAACCGTACCAAACAAACCGATGTACGGAGAGACCGATCCCACCGAGGCGAGAAATGCCAAATGCCGCTCTAGCTTTTCTTCTTCTCGGGAATAAGCCACGCGCATTGCGCGCTGCGCGCCTTCCATCACCGCCTCGCGATCTACTCGCGCCTGCTGCCGTAGCCGCATAAACTCCTTGAACCCGGCACGAAAGATATTTTCCAGCCCCACTACTGGCACGTCTTCGCGTTGCATCTGCGTGCCTTCCTTATAAAGCTGACTGAGATCCATACCGCTCCAGAAGCGCTCTTCGAAGCTCAGCACCCCTCTCTTAGCTGAGTTCAGCACCATGGCGCGCTGGACGATCACGACCCAGGACATTACCGACAAGCCAAGGATTGTCAGCATCACCAGCTGAACCGTAAGGGTGGCTTCGAAAATTAGGCTAATCGGGCTGATCGCTTCGTTCACAGGTCTCTCCGGGGGCGCACGCAGCACAAGCTAGAGCTTTCGCGTTAGGCCCTGTAGTCACGCAATAGGGCTAAACGCTAATTCTCACCTGCTTGCTGCTCAGTAAAGCACGGTTAAGGTCGCGGGCTGAGTCGCGCTAAATTCTTGGACATTTATTTGACGCACACTATCCACGGCGTCACCTAACGTAGTCGGCCGTTTGAGCAAATAGTTTTGCGCTTTTAAGGTAGGAAAGCGGAGTCGACTTAAGGTCTATTCGCTATCGAAAAGATCTTCCCGACTACTGGGCTGCAGACCGAAATGGCGGTAGGCATGCTGCGTAACCACTCGCCCACGCGGGGTCCGCATAATGAAACCCTGTTGAATCAAGTAGGGCTCGAGAACATCTTCTATCGTGTCACGTTCTTCACTGATTGCCGCAGCGAGACTGTCTATCCCCACAGGGCCGCCGTCGAACTTCTCGATCATAGTCATCAGCATGCGTCGATCCATAGGATCGAAACCATGATTGTCGATACTCAACATATCAAGAGCCGCCGACGCTTCGCTCACACCCACTTTGCCATCAGACTTCACCTGCGCGTAATCGCGCACCCGCCGCAGGAGGCGATTCGCGATTCGCGGCGTGCCGCGGGAACGGCGCGCGATCTCCGTGGCGCCTTCGGCGTCAATCTCGGTACCCAAAATGCGAGCAGAGCGCGACACGATAGTCGTCAGCTCAGACAGCGTGTAAAACTCGAGGCGCTGAATGATGCCAAAACGATCACGCAGCGGCGAGGTTAAAAGCCCAGCGCGAGTCGTTGCGCCGACCAATGTGAACGGGGGAAGATCGAGCTTAATTGAGCGCGCAGCAGGACCCTCGCCGATCATGATATCCAGCTGATAGTCCTCCATGGCCGGATAAAGGATCTCTTCTATCGCCGGGCTCATGCGGTGAATCTCATCGATGAAAAGCACGTCGCCAGATTCGAGATTGGTTAGCATCGCGGCAAGATCACCCGCTTTTTCCAATACTGGACCCGAGGTTGTCTTAATAGAAGCCTGAAGCTCGTTGGCGATAATGTTGGCGAGCGTGGTTTTACCAGACCCGGCGGGCCGAACACCAGCGTGTGGTCCAGCGCCTCGCCGCGTCCGCGAGCAGCTTCAATGAAAATCCCCATCTGCTGCTTCACCTCAGTCTGACCGATATAGTCCTGCAGCGTTAGCGGTCGGATAGCCCGATCATGCGATTCCTCGCTCGTGCTTACTTCCGCTGAAATTAGTCTATCTTCGATCATCTATAGCCAGCCCTTCGTATTTCCGGTTAAGCGAGGCTCTTCAGGGCCAAGCGGATGAGTTCCTCACTGCTGGCCGCTTCGGGCTGAGCCTTTTGGGCCGCCGCAATAGCTCGTGCAGCCTGCGGCGGTTTATAGCCTAGGCTTACCAGCGCGGTCTCTGCCTCGATTGCCGCCGCTTTCACGCTCTGCGCCGCACTGCCACTCGACTGATCTGCACCGTGGGCCGCACCAAGATCCTTGAGACGATCGCGCAGCTCGATAATAAGACGCTCTGCAGTCTTCTTACCTATTCCCGGCATCGCCACCAGAGCGCTCACATCGTTATTCAGCACCAATGCAACTAGCTCATCCGCCTCCACGCTAGAAAGGATCCCAAGCGCCATTTTCGGCCCTACCCCGTTGACTTTTATAAGTGCGCGAAAGAGGCTTTTGTCCTTGCGCTCGAAAAATGCGAACAGTTGCTGGGCGTCTTCGCGAACCACGAAGTGGGTATGCAGCGTCACTTCTTCGCCGAGCGGAGGCAGCTTGAATAGTGAGGTCATCGGAAGTTGCAGCTCATAAGCGATGCCGTTCACTTCCACCTGAATATCGGGCGCCGACTTTTCAATCAGAACCCCTCGAATGCGTCCTATCACCGTAAACGTTTCCTGCTGAAGCGCTTAGCGCCAGCGAGTTTTATGAGGCTTGCCTGCGGATTAGCGTGACAGATGGCGATGGCAAGACCATCGGCAGCGTCTTCGGCGAGTGTATCATCTATCCGCAGCAGCGCCTTGACCATGTGCTGCACCTGATCCTTGTTCGCGGCCCCCGAGCCCACCACAGCGAGCTTCACCGCCCGCGCTGAAAACTCTTCGACGGCCAGTTCATGGTGCAGACACGCCACCATGGCACTCCCGCGCGCCTGACCTAGCTTGAGGGCAGAGGCGGCATTCTTACCCATGAACACCTCTTCAATAGCCGCATGCTGAGGGGAGAATTCTTCGATTACGCTGCCGATTCCGTCGAATATCGTTTTCAAGCGCTCAGACTGAGAGTCGGAAGCGGTCTTTATGCGCCCGCAGCCAACGAATTCGAGCCTCTGACCCACAGCATTGACTAGCCCGTAGCCAGTGACGCGTGAGCCGGGGTCTATTCCTAGAAAGATAGCCATGGGCTTCTCATCGCATCGCGACTTAGTGTTGGGATATGCAGCTAAAGCTGGGTAGCAATATCGTCTGAGATATTGCCGTTGTGGTAGACGTTCTGTACGTCGTCTAAGTCTTCCATGTGATCAAGAAGCTTTAACAAAGACTCAGCTCCGCCTAGATCGAGATCGGCCTGCGTTGATGCAAGCATCGTCATCTCAGCATTAGCCCACTCGAGCTCAGCTTCCTTTAAAGCATCCTGCACAGCGCCGAAAGTCTCCAGCGTCGTCAACACATCTACGCTACCGTCTTCATTCGTCGTAATATCGTGGGCACCTGCCTCTAGAGCACAGTCCATGATGCGCTCCTCATCCGCCCCGGCCGGGTAGCTAATGATTCCCGTACGCTCGAACAAATAGGCGACGGAACCGTTGGTTCCAAGGCTCCCACCGAACTTACTAAAACAGTGCCTTACCTCGGCCACCGTCCGGTTCTTATTGTCCGTTAGCGTTTCGACCAGTATCGCAACCCCACCCGGGCCATAACCTTCATAGCTGAGCTCTTCGAGGTTTTCGTTTTCGGCTGTTCCTGCACCTCGAGCTACAGCTCGGTCGATGGTATCGCGGGTCATATTGGCAGCGAGGGCTTTGTCCACCGTCGCTCGCAAACGGGGATTGTCGGCTACATTACCGCCACCCATCTTGGCGGCGATAGTGAGTTCGCGGATGATCTTCGTGAATATTTTGCCGCGTTTCGCATCTTGGCCGGCTTTGCGATGCTTGATATTCGCCCATTTACTGTGACCCGCCATACTCTTCTCCTTGCTATTTAAATCCTTACTACGCCCTGCGCACTCTTACACTCGTCGTGTGTCGCAATAACCCGAGAGTTCCCATTCAGCCTTGTGGCTGCCTTACTCAGCCTCAGGTTTCGGAATCTCTCTGAGCCGAATATTAAGCTCGCGAAGCTGTTTAGCAGACACATCTCCCGGCGCATCGGTGAGCGGACAGGCCGCCGACTGGGTTTTGGGGAAGGCGATGACGTCGCGGATAGAGGTGGCTCCGGTCATAAGCATGATGAGTCTATCTAAACCGAAGGCGATACCACCGTGGGGCGGGCAACCAAAGCTTAGCGCGTCGAGTAAGAAACCAAACTTCTCCTGCGCCTCTTCCTCACCGATGCCTAGCACTTCGAAGACGCTCTGCTGCATTTCAGGCTTGTTAATACGGATCGAGCCGCCGCCTAACTCTGTGCCATTGAGCACCATATCGTAGGCTCGGGACAGAGCCGTTGCAGGTGAGTCCTTAAGCTCTTCAACCGAGCAAGCAGGTGCAGTGAAGGGATGATGGAGCGAGGTGAGATTCCCTTCGCTGTTGGTTTCGAACATTGGGAAATCGACTACCCAGAGCGGCGCCCAAGTATCTTTGACCTGTCCGAGATCCTCCGCCACCTTAATGCGCAGGGCACCCAGAGCC
>JAYOBL010000162.1:0-1843 GCA_038104835.1 Gammaproteobacteria bacterium | reverse complement strand
CCTATACCCAGCGCAACATCGAGCCCCAGCGAGCCAGTAGAAATCGAGGGGATAGACTCGCGCTCGCTGTCTCCAAGGCGCATCATCGAGCCTTTACCGAATTGGCGCTCGATCTGCGAGAGCGCTGCCGATAGTGCTTTTTCTTTACTTTCGTCGACCATGTTCGATTCCTATTGCTGGGTATTCATTTAAGTATTCATTTAGGTGTTCGTTTAGCTTTTCATTTGGCTTTTCTGAAGAGTGGTGCCGCTTTTAGCCTCTAGTTCATGGCTATTCGCCTGGCCGGACATCCACTTGGCCTCTTGACCTCCTAATCTCTCAGAACCGTAAACTATCAATCTGCAAAGCGTCGAGCTGCGAATTACCTATAGTCTGCGGGCACTTGAACCAGAGGTCACTCTGACTTTCCCACCACTGCAGTTTCTTTTGCTCTGGCGCTATCGAAGCTGTTTGTGCTATCGGCGCTGTGTGTACCATCGGCGCGATCGCGCATTCCCGACTCTACCCCTAGCCTAGACTACAGACACGGGGTTTCAAGATTCCTGCGATATTCGCAAAGCTTCGTGCGCAAACTAAACACTGTTAATTTAAACAGTGCTATTAGAGCAGAAGATTACTGTATAGACAACCAGTATATTGGCAGCGAAGCAAATCTCTTTAGCCCTGCGCCTCCAGCCGGGCAATAAGCCCATCGAGCGCAGCCTGAATGGTGGCCGAACGCACGGCTTCGCGATCACCTGCAAAGTCAAAGCACTCCGCCGACCCCTCGCCCGCGATGCACCAAGCTATCCAAACGGTGCCAACGGGTTTCGTCTCGCTACCTCCCCCTGGCCCAGCGACTCCACTCACTGCCACAGCTGTCTGTGCAGCACTGCGCTCAACGGCCCCCCGACTCATTTCCAAAACCACCTCGCGGCTAACTGCGCCAACACCCTCTGCTTGAAAGTGAGCTGAGTCGACGCCTAACATGCGCTGTTTGGCCTCGTTGGAATAGGTAACGTATCCTGAGTCGAACCAT
Source organism: Gammaproteobacteria bacterium (assembly GCA_038104835.1). GTDB lineage: Bacteria > Pseudomonadota > Gammaproteobacteria > Pseudomonadales > Pseudohongiellaceae > UBA9145. The sequence goes on along the minus strand of JAYOBL010000162.1, from coordinate 825 downwards.
GCAGAGCTTCCGGCTAATGCGGTAAGGGCCTCGGCGATACCCCCGCCAGTGCACGACTCTGCCGTGGCCATAGACAGACCTCGAGCGGTTAACTCTGTCGCCAGCTTAGCAACGGAGGCTGAAATTGCTTGGGATTCTGTAGCCATCTAGACGCTCCATATTGATGCTGAGAATGGGTCAAGTTTACCGCCATGGGAAGACGCCGAACACCCAGAAAACCGCGCCCAATCGCTGTGATGCTCAGGCCCGTCCCGCTCCTATCCATCGCTATACATGGCAGTTAGAATGGACGACTAATCTGTCAACAGCCGCGAAGAACTAGCCTGAATGAGCCCAACACCCCACACCCCAATGATGCAGCAGTACCTGCGCATCAAAGCCGAACATCCCGAAGGCTTATTGTTTTACCGGATGGGTGACTTCTACGAACTGTTCTACGAAGACGCTAAGACCGCTGCGCGAATTTTGGATATCACCCTCACCGCCCGCGGTAAATCCGGCGGCCAGCCCATTCCCATGTGCGGCATTCCCTATCACGCTGCCGACCGCTATCTCGCCAAACTCGTCGCCGCGGGGGTCTCGGTCGCCATTGGGGAACAAATAGGCGACCCGGCAACTAGCAAAGGCCCCGTGGAAAGAAAGGTAGTCCGCGTCATTACTCCGGGTACTGTGAGCGACGAAGCGCTAATGGATGCGGGCAGCGATAATTCTCTGCTGTGCCTCTCGGTTGGCGGCGAAACTGGGGAGCTAGATGCCAGCACGCCTTTCGGGCTCGCCTCCATGAATATAAGCAGCGGACGCTTTGTGCTCAGCGAAGTGTTCGGC
>JAYOBL010000077.1:4544-10657 GCA_038104835.1 Gammaproteobacteria bacterium | reverse complement strand
ACGAATGACGAGTTCGATTTCGTCAGCGCTAATGGCCGCGAGTTCCAGTGTTTTCTCCACCGCCCTGTCGAGCTTCTGCATAGGCTCGGCGATCAGCTCTTCGAATTTCTCGCGGCTTAGAGTGAGTTCTATATCGAGCTCGGGTATGTCTAATGTCGCCGATTCGCTGTGGGAAAGCTCAGCCTTAAGCTCCTTTAAGAGCTGAAAAACTAAGTAGCTGTGGTTGTTTTTAATCAGGTCATAGAGTCTCTGAAACTTCGCTGCTGCCTCGTCGCCCTCTTGAATGCGCTGGTGCAGCGGTGTCGTGTATTGATTTTGGTTGAGCATGTAGCTCACTGCCCAGTTGAGAAGGAGGTCTTCGTATTCCTCAAAGGGGAAGGCTGTCTCGATCTCGCGATCTTCGCCTTTCCGGCGCCAGCGTTCACCTTTTCCGAGGAGGGGGAAAATTAGCTGGCGGAACAGGAGCTGGTCGATGTGGTCGCCGCCCAAGCCGATGCCGTGGGTAGCTAGCACTTCGAAATCTTGCTGAGTGTGCCGAATTACGCAAAGGTCAAGCGTGCCGCCGCCGAAATCGACAGCGAGCAAGGTGCGCGTGTTGAGCTGAGGATGTGCATGGAGGTAGCTGAGCGCTGCGGCATTGGGCTCGGGATAAAAACTTTGCTGGGTAAATTCGGCATAGCCGTAGCTTTCAGACAGGGCGGTTAAGGCCGCTCGATTGCGATCGGTTTGCGCGCCTTCGAAATTCACGGGATGGCCTATGCAGGCATGGTCGACTGCCGGCGTGCTCGCCTGTGCAGTTAAATGAGCTTCGATTGTGCGTCGAATGCGGATAAGCAGCGGAGTGATAAGAGCGACAAGCCGAAAGGGTTTCTCGAATACCATGAGGCGCTGGCTTGCGTTGTTGCCCAACAAGCGTTTTACCCCGCGGAAAAGTCGCCCCTGCTGTCCGCCGTCGACAAGCGATTGGCCGTAGATTAGCGAGGTAGAGGCTTCCTCGGGGAGGCCGTGGTCACCAATTTGCCCGGTGCTGGTTCGCCCCTCGCCGAGTATCTCTGCGCTGAGTTCGACGGTGCGGCCTGTATTGCTGCGAACATATTCCTCAATGGCTTCCTGACCGGTGACTATCTGATAGTCCCTGTTTATATACGTGGCGCTGGGCATGACTAGCGAGTTGTCCTCTAGTTTGATAACCCGTAGCGTCTCTCCATCGAAGATAGCGGCCGCGCTGTTGCTCGTTCCATAGTCGACCCCAATACCGAGGCGCTTTCCGCGCGCCGCTTGTAGTGAGTGATTGCTTTGATTCACAGTAATCTGACGTCCTCATGAATGACGGGGCGAGACGATAGCATAGCTTTGTCGGCCCCTCTAGACATGCCTAGTCAGGTGTCTTGAGGCGCCGCTCTACGCGTGCTGCGCGCAGTGGCGGGCGGGCTTTCGCGCGGTTACAATGGGGATTAAACAGCTTCAGCCTGTTTTGTTGATACACAGGATTCGTGCACGCCCTTTGCGCCGCCTTTAGGCGCGCACACTATGTTGAAGAGTTCCCTATGCAAGCTTGTATTTTTAAATCCCTACGCGCTTTTGCGGCATCATTTCTCCGGCAAAGAGCCCCTGTGCAGCAGGGCCGTCTGATAGCTGCACTGCTTGCTAGCCTGCTATTCATCGCTCCTGCCAGTGCCGGCACGATAGTCCGGGTCAGCACTAGCCTCGGCGATTATTCGATTGAACTTTTCGATGAGACAGCGCCATTAACCGTCGCTAACTTCCTCGGTTACGTGCAACGCGATGACTACAACGGGACGTATCTGCACCGCGTTGTTGACAACTTTGTTGTGCAGGGTGGCGCCTATCGTTTTAAGCTTTTCGAAGGGCCGATTGATATTCCGGTGGGCCCTGCCGTTGTGAATGAATTTGGCGCGTCGAACACTCGCGGAACCGTGGCGATGGCAAAGATCGATGGTGAGCCCGACAGCGCCACTAACCAATGGTTTGTTAACCTTATCGATAACAGTGCGAATCTCGATACTAACAACGGTGGATTCACCGTATTTGGCTCGGTGCTGGGCGATGGCATGCAGGTGCTCGACGCTATCGACGCGCTGCCGTTTGTCAGCCTTGGGGCGAAGGCACCTAATGCGCCCTACTTCACAGAGTTCTACGACAACCCATCCTCCTTTGTTTATATGAATGTCGAGGTCACCGAGCGTTTTAGCTCGGCGCCGCATATTTATGAGAGCGGGACGGGTCTGTTGATCACCTCGGTCAGTGTTGACGGCGGTGCAGAGCTCATCAGTCTCAATCTTAGCGCTGTCGCCTCCGAACTAGGTTTTGTGGTTGAGGCGAATCTAGAAAGCATCATTCCCCGTCAGGCCGCTTTTGACGGTATGGCAAGCTACGACAGCGCAACTCAGCTTTTGACTATTCCTAGTCTAGAGGTCAATTTGAGCGGCTCTATCTCAGAAATTACCAATGTGGTGTTCCGTCTCATCGACTCGCAGAGCTCCCGATTCCTGCTGGAGTCCTATGATCAGTAAGAATGGCTAGTCAGGCAGACTCATAATGAAGGATAAGACTATGGCGGGTTCTCGGGGTGAATTCTCTTCGCGTTTCGGCTTTCTAATGGCCGCCGCGGGGTCGGCGGTGGGCCTTGGCAATATCTGGGGCTTTCCCACTAACGCGGCAAGCAACGGTGGCGCCGCCTTTCTATTTGCTTATCTATTACTGGCCTTCGCCCTCGCTTACCCGGCGCTCATGGCTGAGTTAATTATAGGCAGACACGCGCGCTCAAATGGCGTTAGCGCTCTGCAGTCAATTTCCGTTGGGCCCAAGAGCCGCATGTTCGCGACTGCAGTTGGCGGACTCGGGATGGTTACCGTTAGCTTTATCCTGAGTTTCTACGCGATCGTAAGTGGGTGGATGCTCGCCTTCTTACTCGCTCCAATCACCCAGCTTCTGGGCTGGGATTCAGCGACACTTTGGTTAACAACCGACGGCGTGCTGCGCAACTCGCTTTTCGTTGTCCTGTTCGCTTTTTTGACCATCCTAATTATTAGCGCAGGGGTTAAAGACGGTATTGAAAAATGGGCAACGCGGCTCATGCCCTCCTTGGTGTTAATTCTCGCACTGCTAATCGGCTATGTGCTCACGTTGCCAGGCGCCATGGACGGATTGCGCGCTTATCTCGTGCCGGACTTTTCAGCGCTTACTCAACCGGGATTGCTAGTGAGCGCCATGGGCCAGGCATTTTTCTCGCTCTCGCTCGGGGTCGGTACGATGCTCGTTTACGGCTCTTATATCAGCAAGGATGAGAATCTGCCGGTGATAGGGAGTCTGGTCGCGCTGCTCGACGTGGGCATTGCAGTGCTCGCGGGACTGCTGATCTTGCCCGCTATGTATGTCGCATTGGCAAGCGGAGTAGAAATCTTCGACGCTAGCGGGGGCCTCATCGCTGGCCCCGGCTTAATCATCTCGGTGCTGCCGTCGTTGTTTGCCAATATGGGCGCGATCGGCGGTGCGGTGGCCTTTGCCTTTTTCGCGCTCATGACTATAGCCTCCCTGACGTCCTCGATTTCAATGCTGGAGGTGCCAGTCTCTTTCGTGGTGGAAAGGCGAGGCGTAAAGCGGCCCATGGCAGCAGCTATTCTAGGCAGCATTATTGCGGCAGTATCGCTAATCATCGTGGCGAACTTTGGCGTATTGTTCGATCGTGTAGTGACGCTCACGACAGAAGTTAGCCAGCCTCTGCTGGGCTTATTCTTCTGCGTGTTCGCAGGCTGGATATGGAATAGGGCGACAATTTTAGAGGAAATCAAACAGGGCGCTCCGCAGGCGGCGGACGGTTTTTTTTGGCGCATATGGCCGTTCTATATTCGATTCATTTGCCCAGTCGCGATTTTGGTAGTTTACTTCCAATAAGGCGAGAGCGACCACCGGATCAGTTTGGAGTGTTCTAATCCGCGTTTACCGTTTTGCCACCTAGTCAGCGCGCTCTTTAGGACGCCCTTTAGCGCACTCTTTAAGGCACTTTTTAGCGCACTTTGCGCCTTGATTACCGGCGAGTCCAATTCTGCTGCTGCTTGCTGGGTAGGGTGCGCCTTAAAAAAATTAACAGAGAACTAGCAGCCATAAGGAAAGAGCTATGAGCCTCAATCGAAAGAAATCACTCACCTGTGCGTTAACCTCCGGCGCATTCGCCTTGCTCTCAGGGTTGTTGCCGCTGTCGTTACAGGGACAGGATTTGAGCCCCGACAATCCTTTTGCCCAGCCAAGCGAGCTCTCTCTTTACTATCCGCCATTCGATGCGATTAGCAATGAAGACTATGAGCCAGCCTTTGAGGCGGGCATGGCGCAGCATTTGGTAGAGATTGACGCGATCGTTGCTCAGGATGCCGCTCCTAGTTTCGAAAACACGATTGTGAAGCTAGAGCTCGCAGGTCAGCTGTTGAATCGCGTCAGCAGAGTATTCTTCGCGCTGTCTGGCGCTCATACCAACGATCAGATTCAGGCGCTGCAGCAGCAGATAGCGCCACAGCTCGCGGCGCATGACGATGCCATCGTGCTGAACGCTGACCTCTTCGCGCGCATTCAGGCGCTGTTTGCTGATCGCGCCGAACTTGGACTTACGCCGGAGGCCGTGCGTTTGATCGAGCAGTACCACACCGATTTTGTCCGGGCCGGCGCAGCTCTGTCTAGAGAGGAAAAGTCTCGTTTAAGGGAAATTAACGGCGAACTCGCAAGCCTGCAAACCAAGTTCAGCCAGAACGTGCTGAATGAAGTGAACGCGATGGCGCTGGTAGTTGATAGTCGCGAAGAACTCACAGGGCTCGATGCCGCGCTCATCGACGCAGCAGCCAAGGAAGCCGTTTCGCGGGATTTAGCAGGAAAATATGTAATACCGCTGCTTAACACAAGCGGACAACCGGCGTTGAGTAGCCTTCAGAATCGCGCAGTCAGAGAGCGCCTGTATCAGGCCTCTGTCGCTAGGGGCACCCGAGGCGGCGAGTTCGATAACACGCAGACTCTTTCGTCGGTGCTGAAACTGCGGGCCGAACGCGCGCAACTGCTGGGCTATGCAACGCATGCAGACTACGTGTTGGAGGATGCGACGGCACAAACAACTCAAGCGGTGAATGAACGCCTTGCCGCTCTTGCCCCGCCTGCGGCGGCTAATGCCCGCCGTGAAGCTCGCGACCTGCAAGCAATGGTAGAGGCTAGCGGGGGCGATTTCGACCTTGCTGCATGGGACTGGCAGTACTATAGCGAAAAGCTGAGACAGGAGCGCTATGCCTTTGATGAGTCTCAGCTGCGCCCGTATTTTGAGCTTGATAATGTGCTGCAACGCGGCGTCTTCTTCGCGGCGGGGGAGCTTTACGGGCTGCGCTTTTCTGAGCGCTTCGATCTGCCTGTCTACCACGAAGACGTTCGAGTATTCGATGTCATGGAAGAAGATGGCTCTCAGCTCGGGATCTTTATAGGCGATTTCTACGCGCGGCCCTCCAAGCGCGGTGGCGCTTGGATGAATGCCTACGTGCCACAAAGCAGGCTGCTACAAACCCAGCCGGTGGTGGCAAATCATTTAAACATTACAAAGCCCGCAGAAGGCGTTGCGACCCTCTTGAGTTTCGACGAAGTTACGACTCTTTTTCATGAGTTCGGTCACGCGCTTCACGGGCTGTTCTCCGATGTGGACTACCCCTCATTCTCAGGCACTCGCGTGCCGCGAGACTTTGTTGAATACCCCTCGCAGGTTAACGAGATGTGGGCAACCTGGCCTTCGGTGTTAGCCAACTACGCTGTGCATTTCGAAACCGGCGAGGCGATGCCGCAGGAGCTATTAGACAAAGTGCTAGCGGCACAAAAGTTTAATCAGGGCTTTGCAACCACTGAGTACCTTGCCGCCTCGCTACTGGATCAGGCGCTGCATCAGCTGACGCCTGAGACAGTGCCGGATGCCGGCGAGATAGTTCAGTTCGAAGCTGATGCTTTGGCTGCTGCGGGAGTTGATCTGGCCGAGGTGCCACCGCGCTATCGCAGCGCCTACTTCTCGCACATTATGGGTGGATACTCAGCAGGCTATTACTCCTATATTTGGAGCGAAGTATTGGATGCCGATA
>JAYOBL010000077.1:0-4534 GCA_038104835.1 Gammaproteobacteria bacterium | reverse complement strand
GCGTGGAGTGGTTTAAGGAAAACGGCGGTCTTGAAAGGCGTAATGGCGATCACTTACGCGCCACGCTGCTATCGCGTGGGGGCAGTAAAGAAGCGATGAGTTTATTCCGAGATTTCCGCGGCCGCGACGCCGACGTTACTCCGCTGCTGAATCGTCGAGGTTTAAACTAGGCCGTCTGGGCGCCGCGATGGGCTTGTGAATTACTAGCGAGTCGCTTTCCGCTCAGCCTGAGTGTCAGCAGGCTGAGCTCGTCCCATGGGTTTGCGGCGTTCATGCCTTTCACTGCGGCATCTATGCGTCTCGCGTGGTGCAAAAGTTGCCACGCTTGATCTTTGTTGAGCCGCTTGAGTGCAGCAGATACCGGGCCGACGCGGTTGCTCCACACCCGTGCCGCTTTGGTAATAGCGGCGATATTTTGGCCTTTATCTTTCGCTGCCAACATCGGTAAAAGGCTGTCGAGTTCTCGGACGAGCGCGCTAAGTATTGGCAGGGGGTGAACGCCTTCGGCCTTTAATCCCGCAAGAATTTTTAGTGCCCTCTGAGTTTCTCCAGATAGCGCCGCGTCGATGAGCCCGTACTGATCGACTCGGGAGTTGTCTGAAACGAGTTCCAGGATTGCCGCGGCATCCAGCGTTTTGTCGGACGCATCCTCTAAAGAGAGCAGGCGAATGCGTTCGATATCCTGTACTGCCGCCAGCAAATTACCTTCTACTCGATCTGCCAAAGCGGCGATGGCCTCTCGATTGGCGCTTAGGCCGGCCTGCTGCAGGCGAGTGTTAAGCCAGCCCCCGAGTTCCTCGCGCTTGAGTGGCCATATCTGTACGAACAGTCCATCGGCGATCAGCTTGGAAAACCACTTAGTTGAGGTGGCGGCCTTGTCGAGCTTGGGGGCGATGATTAGTACTACGGTGTCATCACCCGGTGACTCGAGGAATTTCTCCAGCGCTTTTTTGCCCGCCTCATCGGGCTTCGCGTTCTTGAAGCGCAGTTCTATGATGCGACGCTCGGCAAACAGTGAGAGGCTGCCCGCTAGCTGCAGGAAGTTGTCCCAGTCGAACCCGGTTTCAACGCTAAATACCTCGCGTTCGGTAAAACCCTGTTTGCGCAGGAAAGCACGTATCGAGTCGCTGGCTTCTTGCGACAGAAACGGCTCGTCACCAGCGACCCAATAGAGGGGGAGGTGAGGCGCCTTGAGTTGACGCTGCAGATCGCGGGCGTAGATTTGCACGGCGACCTCTAAGGGAGCGCCGCGCTGACGCGGCGGATGATTTGTTGCACAAGCCTGCTGCGCATTTCTTCGGTTAGGAGACGGATTTCGTCTTGAGTGCCGGCGAGATTTTCGATTTCCTCAAAATATTCGCTCTGCACGCTCACAGGCTCCATGTTTAAAAGCAGTGTTTCGCCCTGTTGCAGGCTTAGCTCGCTGCTCAGACTCAACTCGTACTGGGCGGCGCGAGCGCGGGAGTTAACCGAGACGGCACGTCGAGCGAGCTGTTCGGGAGCGAGAGTCAATACTAGGGCATCGGAGTTTGTTGGCGTTTCGACAAGCTCCGCTCCTGCGGCGCTAAGCGCGGCAGACAGGGCTCTGTGCAGAGCGTCATGCTCGGCGCTCAACACGCTGATCTGCGGCATCTGGGTACTTTGCGGCAATGAGCCTCGCAAGGCGAAGCCGCAGCCGCTCAGCAGCGCAAGTAGCGCGATGGCAGTGAGTTGAGCTGAGCGCAGTACAGTCACGGATCTTCCTTTTTGCGATAAAGAACTCTGTCTAGCTAGCCAACGACGATATTGACGAGCTTGCCCGGTACTACTATCACTTTACGTATTTCACCTTCGGCGGTGAATTTCTTCACTGTGTCGTCGGCGAGCGCAAGAGCTTCGAGTTCCGCTTTGCTTGCATCCTTGCTCACTTCCAGCTTGCTTCGAAGTTTGCCATTAACTTGAACGACTAGTGTGAGACTGTCTTGCACAAGAGCGCTAGGATCTACTGCCGGCCAGGCCGCATCGATGACGGCGCCTTCGCCGCCAAGGTATTCCCATAGTGCGTGACTAAAATGTGGCACCACGGGAGCTAGCATAGCGACCGAAATTTCCAAGGCTTCCTGTGCCACTAAATTGTCCTGCGCTGAATCGTGTCTGTCGGTAAATTTGGAGACGGCGTTCAGCAGCTCCATTGTGGCGGCGATGGCCGTGTTAAAAGTGTGGCGTCGTCCGTAGTCGTCGGTCACTTTTTCAAGGGTCTGATGTGTCTTGAGGCGCAGCGCCTTCTGCTCGGGGCTGAGGGAGAGGGCCGCATAGTCTGCCTTCGCCACCGGCTTATGTTTTGCCACGATGCGCCACAGGCGTTTCAGGAAGCGATAGCTACCCTCGACTCCGCTGTCGGACCACTCGAGAGATTGCTCGGGTGGGGCCGCAAACATGGTGAACATACGCACGGTATCGGCACCATAGCGTTCGATCAGCGAAAGCGGATCGACCGTGTTGCCCTTGGACTTCGACATTTTGCTGCCGTCCTTCAACACCATTCCCTGAGTAAGCAGGTGGGCAAAGGGTTCGTCGCTGCTAACGAGTCCGGCATTGCGCATGAGCTTGTGGAAGAAGCGGGCATATAGCAGATGCAGAATCGCGTGCTCTATGCCGCCAATGTACTGATCGACCGGCAGCCAGTAGTCAGCTCTTTCATCAAGCATCGCGCTGTTTTGGTCGCGGCAGGCGTAGCGCGCATAGTACCAAGACGACTCCATGAACGTGTCAAAGGTGTCTGTTTCGCGTTTCGCAGCTGCGCCACACTTAGGGCAGCTCGTGTTGACGAACTCTTCTAATTTGCCCAGCGGGGAACCAGTTTCGTCTATTACTATATTCTCAGGTAGACGTACCGGGAGCTGATCGTCGGGAACCGCAACCGGGCCGCAGTCATCGCAGTGGATAATGGGGATAGGCGCGCCCCAATAGCGCTGGCGAGACACGCCCCAGTCACGCAGGCGAAAGTTTACTGTTTTCTTGCCTCTGCCTTGGCCTGCCAGCTTGGCTTCAATGGCGGTGAAAGCCTCGCTGAAATCCAGGCCGTCGAATTCGCCAGAGTTAATGAGTCTGCCTTTTTCGGTGTAGGCAGCAGCGCTCAAATCGCAGGCCTCATCGGAGGCGGGGGCGATGACCTGCTTTATAGGTAGTCCGTATTTTTGTGCGAATTCCCAGTCGCGCTGGTCATGGGCTGGAACCGCCATGACTGCGCCGGAGCCGTAGCTCATCAAAACGAAGTTTGCGACGAATATGGGCACGCTGTCGCCCGTAAGCGGATGAATGGCTTGCAGCCCGGTATCCATACCGAGTTTTTCCATGGTCGCCATGTCGGCTTCTGCAACCTTAACGTTGCTCTGCTCTTCGATAAACGTCTGCAGGGCCGCGTTGCTCGCAGCTGCGTGGAGCGCCAACGGGTGCTGAGGCGCAACGGCAACATAGCTAACACCCATGAGAGTGTCTGGCCTTGTTGTGTAGACCGACAGCGAGGCGAGGTCGGGGTCAGATTGACCGCTGACACCGAAGCTAAGCTCGACGCCTTCGGAGCGACCGATCCAATTCGCCTGCATGGTGCGAACCTGCTCAGGCCAGCCACCGAGCTTGTCGAGGTCGGCAAGCAGTTCATCGCCGAAGTCGGTAATCTTGATAAACCATTGAGGAATTTTGCGGCGTTCAACGAGGGCGCCCGACCGCCAGCCGCGTCCATCAACGACCTGCTCGTTGGCGAGTACGGTTTGGTCTACTGGATCCCAGTTCACCTCGGCTTCTTTCTTGTAGGCGAGCCCTTTCTCAAAGAGGCGTGTGAAGAACCACTGCTCCCAGCGATAATAGTCTGCGTGGCAGGTGGCCAATTCGCGGTTCCAGTCGTAGGCGTAGCCTAGGCGCTGAAGTTGGTCGCGCATGTAGTCGATGTTGCCATAGGTCCACGTAGACGGCGCTGCGCCGTTCTTCATAGCGGCGTTTTCTGCGGGCAGACCGAAAGCGTCCCAGCCCATTGGCTGCAGCACATTCTTGCCTTGCATGCGCTGAAAGCGTGAAATGAGATCGCCAATCGTATAGTTGCGCACGTGCCCCATGTGCAGGTGACCGCTAGGGTAGGGCAGCATAGAGAGGCAGTAGAACTTTTCTTTATTTGGATCTTCGCTAACGCTGAAGCTGTCGTTTGCCTTCCAGTATGCCTGAGCTGCGGATTCGACTTCCTGCGCGGGGTAATTCTCGTCTAGGTGTTTCATTGGGTCTCTTTAGCTTATTTTGTTCAGCTCTCGCTGCTGTCTGGTGGTTTTGCCTAGTAGTGTCGCCTAGCAGTGTTGCCTGGAGTGTCGCCTAGATACCCTAGTCCTCGCTCCGTGCAATTAGCGAGAGGCTGAGTTTGAGCATCGCGATAACCCACTAGAATACCTCAGCGGCTGCGCCGCAGGTAGTGATGCTGCACACAGCTTACTCTGATTGGGTGGTCACCTTTAAAAGCTTGATCTGGCGGCTATCGGCATTCAGCACGGTGATAGTGAATGGCCCAACC
>JAYOBL010000076.1:0-10723 GCA_038104835.1 Gammaproteobacteria bacterium | reverse complement strand
CTGCAGGACGGCTCAACCTACGATGCGCGCGCGGTAGGTCTCGATCCCGACAAAGACCTGGCGGTGCTTAAGATAGACGCCGACAATGTGGAGCTAGTGCCGGTGCAGCTGGGCGACTCTGGGCTCTTGGAAGTAGGGCGTAAGGTGATTGCCATTGGCAATCCCTTCGGCCTCGATACGACGATGACAGTGGGCATTGTGAGCGCCTTGGGCCGAGAAATTGACTCGGTATCGCGGCGCAAGATTCGCGACGTGATTCAGACCGACGCGGCCATTAACCCTGGCAATTCCGGTGGCCCTCTGCTTAATTCCCTAGGCCAGCTCGTTGGGGTGAACACTGCGATCTACAGCCCCAGCGGCGCGAGTTCTGGTATCGGCTTTGCTATCCCTGTGAACACGGTCAAGCGGGTGGTGCCGGAGCTGATCGCTTACGGCCGCGTGCAGACTCCTATCTTGGGCATCACGCCTATCCCGCAGCCCGACTATTACCGACGCCTGTGGGGGATAGACGGCGTGATCGTTATGGGCACGGTGCCCAATACCGACCCAGACAGGCAGGGCATGCGCGGGCTATCGCGCAGTCAGCGCGGCCGCATTCAACTGGGGGACGTGATTGTGGAGATCGACGGTCAGGCGGTGATGAATGAGAATGACTACGCCGATGTCATGGAGCAGCATCGCCCCGGGGATACGGTTGAAGTCATCACGCTGCGAGACAATCAGCGCCTGCGCTATGAAATAGAGCTGCAGGCGCCAAGGAATAACTAACGCTTGGCGCGCGCCTCAACCAGGCTGCGCGCCGTGCCCGCGGCAATCAGTACCTGCCGCGGCGCAGTGCCGCCGAGGTGGTCGCGTGCGTTCAACGAGCCTTCCAGGGTAAGCACTTCGAATACGTCCGCTTCAATCAGCTCCGAGAAGCCGCGCAGCTCATCTAAGCTCAGCTCGGCCAAGTCCCGTCCTTCGGCAATGCCGAAAGCCACCGACTTACCAACAACCTCGTGCGCATCGCGAAACGGTAAGCCGCGCTTAACCAGATAGTCGGCAAGGTCCGTTGCGGTGGCATAGCCCTGCTGCGCAGCTGCGCGCATGTTCTCTTTCTTGCAGCTCACTGCCGGCATCATCTCAGAGTAGGCGAAGAGGCAGTCCTTGCTCGTATCCAAGAGATCGAAAAGCGGCTCTTTGTCCTCTTGGTTGTCCTTGTTGTAAGCCAGCGGCTGTGACTTCATTAGGGTTAGAAGAGACATTAGGTGGCCAAATACACGGCCGCTTTTGCCGCGCACGAGTTCCGGTACGTCGGGATTTTTCTTTTGCGGCATTATTGAAGAACCAGTACAGAATCTATCGGGCAGGTCGATAAAATCGAACTGCGCCGAGGTCCAAAGCACGAGCTCCTCTGAGAAACGCGATAGATGCATCATTAGCGTGCTGCAGCAGCTTGCTACTTCGATAGCGAAGTCGCGATCGCTCACCGAGTCCAGGGAATTGCGCGTCGGGCCATCGAACCCGAGCAGCGAAGCGCTGAAATCACGGTCGATAGGATAGGTGGTTCCGGCGAGCGCGGCTGCACCTAGCGGCGAAACATTGAGGCGTTTGCGCGCGTCCATGAAACGGCCGTAGTCACGCTCGAGCATCTCGTTCCACGCGAGCATGTGATGACCGAAGCTAATGGGTTGTGCCGTCTGTAAGTGGGTGAAGCCGGGGAGTATCGTGTCCGATTCGCGCTCGGCTAAGTCGATCAAAGCCAGCTGCAGTTTGCTAATGAGCTCGGCAAGGAGATCGATCTGTTCGCGCACATAGAGTCGAATATCCGTGGCGACCTGATCGTTACGTGAGCGACCGGTATGCAGCTTCTTGCCCACGCTGCCAATGCGCGCAGTCAGCGCGGCTTCGATGTTCATGTGCACGTCTTCGAGCTCAACCGACCACTCAAAGTCGCCGTTTTCGATCTCGTGGAAAATTGCCTCTAGGCCGTTGAGAATTTGGTCTTTCTCGTCGGCTGTGAGTACGCCTACCTTCTCTAGCATCATGGCGTGAGCGACCGAGCCATTAATATCGTGCTGCCAGAGGCGATTATCAAACTGCACCGACGCCGTGAAGCGCTGCACGAAGGCGTCCGTCGCCTCGCTGAAGCGCCCGCCCCACAGGCTGCTGGTGTCGGCGCTCGTCTCGTCTTTATTAGGGCTGTCGTTCTCGCTCATGTCGTTGTCCGCTGTCGATGGCTTATTGTGCTGTCTGCCGCTAAGGGCGCTAAGCCGTGCAGTATATCAGGATCGTGGGAGCGCCGAGCAACGAGCCCCTTGGCCTCTGCCGCGCCCTGCAAATTACTAGTGACTCAGACACAGGCACAGAATTACCGTAAAATAAGAATATTGATTACTTAGCTTCGGAGCTCACTTGTCCACAGAATTGATTTCAGACGCCGCACAGCAGGATCCTAATCGTACGCAGGTATTGCGAATCGCCACGCGTAAGAGCCCGCTGGCTCTATGGCAGGCGTATTTTGTTCGCGATGCGCTAGAGGCGGCCCATGCCGACCTGAAAGTCGAACTGCTGCCTATGAGCACCCGCGGTGACATCATTCTCGACACGCCGCTCGCGAAAATCGGTGGTAAGGGCCTGTTCGTCAAGGAGTTAGAGCGTGCCTTGCTGGCAGGCGAGGCGGATATTGCGGTGCATTCAATGAAAGATGTCCCGATGGCCTTCCCCGAGGGCCTAGGGCTTGCTGTGATCTGCGAGCGCGAAGACCCTACCGATGCCTTCGTCTCGAATCACTACACAAGCCTCGAGCAGTTGCCACAGGGCGCGAAGGTAGGTACCTCAAGCCTGCGCCGGCAGTGCCAGCTGCGTGAGCGCCGCCCCGATCTCAACATTCTCGACCTGCGCGGCAATGTTGGCACGCGCCTAGGCAAGCTCGACGCCGGTGAGTATGACGCGATCATTCTCGCCACCGCGGGCCTGCTGCGGCTAGAGCTGGAGGACCGCATCGCCGAACGGCTGAGTCCCGAGGACTCGCTGCCGGCAGGCGGGCAGGGCGCCGTGGGTATCGAGTGCCGCAGCAACGACGATGCGACGCTCAAACGCCTAAGCTGTTTGCACCACGAAGACACAGCGGCGCGGGTGACCGCCGAAAGAGCGATGAATTCAACCCTAAACGGCGGTTGCCAAGTGCCCATTGCCTGCTTTGCCGAGCTGGATATCGAAGGCGCGAACGCAGGCGAGCTGCGGCTTCGCGGCCTGGTTGGCAGTGCCGACGGCAGTCGCATGCTGCGGGCCGAGGCGCATGCGAGCGCCGCGAGCGCTGAGGAGTTAGGCATCTCGGTGGCGCAGGATCTGCTGAGCCAGGGCGCTGCTGAACTGCTTGCGGAGCTCGACGAGCGCTAGACCCCCTGTCTTACTGCGAGGCATCACACGATGGCTGAGAAGAAAGAACAACAGGCGCAGTCTCAGGCTGAGCTTGCCAGTGAGGCACAGCAGGCGCTCTCGGGCCAGCGCGTTCTTATCACCCGTCCTGCGCATCAACAGCCGCCATTAACTACCGGGCTGCAGGCCCGCGGGGCTAAAACTATCTCACTGCCGCTGCTCGCAATCACAGCGCCAAGCCGAGGAGACCAAGCCGACGTTCTTAGACGCCAGCTGCTCGCGCTGGATAGCTACGAGCTACTCGTTTTTATCAGCAGCAACGCCGTCCGCGAAGGCTGTAAAGCGATCGATGACTACTGGCCACAGTTTCCCATAGGTCTCGATTTACTGGCGATCGGTCCGAGCACAGCGGCCCTAGCAGAAGAGCTCACGGGCCAGAGGGTACGCAGCGCCGCTGGCGGTATGACTAGCGAAGACCTGCTAGAGCTCGACAGTTTCACCAATATCGAAGGGCGGCGCATTGGCATATTTCGCGGCGAAGGTGGTCGCGATTTCCTAGCCCAGCAGCTGCGCAAACGCGGGGCTCAAGTAGACTACTTCGATGTGTATAGGCGCGTAGAATTAAACTATGAAGACACTCAAGTACGCGAGGCGCTTATCGAGAGCGAGCCGACGCTGTTAACGGCGATGAGCGGGCAAACCCTGCAGGCGCTGCGCGGTTTAATCGATCAGCTGAGCGAGCCTCAGGCCGATAAACTACTCACATTGCCTGTTATTGTCCCGTCGCAGCGAGTGCGAGACCTAGCCGCTGAGATGGGTTTTGAGAATCCTATCGCGGCCCCGGGAGCCGACCTCGACTCGCTACTGCAGGCGCTAGTCGCCGCAGCCGCTAAAGAAAGTTTGATCGAGGCCGTGTCACGAACACCACGGCCGGAATGAAAATCCAGAAGCGCCTTTAGAGAAGTGAGCATGACTGATTCAGCAGAGAACAAGCCCGCAGCAGACTCAGCGAAGATCCTCGACGACATCGCTAAGGTAAAGCCTGCCGCTAAGACGCGAGCACAGCGGCGTGCACGCAGCCGCGTGTTGATCCTCGTTTTCTTACTGCTGCCGCTGTTGGGAGGCTTGGTATGGTTGGCGTGGCAGCAGTGGCTTTTGCAGGCGGGATTGCCCGAGCTCACCTCGCGTCTAGAGCTGGTAGAACAGCAGTCAGTCGCTCCGACCGCAAGCGCCCTGTCTTCCGAGCAGCTAGCGCAGGTGAATGAACTAATCGCCGAGGCGCGCGCAAATTTCGACGCGCAGCTGCAAGCAATTCGCAGCGAACAGGTTGCTGAGCAAACAACGGATCCAGCACTTGAGCGGCGCCTTACTCAGCGCGCCGCCGAGGTGGCTAGCACCGCGCTCTCTCAGCTCGACACCCGAGTGGCTGCGCAGCAGGGCGCAGTAGATGGAGAGTTAGAGCAGCTTCGCCAACAGTTCGCGCAGTTGGCAGCGACCGTGCGCGCGAATGCGACCAATCCCAGCGCTGAGTGGCGACTACTGGAAGCCGAATACCTTCTTGCTATGGCGGTTCGAAAACTACGCTACGAACAGGACGTGACGGCTGCCGGTGAGCTGTATGAGCTGGCAGACAGCGCGCTGGTGAACTCAGGCAGCCCCGATATTTATCCCCTGCGCCAGTCCCTCGCCCGTGAGCTGGCCAGTTTGCGCGCGGTAGAGCTGCCCGACACAGACAGCTTATTTTTGCGGCTCGACATTTTGCTAGCTCAAGCCGAAACGCTAGTCGGCGCGGCCGCGCCCGCACAGCTGCGTAGGCAGGAATATGAGCAGCGCAGAGAAGCAGTTTCATCAGCGGCGTCAGCTACCCAGAGCGAGTGGTCGATGACCGCCTTGACCGCCGATACGCTTGAGTTCCTGCGTTCGGTATTCGTTTGGCGCGAAACTAGCGAGCCTGCACAGCAGGTTTTCGCGGTAGGTTCTGAAGGCGCGCAGAGATGGGTGCTCACTTTGGAGCAGGCGAAACTCGCGCTTTTGGCTAAAGATAGTTTGCTGTTTTCACGGCTAGTGAACACTGCTGAACAATGGCTCACTGCGCAGAGCGGTGTCGATGAGAGCCAGCGTGAAGCGGCAATGGTCGAGCTATCTGCGCTGCGCGGTGTCGAGCTGAATCCCGCTTTGCCGCCCGTCGGCGAAACGCTTCTCGCCGTGCAACAGCTCAATGCGAGTAGCGCCCTATGATTCGTTTGTTTGCTTGGAGCCTGCTACTGATTGGCGCTGCGCTTGTGTCCAGTTTGCTGCTGGGCTTTCCCCAGGACCCAGGCTATCTACTCATAGCGTTCGGGCAGCGCACGTTCGAGACGAGCCTGTTTGCGCTCCTCGTCGGTATTTCCGTGGTATACGGGCTTCTGAGATTGCTGTGGTTGATCGTTGCGACTCTCAATCCTTGGCGACTCGTCCTCGCGGGAAAGACGTTGAGCGCGCGTAGGAAAGCCAATGCAAGAAGCGTGAGCGAGCAAGGCATGCTCAGCGTGCTGCGGGGCGATTGGAGCAAGGGGCTCAAACAGCTAGAGAAGGCAATGCAAAGCGGCGACGCAAGCGTGCTGAGTTACGTAGCGGCGGCGCACGCCGAAGCGGCCTTCTTAGAAGAAGGGGCAGTCAGTGCCGAGAGGGTAGAGGCAGCGCTGGCATGGCTCGAGAAAGCTCGTGAGGCCTATCCCGAAGAGAGTGACGCTGTAGAGCTGGTAAAGGCGAAGCTCTTGTTGCAGGCCGACAGACTAGATGACTGCGCGCCGCTACTGAGCGAGTTGCGAACGCGGCTGCCTGGCAATGCCAAGGTTCTCAAACTCTCCTACGAGGCCTGTTTGCGCCTGCAGGATTGGGAAACGCTGGAACAGCTGCGAGCGCCGTTAGAAAGAAATCAGGTGATTAGTGCGGCCAAGCTGAGCGAACTAGAGACTTTGCTGCTACAAGAGTCATTAAGTAATCATGCGAACATAGAGGGCGCTAGCAGCGCCGCGCTGCAAAAGCAGTTCAAAAAGTCTTTGCCTTTTTTGGTTGAAAATCCTGAGCTTCTTCTCGCCTATGCGCGCAGCCTAATGCAGCTCGATGACTTCGACGCAGCACGCAGCGCTATCGAGAAGGCCCTAGCCTCGCAGTGGAATGAGCAGTTGATTTTGCGCTACGGAGAGTGGGAGCTGGGCTCGCCCCATAAGCAGCTTCAGTTCGCAGAGAAACAGAGAGCGAACCGCAGCGACGATCCAGCGCTGGCACTAACGCTGGCAAGACTGTCGCTGCGCTGCGAGCTATGGGGTAAGGCCCGCGAATACTATGATCAAGCCTTGCTGCTCGCTCCAAACGCAGCGGGCTACGCCGAATATTCAAAGCTGCTACAAGGCTTGGGCGAGGAGAAACTCGCACAGGCGGCGACCGAGCGTGCCTATGCGCAGGCAGGGCTTAGCGATCTATCCCTAGCTCTTCCCAAAGCGAATCAACCCGAGCTTTAACTTCGTCGCTCATCGTGATCGGAGTTCCCCATTCGCGTGTCGTCTCGCCTTCCATCTTGTTTGTTGCATCCATCCCCATTTTGGAGCCAAGGCCGGATACCGGTGATGCGAAGTCGAGGTAGTCGATTGGCGTGTTTTCAACCAAGACTGTATCGCGGGCAGGGTCCATACGGGTCGTAATCGCCCAAATGACATCATCCCATTCGCGAATATTGACGTCGTCGTCGACCACAATAACGAACTTGGTATACATGAACTGGCGCAGGAAAGACCAGACGCCCATCATCACGCGCTTGGCGTGCCCAGGGTACTGTTTCTTCATACTCACAATGGCGAGGCGGTAGGAGCAGCCTTCCGGTGGGAGGTAAAAGTCTACTATCTCCGGAAACTGCTTCTGGAGTAGTGGCACGAAGACTTCGTTTAGCGCAACGCCTAGCATGGCCGGTTCATCGGGCGGACGGCCAGTGTAGGTCGAGTGGTAGATAGGCTCGCGGCGATGAGTCATGCAGGTGACGGTGAAGACAGGGAAGTCGTCAACCTCATTGTAGTAACCGGTGTGATCGCCGAACGGGCCCTCCGGCGCCATTTCTCCCGGCTCGATATAGCCCTCTAAAACAAATTCCGCGCTCGCGGGCACTTGTAGATCATTCGTTCTGGATTTAACTACCTCGGTCTTGCTGCCGCGCAGCAGGCCGGCGAAGGCATACTCAGACAGCGTATCGGGAACAGGTGTCACGGTGGCGAGAATCGTCGCGGGATCTGCGCCAAGCGCGATGGAAACAGGAAAACGCTCGCCGGGGTGCTGCTGCTGCCATTCGCGAAAGTCGAGCGCACCGCCACGGTGGGAGAGCCATCGCATAATGAGCTTGTTCTTGCCAATTAGCTGCATCCGATAGATGCCTAAATTCTGTCTGCTTTTATCAGGGCCGCGGGTGATAACTAGCGGCCAAGTGACTAATGGCGCAGCATCGCCGGGCCAGCAGGTTTGCACGGGCAGCATGCCAAGATCGATATCCTCGCCTTCGAGCACCACTTCCTGGCAGGGCGCCTTGCGCAGGACGCTCGCGGGAATGTTAAGTACGCTCTTATAGCTCGGGAGGCTCTGCCATAAATCCTTCCAACCGGTGGGGGGAGTAGGCTCTTTAAGAAACGCGAGGAGTTTGCCTACATCGCGTAGCCCGGAGATATCCTCTTGGCCCATGGCCAGCGCAATGCGACGAGTGTTGCCGAATAGGTTGGCCAGTAGCGGGATCTTCGAGCCCTTAGGGTTCTCAAATAAAAGCGCAGGCCCGCCGGCTCTTAGCGTTCGGTCGCTGATTTCTGTGATTTCGAGGACGGGGTCAACCTCAACGCTGATGCGTTTGAGTTCACCCTTGGCTTCGAGCAGATTGATGAAGTCGCGCAGGTCTTTAAAAGCCATGATTGCTACCGCTTGCTGTGGAGTCATTCACTACGCAGCGAGGCGTAACTCGGACGACTCTCAGAATGAAACAATGGATGATTCCGCTGCTTTGAATCCAGCTCGTACCGAAAGCAGAAGCGAAAGCGAGTAAAGAGTAGCTCTGGCGACTCAAGCGGCAGTCAATGGCCGGGTAAGAACTAGGCAAGCGTCAATCAAGAGTTAATCAAGAGTCAATCAGGAGTCAAAGCCCCCTGTGCCTAAGCGACTGCATCGAATCCAATTCGCGCTCGGTTTACTTGCGCTTCATCGCATTGAAGAATTCTTCGTTGGTCTTGGTGTCTTTGAGCTTGTCGAGGATAAACTCCGTAGCCTGCACATCTTCCATCGAGGTGAGTAGCTTGCGCAGAATCCACATGCGCTGCAGCTCTTCTTCGGTGGTGATGAGTTCTTCGCGGCGTGTGCCCGAGCGGCGCACATTGATCGCAGGGTAAACGCGTTTCTCGGCAATCTTGCGATCGAGCTGAAGCTCCATGTTACCGGTGCCCTTAAACTCTTCGTAGATTACTTCGTCCATCTTAGAGCCCGTCTCGATAAGCGCCGTTGCGATAATCGTTAGGCTGCCGCCTTCTTCCAAGTTACGCGCGGCGCCGAAGAAGCGCTTGGGACGTTCGAGAGCGTGGGCGTCGACACCGCCAGTTAGTACCTTGCCAGAGCTAGGGATAATCGTATTGTAGGCGCGAGCGAGGCGGGTAATTGAGTCGAGCAGGATCACCACGTCTTCTTTGTGCTCGACCAAGCGCTTGGCTTTCTCGATTACCATTTCCGCAACCTGAACGTGGCGTGCGGGGGGCTCGTCAAAAGTACTCGCAACCACTTCACCGCGGACCGAGCGCTGCATTTCGGTGACCTCTTCAGGTCGCTCATCGATGAGTAGGACGATAAGTCGACACTCTGGGTTATTGCGCGTAATCGACTGGGCTATGTTTTGCAGGATAAGCGTCTTACCCGCCTTTGGAGGCGAAACAATCAGTCCGCGCTGGCCCTTGCCAATAGGAGCGACGAGATCGATGACTCGCGCGCTTAAATCCTCGGTGCTGCCATTACCCACCTGCAGAGTGAGTCGCTCTTGTGGGAACAACGGAGTGAGGTTTTCGAAGAGAATTTTGTTCTTAGAATTCTCAGAGCTCGCGAAATTAATTTCATGCACTTTAAGCAGTGCAAAGTAGCGCTCGCCGTCTTTTGGCGGACGAATTTTCCCGGCTACGGTGTCGCCAGTGCGCAGATTGAAACGTCGAATCTGGCTGGGCGAGACGTAGATGTCGTCGGGGCCGGCGAGGTACGAGGAGTCTGCCGAGCGAAGGAAGCCGAATCCATCCTGCAGTATTTCGAGCACGCCGTCTCCGGAGATATCTTCACCGTTCTTCGCATGCCGCTTAAGTATGGCGAAGATGATGTCCTGCTTGCGCGTGCGGGACACGTTTTCCAGACCCATATCGTGGGCGGTCTGCACGAGATCTGCGACAGGCTGTTGCTTGAGTTCGGTTAAGTTCATGGTGGGGGCTTCTTCTTGGTAGTTGCTGACTTGCTCCGACCCGAGTTTGCTGCCGAGAGGCATTAAGCTGGTGACATCACGTTAGCGAGATTGGAGGAGAGTCAGTTTGCGTTAGGAATGAGTTAGAGGATGCTTAGAAAAAATGGAGTCGAATAAAATTAAAAAATTGGAATGTCAGAATACTATTTAAGCCAACTGACCAATTATTGCTAATGTACACAGCCCAAGGCTTGGCCGATGATCTCGCGCTTCGGTCGCAGAACTTCCAGCGGTTGAGCGTGATCGACTTTCCGTAGCCGTCGCGATCAATGCGAATTTCCTGCTGTGGCCTTTGAACGCGACTGCATTAGGGCCTCGCAAGCGGTCTCTCAAACGGTCTCTCAAGCAGGTGCTGGGGCGCAGGGTTGCGGATGAATCTGCACTATTTGCCGAGAGGTCGGTATCTTTGGTAGCAGGCTCGTCGCCGTTACCGCACGGAGCTTACATCGGTCCGCCGAAATCTAACTTTAATATTTCTCCCCTGCGCAAAGACGCATAAGCTGCGCTGCAATAACTAGAGGGGGATAGATCAATTCAGGGGAAAATATGCTGCGGCCATTTCCGGTTCGACAAAAACACCAGCAACGGCCGCATTAAACGCAATTTAGATTACGCTGTCAATAAAGGCGGCGAGCTGTGATTTCGACAAGGCGCCAACTTTAGTGCCAACGACTTCACCGCCGTTGAAGATCAAAAGAGAAGGAATGCCGCGCACGCCATAGGTGGGGGCTGTCGCTGTGTTGGCATCGACATCCATTTTGCATACTTTGAGCTTTCCGGCGTAGTCGCTGCTGATCTCTTCGAGAACCGGAGAGATCATTTTGCAGGGGCCGCACCACTCTGCCCAAAAGTCGACTAGCACGGGGC
>JAYOBL010000075.1:10399-10771 GCA_038104835.1 Gammaproteobacteria bacterium | reverse complement strand
GCTGTAAGTTCCACCGCCTCCCCGTTAAGCATGACCCTCTTGGCACTAAGATCCAGCTGCAAAGGACCGAACTGCAATGTTGAATTAGTATGGCCCGCGGCCCGCCGCACGAGCGCATTTACCCGTGCCACGATCTCCTCTAATTGGTAAGGCTTGACGACATAGTCGTCCGCACCCGCATCCAGCGCCTTCACCTTCTCCTGCCAATCACCCCGCGCGGTGAGTACGAGGACGGGAAATTCTCTTTGCGCTTCGCGTAGGGCAATAACAAGATCGATGCCTGCGATTTCTGGCAATCCCAAATCGATAATGGCGAGATCGTAGTCATACTCGGTCGCATAGTAGAGACCCTCACGCCCATCTCCTGCAACG
>JAYOBL010000075.1:0-10389 GCA_038104835.1 Gammaproteobacteria bacterium | reverse complement strand
CTATCAAGCCTTGTGCTAACTGATCCCGCAGCTGGCGATCATCCTCAACAACGAGTAGTCGCATTTTCGCCTCCCTGACGTGCCCTAGGCTCGCTTACTGACCACCCTGCGTCACTTTCCCGGTGCGCGCGTGAACGAATACCGTAAACACTTTGCCATCGTGCTCCATGCGGATTTGGTAACGCTGGTTGGCACCCTCACCCACCAAACTGATTCGCAGCACATTTCCCGCAGCCTTGGCGCGCGCCCGTGCCACAGCTTGGCGCTCACTCAGCATCAGCTCGCTTGCTTGCTGCCGCGAATTGCTCGCTCGTCTGCCGGGGTCTAGCTGATTCTGCAGATCCCTAGCAGACTGCGCCTGCGCAGCCATAGGCAGACTCAAGCTTGCAGACAAAGCGAGTGCAATTAAGGAAAATTTTCTCACCGGCGGTGGCATTGGGCTCACTGATCTATCCTTTGCTTCGCAACGCGGCGAGCCCCCAAGATCTTAGAGGCCGTAATTGCCTATTGCACTGCGCAGTTCATTGCATGATTAAAGCACTGGCTGCACGTTAATGCGCAGCTGCAGCGTGGCTCCGGGACTTTCCTGTGTACGAACAGTGTACCTTTGCCCTTGATACTCATATTCAACGTCGTATCCTATCAGACGCTCTTCGGTGTGAGCCACATACACGATGTCACAGCGCTCCACCGTGTCATAGTAGGTCGTAGAGCTCGCGTCGCGGCGACGAGACAAGTCGCGGCCCACGCTGTTGCCCAATACGGCGCCCAGCACCGCGCCAACGCGTTTATTGCTCTTGTTACTGCCAACTGCGTTGCCCAGCGCACCGCCGATAATCGTGCTAAGGATAACTGGCGTGGCAGACTGGCCGTTACGAGAACGGTGCGCCGTTCGGGCTACTCTCTCCTCAACGCAGCGCTCCTGGGGAGTTTCCACTTGGGTCTGTTGATAGACAGGCGCGGAGGATAAAACGGCCACGGACTCGTAACTCGTTTGAGCTGCCGCAAAAGGCATTACTCCTAGGGCCAAAATTGTCGCGGCAAGCAGGCAGATTCGTCTGCGGGGCCGTTTGGGCCAATTGCTTCGAACTGGGCTCTTAAATGGGCTCGTAAATGGGCGTGTAACTGGGCTTTTAACCAGGCTTAGAATACTCATCATTGTGTTCACCTCTCTGAAAAGCTTCTCTGCGTCAGCCTGCACGTCTGCGATTGGGTTAGTTCAACCCGCCAGAACACGCAGTGCCTTCAATCCCATCCCGCCTCACGTGGCCGCTTTGGCAAGTCGCCGCGAAAAGTGGCTACTTGGAGTCGCCGACTGACGAGCAGGCACGCGAGTGGGAAGCAAATTTACGATAGTCTCTGCTAGCTGAATGCTGGCTGAAGTTCTTTTAAGTCCTGAGGAGGCCCGGTAGCACTTTCAGCAATCTTCATTTAGACTGCCTAATAAGTTGCTGTTAAATCAGAACTTAAAGGGTGTGAGGCGTCTTTCAAAAGCGCCCGCGGCTTACCCAGACGCCTGCGGCTTAAACAGACGCCTGCGGCTCGCGAGGCGAGGACGCCATAAGGGCCTCAAGGTTGCCGCCAAGAAAGCCCATCATAATTAGAAGAAAACAACACGCAGAAACAGGAAGCTAATCTCCATGCGAAAGAACCCCTATGCCATCGCCATCGCCATGACCCTGCTGGCACTCTATCCTCTGTATCTCCTAACAATCGGCGGCTCGCTGCAGCAAGACATCCAGCCTACCAACTCGCTGATAGCTGGTTTGAGCGCAGTAGCACTCATTTCTTTCCTTTCAGCATTACTTGCGCGACCCAGCGAGAATCGCAAGCCAAAGACCAGTAAACCCAAGCGCAAGCGCAGCAAGCCTGAACAGCGGGCGAGCGAAGGCCCCCGCGAGAGCGGTGCTGTCAAATGGTTCAACGGCACCAAAGGCTTTGGATTTATCACTCGCGACAGCGGCGAAGATATCTTTGTACATTTCCGCTCGATTAGGGGCGAGGGGCATCGCACGCTGCGCGATGGGGAGCGCGTAGAGTTCGAGGTCACTGACGGTGACAAAGGACTGCAGGCTGACGATGTGGTTAGCCTAAGATAGAACCCGCTCAGCTTGAGCTAAACGGCTGGGCGGGACCGTTTGGCTGTTCGCTTGGGCAGAGGGTGCGCTCTAACCCGCCCACTGGCGGGACTATTTAACCCAGATGATTCCACCCAGACTGTGGCGAAAGGTCCACAGCCAGGGAATGAAGTCCTAGTCAGAGCTCTCGTGAGGGGCCCTCATGAGAGGCTCTCATAAGCAACTGTCTTAAAGGACTCGCATTCAGGAGTCCTAAATAAGGGGGGCTTTTTAGAGGTCTTTATAAGAAACTCTATCTAATAGTGCGGTGGCCGCTCACTCTGCGGGTCAAGTGGCCCCTCTTGCCCTTGGGATCGCTCCCGCAGACCTTCGAGCTGCTCCTTGCATTGCTTTAGTTCCTGCGCAAGCACTTCGATCTGCCTATCTTGACGCGCGACGATGTCGCTCAGCTGGACAATGGTGTCCTCTTGAAAGCTATACCTCTCTTCGAGGTTAGTAATACGTCCTAGGAATCCTTCCTCGTTTTTTTCAATGGCCACAGCCCAAGAACTCCTTTGTCATACGATTCATATTGAAGGCAGCGGTCTCAATTCTAGACCACGAACTTTCCTGCGTTTCCACCTACCGAAAAAGCGGGGATTACAAAGCGGGCAGCCATGCTCGGCAGCGTCCGCTATGCCGCATTCTTTCGCCTCGCTTCGGCCCGCTTTCCTACGTGCAACTTTGAAACATTGTAGATACAGCTTTCCGCCTTACAGCACTGCTCGCAAGAGTCTTTCATGATACAGTTTAGCCCTTTCGATTTACTATAGGTCTTAGTTCCATGCCAGACACACAGCTTGACTCCCTGGGCTCTGTTCCTCGCACCCAAAAGGCGCTCCAAAGCGAATCCGCTGGAGGCTCTTTATCAGCTGACGGCTCTTTATCCGCTGACGGCTCCTCATCCGCTGATGGCTTCGATAACGCGCCTATAAACTGGACCAATATGATCCTGTTCACGGCGACGCCACTCTTAGCCGTAACTCTAGTTCCGGCCTATGCATGGCTCGTCGGTTTTGACGGATTCGAATGGGGTTTCTTCGCGCTGATGATGGTGTTCTGCGGCCTCTCAATTACAGCCGGCTACCATCGCCTCTGGTCACACAAGACCTACGAGGCCCATCCTGCGATACGCTTTATTTTCGCGCTTGGCGGCGCCTGCGCGCTGCAGAACGACGTACTGAACTGGGCCTCCGACCATAGACGCCACCACCAGCATGTCGATGATAATGACCACGACCCCTACTCCGCGGGCAGAGGCTTTTGGTTTTCACATATCGGCTGGATCGTGCGCACCTACCCGAGCGCGAAAAACGACTTCTCCAACGTCAAAGACCTTCAGCGTGACCCGATTGTCATGTGGCAACACCGCAACTATTTGGCTTTAGTGCTCTTAATGAATGTCGCATTGCCCGCCGCTGTAGGTTACGTCCATGGCGACATTCTCGCTGGCCTGCTACTCGGCGGTCTCCTGCGATTAGTCTTGAGTCAGCACTTTACCTATTTCATCAACTCACTTGCCCACATGTGGGGTCGCCGCCCTTATAGCGACAAGAGCACCGCACGCGACAACGCCCTGCTCGCTCTCATTACCTACGGCGAGGGCTATCACAATTACCACCACACCTTCCAATGGGACTACCGCAACGGTATTCGCTGGTGGCATTTCGATCCGACCAAATGGCTCATTAACGGCCTGTCACGCGTCGGGCTCGCCCAAGGTCTAAAACGTGTGGATCCGCACAAGATCGAAAAGGCTAAGCTGGAAATGCAGTACCTACACGCGACCGCCCGCTGCGAAGCACTTAAATTGGCTGACGACTGGCAGGAACGTCTCGAGAAAGAATACAACGCAATCCTCAACACCGTTCAGCTGTGGTCTGAACATCGTCACGCTTGGTACGAGGCAAAAGGCAAGCAGCTCCAGGAAAGCCTTTCGCAGCTTGAAATGCTGCAACTCAGAGCTCACTACCTTGAAGTCAAGTTGAAACTAAAACTGCAAAAGAAGCGTTGGCAAGCAGTAATCGACGCGATGACCGCTCCGCCGGCGGAATTTGCTTAGAAGTATTTCTAAGAATGAATTGGCAAGTTAACCCCACAACGAGGGCAAGCACCATGAAACATCGGCTTCGCACGGCAGGGTTGTTCCTGCTCATTCACTGTTCGCTTCTGACCACTCAGGCATTGGCTCTGGAGGTCGGCGACACGGCGCCTTCGCTGTCGCTGCCCAGTATCTTCGCAGACCAAGCGGCTATCGACTTGGATGCACTACGCGGCAAAACCGTTTACGTCGATTTTTGGGCGTCTTGGTGCGCCCCCTGCCTGCGCTCGATGCCCGCGTACAACGAGCTCTACAATCGCCTGAAGGGCGAAGACTTTGAGTTTGTCGCCATTAACGTCGACAACCCTATTGAAGACGGTCTCGACTTCCTCATTGACGAGCCGCTCGACTTCCTGATCCCTTCGGATCCCGACG
This sequence comes from Gammaproteobacteria bacterium, assembly GCA_038104835.1. Lineage (GTDB taxonomy): Bacteria > Pseudomonadota > Gammaproteobacteria > Pseudomonadales > Pseudohongiellaceae > UBA9145. The sequence goes on along the minus strand of JAYOBL010000075.1, from coordinate 5,796 downwards.
GCGAGGCAGCCGAGCTGTTTGGCGTCATTGGCATGCCAACCTCTTACCTAATCGATCCCGAGGGTACTATCCGGCTGGTGCATATGGGCTTCCGCGACGGCGATATGGAGGAGATTGAGGCCGCCATAAGCGAGCTCATCGCGGACTAGTTTCGCTCAGCCTGTGTGGTAGCGTCAGATCAATCTTAGGGGAGGCTCGTCGAGAACGGCAAGCTGTTCACGCAGCTCCAAGATATGCTGCGAGAAATACCTTGGCGTGTTTAACCATGGGAAACTTAGAGGAAAAGCAGGATCACTCCAGCGCCGCGCCAGCCACGCGCTGTAATTCATAAGCCGCAGCGTTCGCAGACTCTCTATCAGCGCCAACTCCATGGGCCGAAAATCAAAGAACTCGTTATAGCCCTCAACCAGTTCGAGTAGCTGTGCCTGCTGCTGATCACGACTGCCTGAGAGCATCATCCACAAATCTTGAATCGCTGGCCCACTTAGCGTGTCATCGAAATCCACGAAATGCGGCGTCTCATCACGCCAGAGCACATTTCCCATATGACAGTCGCCATGTAGGCGCAGTGGGCATAGCGGCCCGGCATCGGCAAACCGCCGTTCGACTTTTGCCAGCAGGTCCTCACTGAGCGTTTCATAGGCGCGCCGCATCTCGGGCTCGAGGAAGTTGCTATCGAGCAAGAACTGCCTGCTGTCCCATCCGAATCGCTGCACACTGAGCTGAGGCCGCACCTTGAAATCATCCTGAGCGCCCACGGCATGTAGACGACCGACGAAGCGCCCCATCGAAAGCAAGTCATCGGGGTTTTCAAGGTCAACAGCCCTACCCGCCAGGCGATCAAATACGGCAATGCGAAAGCCCTCAAAGTAGGTCATTGTCTGCCCCCCAATTGAAAGGGGTGCGGCCACCGGGATCTCTAGATCTGCCAGCTGGGCAGTAAACACATGCTCCTCGAAAATCTGCTCGTCACTCCAGCGCCCAGGGCGATAGAACTTGAGTATGATACTGCGGCCATCCTGTAGCCCAACTTGATAGACTCGGTTCTCGTAGCTGTTAAGCGCGAAAATCCGCGCGTCGGTTTCATAACCCATCGCCTCGGCGGCGCTTAGCACGAGATCAGGACTGAGCCTTGAGTAAGGGTGATTTGCCGGCTCCTCCAGACTCGCACTCGAATGAGGCGCTGGGGCTGCGACGTTACCGTCTACATCGAGTTGCGACGGCTGCTTAGGAGGCTCCAGCTCAGGCATCCTTCACCGGCGGCTTGCCACCGACTAAGGAAATAGGGAAAGGCGAAACGTTATCGCCGCTGCTGATTTTGCTGACTCCGCTCTTCTCGACCTCATCGATGCGAATAACTGCTTGCAGCGGAATGAAGCTGCGCCGCACACCGGTAAACTCTGTCTTCAAGCGCTCTTCGGAGGGATCGACAAGCAGCTGGCTGCGCTCATTGAAAACGTAGTCTTCGATTTCGATGAAACCATAGAGATCGCTCTGGTATACCTGTTTGACGAAGACCTCGTACACTTTGCCCTGATTGAGGAAAGTGACCTTGTAGATTTCGGTGGAGTTATCCATTTAAAACATGCTCTTAGTGGGTCAGCGCCCATCACAAAGTGCAGCGTGTGCGAGCGCTGCCATGGCAAAGATTTCTTCAGCGCGCCGCGCCTGTCGTCATTAAACTGGCCCGCACGGCCAAGGTTAGCGAGTATATTGGCTTAAGCCTTTGGCTTTTCAAGGCATTATGCGGGAAAAGCCGCTTAAGTACCGCTGTTTTTTACTGCTATAATTCTGTCTTATCCAAGTTTTACCATGGTGCGAGAAAGCATTCCTAGACCGCACTAAGCGCAGCAAACGCTGCGCACTCAGGAGCTAGAATGAGCGTAGAGATTCATACACCCAAGACAACAGCCCCGGTTAGCATCAATTCGGAGGCGAAGCCCGCGGTCGGGCGCCGGGTTTTTATAAAAACCCACGGCTGCCAAATGAATGAGTATGACTCGGCGCGTATGCTAGACCTGCTGAAGGACGACGAGGGCGCGGTCTTGGTGGACAGCGCCGAACAGGCCGATGTTCTCTTGCTCAATACCTGTTCGATTCGCGAAAAAGCGCAGGAAAAAGTATTCCATCAGCTCGGGCGCTGGCGTTCGCTGAAAGAAAAGAATCCCGGTTTAAAGATAGCCGTAGGCGGCTGTGTCGCGAGCCAAGAAGGGGCAGCGATCGGCAAACGCGCACCCTATGTCGATGTAGTCTTCGGCCCGCAGACACTTCACAAGCTCCCAGACATGCTAGCCCGTTCCATCCCCGGTGCGCCACTGGTTGATATTAGTTTCCCGGAGATCGAAAAGTTCGACCACCTGCCACAGCCGGAAGCGAACTCCTGTCAGGCTTTCTTGTCGATCATGGAGGGCTGCAGCAAGTACTGCAGTTTCTGTGTTGTCCCCTATACCCGCGGGGAAGAGGTGAGCCGGCCGTTAGATGACGTGTTAGCTGAGGCTGTCCATCTTGCCGAGCAGGGCGTGCGCGAAATCAATTTGCTAGGGCAAAATGTTAATGCTTACCGCGGCCTAAGCGATGACGGCGGCATAGCTGACCTAGGCCTGCTAATTAACTATTTAGCGAGTATCGATGGCCTCGATAGAATTCGCTTCACCACTTCACACCCCATCGAGTTCAGCGACCGTCTAATTCAGACCTATGCGCAGGTGCCCGAGCTAGTCGATCACCTGCACTTGCCGGTACAGAGCGGCTCCGATCGAATCCTAGCGGCCATGAAGCGTGGACACACCGCGCTGGAGTACAAGTCGATCATACGCAAGATCCGCGCCCTACGGCCAAACATCAGCTTATCCTCCGACTTTATCGTTGGTTTCCCGGGCGAAACCAATCGCGATTTCGAAGACACGATGAAACTCATCATCGACGTTGGCTTTGATACGTCGTTCAGCTTCATTTACAGCGCACGCCCGGGCACGCCAGCCGCCGACCTGCGCGATGACACGCCAGAAATAGAGAAGAAACACCGACTCGCCACGCTGCAATCACAAATATTACAGCAGGCCAACGCCATCAGCGCTGCCATGGTAGGCAGCGAACAGCGCATTCTCGTCACAGGCCAATCGAAGAAAGACCCAGCTGATCTGCAGGGGCGTACTGAGAATAATAGAGTGGTCAATTTCCGCTGTGATGACGCGTCACTAATTGGAAGTTTTGCTACCACCAAGATCACCGATGCACTGCCAAACTCACTGCTCGGCACTCTGGTTTAGATGAGCTCGTCCAACCACTCTCAGCGACAAGGAAATAGAATCAACGCATGACTGCGAAATCAGAAAGTACGCAGCACCTGACCCTAGAGCCAGACAGCACAGCGAGACTGGCGAATCTCTGCGGAAGGCTCGATGAGCATTTGAGGCAAGTAGAGAATCATCTCACGGTAAAAATTCAGCATCGCGGTAATAGCTTCCGGCTAGTCGGAGAGACAGCCGCCACCCAGATCGCGGCCCGCACATTAACCGCGCTCTACGCGGCCACTGCGCAGGGTGAGGCTTTGAGCCCGAACAGTGTGCATCTGGTGCTCAGTGAGCATTCCGCCCAGCAGGCTGCTGATCCTGCGGCTGGCGACGCCGAAGAAGATCCTGCGAACGATTCGGCCAGCGTTATCCGCACGCCAAAATCCTCAGTCAAACCTCGTAGCCCGCATCAGCGCGACTATGTAAACAGCATCCGCCGCAACGATATCAACTTTGGCATCGGCCCCGCTGGAACCGGCAAGACCTACCTCGCCGTTGCCTGCGCGGTTGAAGCGCTGGTCAGCGAACGCGTCAACCGGCTCTTGCTAGTCAGACCTGCGGTCGAAGCGGGCGAGAAGCTCGGCTTCTTACCCGGCGACTTGGCACAGAAAATCGATCCTTATCTACGCCCGCTCTACGATGCACTGTATGAAATGCTTGGCTTTGAGCGCGTGGGCAGGCTTATTGAGAAAAGCGTCATTGAAGTCGCACCGCTGGCTTACATGCGCGGCCGCACGCTCAATAACTCCTTCATAATTCTTGATGAAAGCCAGAACACCACAACGGCGCAAATGAAGATGTTCCTTACGAGAATTGGCTTCGGTTCTACGGCTGTAATAACCGGTGACGCGACCCAGATAGATCTACCCAAGGGCGAACGCTCGGGGCTCATTCAAGCCGCGCAAATCCTCGAAGGTATCGACGGCATCAGCTTCAGCCATTTCAACGCCAAAGACGTTGTTCGCCACAGGCTCGTGCAAAAAATTGTCGAAGCCTATGACGAGCATGATCGCCACAGCGTGACTTCATTGCCAAAACAGGAGTCGCGCCCAACAACCCGCGGCAGCGATGCACAGCACGAATCGCAAGCAACACCGGGTGAACGTGAACAATAGCTTTGGCCCCGACACTCTTGTGGCCGAGATCAGCTCTGCCTGGCGACAGCGAGATGAGAGGGAGCCCTTACAGGCAAGCCAGGAAGACGATGAGCCTAATGGCGAAGACTGTCCTTTTTGGCTACCTTCCACGCAGCGCTGCACTGAGGTGCTCAGCACTGGCCTCAACTGCTTAGCAGAGGCGCCGCCCCCTCCTCCGGTTAACGTAAGTCTGCGTTTTGCAACGAGCGCGGAATCTCGCGAGCTAAACCAAAGCTATCGCGGCAAGGCAAACCCAACCAACGTGCTTTCTTTCCCCGCGACTAATCTCGAAGACGAGACATGGCCGCCCGCCTCAACCGGCGAAAGCGAAACGTCGGCTGAAGCAGCTTTGCTTGGTGACCTCGTATTCTGCCCGGAAATTGTTGCTGCGGAGGCCGTGCAACAAGGTAAAAACATTGCCGACCATTGGACACATCTCCTTCTACACGGACTCTTTCACCTGCTTGGTTATGACCATCTTACCGAAGAGGACGCAAGCGAGATGGAGGCACTGGAAATCCGGGCTTTAGAGAGTCTTGGAATCACCAATCCTTATTTGCTAGATTAAACCCAACGGCGGCTGTGCCGCTCCGAGGAGCTACTCCCTTAATGTCTGAAGACCAATCATCCCTCGATCCAAGGCCCAAGTCTTGGATCGATAAAATCGCGCAAGTCTTTTCCGACGAGCCGACCGACACGAAGAGCCTGCTCGAACTTGTTCGCAACGCAGAGCAAGACCGAGTACTAGACGCCGATGCGCTCAGCATCATCGAAGGCGCACTCCAAGTCTCCAACATGCAGGTGCGGGATATCATGATCCCCCGCACACAGGTCGTGACCGTATCCTCTGACCTCTCACTGCAAGAGATCATCGAGCTAACCTCCCAAGCCTCCCACTCACGTTTCCCCGTAGTTGGCGAGAACGTTGATAGTGTCGTCGGCATCCTGCTCGCCAAAGACCTGCTGCCCGCGACGCTGAGTGCTGGCTCTGCGCGCTTCGACATAAAAGACATCATAAGGCCTGCGACCTTTGTTCCCGAAAGCAAGCGCCTGAATGTGCTTCTCAAAGAATTCCGCGAAACACGCCAGCATATGGCGGTGGTGATTGACGAATACGGGAGTGTCAGCGGTGTCGTCACCATTGAAGACGTTTTAGAGCAGATTGTTGGTGAGATCGAAGATGAGCATGATGTAGACGACGATAGCGTTATCAAGAAATTCGACGAGAACAACTACATCGTGAAAGCGCTCACACCCTTAGACGAGTTTAACGAATACTTTTCCACCGACTTTAGCGACCAAGACGCCGCGACCATCGGTGGCTTTGTCCTTCAACGCTTCGGACATATTCCTGAGCGCGACGAAAG
>JAYOBL010000074.1:0-10812 GCA_038104835.1 Gammaproteobacteria bacterium | reverse complement strand
GCGCTTACATGCTGTCGATCGCGCTCTACACAGCCGCCGTGCTGTGCATGTTCGGGGTGGGGCGTAGTACCTCGGGCAGCGAGTCTGATGAGAAGAAGGGCCTTTTCGACGATATCGGCCAGGGCTTCAACTACATCCTGCGCAATCGCTCAGTGCTTCTCTGTTTGCTCTTTGGCTTGGTGCCAATGTTCCTCGCCATGCCCTTTCAAAGCATCCTGGTCATGCTCGCCGAGCAGGAGTGGGGTGTAGGAGAGAGCGGCATGGGGACGCTCATGGCGGTCGGCGGTATCGGCGGGCTGCTTGGCTCTATCTGGATTATCAAGCGCGGCGATTCACCGCGGCGTCTCAAGCTGATGCTGTGGAGCACGGTCGCCTTCGGCGTGTTCTTGGCTATTTTCGTGGAGACCACGAACTTCTATGTGGCGCTGCTGCCACTTCTTCTGGCTAACATGTGCATGAGCGCCAGCCAGACGGTGAATAACGCCGCTATACAGCTGTTAGTAGATGATAGCGTGAGGGGGCGCATGAGCAGCTTCATGATGCTGTCTTACGCGCTGACGCCGATTGGTGTCTTCCCTATGGCGATCGCTGCCGACAATATTGGCGCAGCGAACTCTATTCTCGGTGCCTGTGTGCTGCTTGTGATCGTCGTGGCCGCTTTTTACGCCTTCAGCAAAACGCTGCGCGCTCTCGATGCGAACGTCGCGTCGAAGCTCGCCGAATCCGCGGCGCAGCGCGCTGCGGCCTAGCTATTTCGGCGCCGCCGTTAAGCTGCCACCTTCCTAACATTTTGAGCTGACTAGTCGTCACCAGTCTCTAGGCTGTGATCGAGCTCTTCCTTGATCATCGAGTCGATTCCCTCGCGGATGCTGGTCGTCGACAGGCTTACCTCAAACAGGAAAAGCACGAGACCAATGATGACCAGGCACATCGAGGCGACAAACAGGAAGGCAATCACGGGCGAGAAGTTTAGGTGAGAAAGCTCGCTGAGAAACAGCGCCATAATCACCAAGCAAACGATCAGCGCGCCGGCGACAAGTGAGCGAAACGACCAGTCGACCAAGCGAATACGATTCCACAGCGAATTAGTTTCCGCCTGCAGCAGCGCGCGGTGATCTTCATGGGTCTCGCGGGAGCGGCGCGTTTCAACCACTCGCACGCGGTCGACCACGCGGCCTAGCCGGATAGACAGCACGTTGAGAAGCCCAGCAATACCCGCAAGCAGGAACACAGGGGCGACCGCCAGTTGAATAACAGTGGCGATTGATGAGATCGAGCTCAGGTTTTCCATAGCGTGCGTGTCCTACTCGGCAGTGGCTGCGCGGCTGTCGAGATCTTTCCAGTGTCGATTGCCAGGCGCTGGCGTGCGAGTGAGCGAAATCCAGTACTCAGCTGTCGCGAGATGTAATAAGCCTGCCATCCAGAAACTGGTGCCGAATAAAATGCCGATCTCGATATCCAATAGCGCCATCATTGCTGTCAGCATGAGGCGTTCGGTGGCGATAGCCAGCATCAACGCAAAACCGCGAATCATCCATTCTCTATGCAGGCCTATGCGCTTATGCCGCACATGATAAATCGCCATGCCGAGGCTCAATAAGACAAGCGCTGAGAAAAATGCCGTTGCCATCGCCTCGTTAAAGCCGACACCGTTAAAGCCCATAAATGGATGCAGCGCTCCTATAAGAAAGCCAGTGATAGCACCCGTCGCCCCTGCCACCACGTAAATTCGCCCGCTTAACCGGTGCCAGCGCAAATGCTTTTTACGCAAACTAGGAATGAACTGCAGCGGCCCCAGTAGGGCAACGAGCGCGCCGGGGATGAGGTGCAGGAAAGAGGTCAAAGGGTTGTTGTAGTAGCGCACATCGAACGCGTTAAACGCCGCATCGGGGTCAGCGGGTGCCAAGGCTAGGGCTTCGATAAGAAACAGTCCGCGCCCCAGTATGGCCGACAGACCGGTGAACACGAGCACCAGAACCGCCGCCCAGCCTAGTTTCTCTAAGGCGCTGCGCAGCGCGGGGCCCGAATCTCGGGTACTGGGCAGGTTGGGTGCTGCGGAGGTGTGGGGTTGGGTCATGGCTTGTTTGTTCGCTTAGCTGTTAGTGATGCGGGAAGTTAAGCATAGGGGACTGGGCTTGGCTAGGTGGAGCTGTGTATGCGGTGTGGTCTGCTAAAAGGTGAATTCATCTTTCCGACTTGTCCTGCCAATTAGCAGTGACCCCTCCTGCATTGTCTTATATACTTTGACTCACGCGCCCGTAGCTCAGCTGGATAGAGTAACTGGCTTCGAACCAGTTGGTCGGGAGTTCGAATCTCTCCGGGCGCGCCACTTTTATAACCACTTCTCGCTACTTTTTCTCTTCGTTGATAGTTCAAACGGACTCTAAGGTTAGGAGTGTTCATATTATTTTTCTGTCGCGCCGTTAAAAGCCTCGACTATAGCGGTGAGTCCCCGAATCGCTCGGTTATAGTCTTTAACTGCATACTTGTTGTGTTCAGGTTTTTTGGGTACCGCAAGGTGAATATTATTCCGAACATCCCACAGCCACTCCAGTTCCTCTGCAAGTTTTTTATCCAGTTGGCGGTGTCTAGATAAAGTACGCAGACGTTGTTTAAAAGATTTTCCTCTATCGTGTAAACCTTTCGAACACTCCTCAACCAAAACCTCGACGACGGAACAAATCAGGATAAGACCCTGCTTTACGATCATCTCTTGGGCGCTAAGCGCAATATCTGTTCGATTGAGTAACCACCGATAGACGTCTGTCGCCAATAATGTGTACGAAATATTTTTTTCAATTATCGGCTTTTGGAGGAACTCGTATTTCTTCTTGTGATGTTCGCAACTCCTAAGGTAGCCGCGGGGAAACTCGATTCGTGACTCTTTAATGTTTCGATCCTTAACATAATCTTGTAGCTCCCGCATTCGAACATTAATTTCGTTCACTAATCCTGGAATTTCTGAGTCGTCAGTAATCATATCAATGCCCTTTAGTGATCAGAGAATACCTAAAGACCTCCTTAGTACTTTATTTCTTTCATAACAATTACTACAGACTGTGCTCATCAGCAGTATTGAGAAGTTTGACTTTTCAGCACCAGTCTAGCCAGTATTCAAGCCGCCCCCAGTACACATCCCCCCCACAATCTGCTATACAGAATCTGCCCGCAGAGGCCGAGACACCCATCGCATAACAACAAGACTAAAGAGAGACCGATATGTCAGAACCATCTACCGAGCAAGGGGCGGGGAGCGAACCGCTAGCAGTCGAGAATCCCTATAAGAGTGATAAGGTGCGTAACTATGCGCTGGGCCTTTTAACTGTTGGCTACTGCTTCAATTTTATCGATCGTCAGCTGCTGTCTATCCTGCAAGAGGCGATTAAGGTCGATCTTGGCCTGTCCGACGGCCAGCTTGGTCTGTTAACCGGTTTTGCCTTCGCGATGTTCTATGTGTCTGCCGGTATTCCTATTGCGCGCTGGGCGGACAAAGGTAATCGCCGCAATATCGTCTCCTATGCCATCGGTATTTGGAGTTTGATGACCGCGATAAGCGGTTTGGCGATGAACTACTTCCAGCTGTTTATGGCGCGTATCGGCGTAGGCATTGGTGAGGCCGGTGGTAGCCCACCGTCGCATTCAATCATCTCCGATATCTTTCCCCCAGAGAAAAGAGCGACGGCGATCTCGATCTACTCAACCGGCGTCAATGTGGGGATTCTGTTTGGCTTCCTCTTCGGTGGCTGGCTTAACGAATTCTTTGGTTGGCGCATCGCGTTCGCGGTGGTGGGTCTGCCGGGCATCCTGATCGCACTGGTGATTCGCTATACGATTAAAGAGCCTATTCGCGGTATTTCCGAGGGTCGTATGGTCAATACGGCTGTGGCGCCGCTAGGCGACGTGCTGTCGCTGCTGTGGAGTCGTCGCTCATTCCGCCACATGGCGTTTGCCGCAGGGCTCAATGCTTTTGCTGCCTACGGCACAGTTAACTGGCAGGCTTCGTTCTTCATTCGCACCCACGAAATGAGCACGGGCGAACTAGGCACCTGGCTGGCACTGTCATCCGGCCTTCTGGGCGCGGTGGGCATTCTCTTTGGTGGCATAATCGCAGACAGGCTCGCGCCTCGGGATAAGCGCTGGTATATGTGGGTTCCCGCGATCGTCGGCTTTATCGGCGTGCCTTTCTTCGTTGTGGTTTTCCTCACCGACTCGAAGTACACCGCGCTCATCCTCTCGTGCATTCCGGGCACTCTCATAAACGTCTATCTGGGCAACTCGATAGCCACGGCGCACGCGTTAGTCGGCGCGCGCATGCGAGCGATGGCCTCGGCTATTCTGTTCTTCATCCTCAATCTTATCGGTCTCGGCATGGGACCGAGCGCTGTAGGATTCCTTAGCGATTATCTTGCGCCGAGTCTTGGTGGTGAGTCCCTGCGCTATGCGATGGTCTACCTGATCCCCGCTGCGCTATTCTGGTCCTCTTGCCACTTCCTGCTTGCTGCGCGTCATCTGCGCGCCGATCTAGAGATCGCGCCTGACTAGCGCTTTCGCTCCAGCCGGAGTTTGCTCCGGCGGGGTATCCCCGCGGGCGGCTAGCTTTAGCCGCGCCGGGCGAATTGCTCGCCACTTCTATACCCTCTAAACTGACACCCTCTAATATCAAATGCATAGTCCTCGATCCGCAGAGATCGCCGACTGCTGAGTCATCCTCATGGGGCGTTCGCGCACAATTTTCTTGCTATGGCTGCTTCTAGCCGCGCCACCGCTTAGCTTCGCAGCTGAGGCGCTGGTTGCAGTCGCGTCGAACTTCGGCGCGCCCGCGCGCGAACTCGCCTCACACTTCGAACAGGAATCAGGGCATACACTTAAGCTGGCTCAAGGCTCTTCAGGCAAGCTGTTTGCGCAGGTTCGTAACGGCGCTCCCTTCGATGTTTTCCTGTCAGCGGATCAGGCTTTTCCAGCGCGGCTGGTTGAGCAGGCGAGCGCCGTGCAGGGGTCTCAATTCACCTACGCACTGGGCGCCTTGGCTCTGTGGAGTGCGAGCGATGGGGAAGTGCTCAGTGCGGATTCGCTGTCAGCACTGGCGAGCGTCTCTACCGCTTCAGCGTCCGATAAAATCGCCATCGCGAATCCAAGAATTGCGCCCTACGGACTTGCGGCGCAGCAAGTCATGGACTCCCCTGCGCTACCCGCCGGGGCAGCCGAACGTCTCGCTGCGCGCGTCGTTTATGGCGAGAATATCGCGCAGGCATTTCAGTTTGTGCAGACCGGCAATGCGCGGATGGGCTTCGTTGCGCTGTCACAGGTGTTGGCCCTGACGCCGCAGCAGCGGGGTGCCTATTGGCGCGTGCCGAGCGCGCTGCATGCGCCGATTAGGCAGGACGCGGTGCTCCTCTCGCGGGGTGAAAACAATTTAGCAGCTCGAGCTTTTCTGCACTTCTTACGAGGCGAAACAGCGCGCACTATCCTTCAGCGCTATGGCTATGAGTTTGACGTTTTGGGCACAGGGCAGAGCAAAGGACAGACCACAGGGCAGAATACAAGAATGAGCACAGAGCAGGGCAATGTTCAGAGCAAAGACTCCGCTCAGCGCAGGCAAGCAGCCATTGGCACCTTGTCGCGTGCAGACTCGAATCCAATATGGGTTCGGCGGAATCCTCGCACACAGCAGGGCCAACACCATGGATGAGAATCTGGCCGCGATTTGGCTGACGCTGCGCCTTGCGAGCACGGTGACCGTACTCCTATTGCTGATCGGCACTCCGCTTGCTTGGTGGCTTGCGCGCACGCGCGCGTGGTACCGGGGCGCCGTGGCGGCAGTGGTAGCGCTGCCCTTGATATTGCCGCCGACCGTGCTCGGTTTTTATCTGCTGCTATTAATGGGCCCGAATGGCCCGGTTGGCGCTGTCACCGAGGCCCTAGGTTTAGGTTTGCTGCCGTTCACGTTTTGGGGGCTGGTAGTCGCTTCCTGCGCGTACTCGCTGCCGTTTGTTGTGCAGCCGCTGCAGAATGCCTTTGAAGCGATAGGCGAGCGTCCGTTCGAGGTGGCCGCCACCTTAGGCGCGGGGCCCCTTGATCGATTCTTCAGCGTCGCGCTGCCGCTCGCTAAGCCCGGATTCCTCACCGCGTCCGTTTTGGGCTTCGCTCACACGGTAGGCGAGTTCGGCGTGGTGCTCATGATTGGTGGCAATATTCCCGGCGCAACCCGCGTTGTGTCGGTGCAGCTCTATGATCATGTAGAGGCCCTCGACTATGCCCAAGCGCACTGGCTCTCGGCGGTACTCGTGCTGTTTAGCTTCACAGTGCTAGTAGCCCTATACACCTTTAATCGTCGCGCGAGCGCCAGCTTCGGCTTCAAGGGTGCGGCGTGACTGAAAATTATAAAACAATCGAAGCAGCGTTTACGCACCGAATCTCTGACTTCAGCCTCGATGTAAATTTGTCGCTGCCTAGCCGGGGCGTCACAGTACTTTTTGGCCCGTCGGGCTCGGGTAAAACGACGCTGCTGCGCTGTCTTGCCGGGCTTGAAGAAGCGCAGCATGGCGAGCTGAGCTGGGGAGACGAGGTCTGGCAGAGCGGCGCCATTTTTGTGCCGACACATAGGCGCCCCATCGGCTATGTGTTTCAAGAGGCGAGTCTTCTGCCCCATCTTAGCGTTGAGGGGAATCTGCACTATGCGCTTAAACGTGCGGGTGCGGACAGCCTAGATGGCGCTGCACAGCAGCAAGTGCTGAGGCTTCTCGGAATTGAAGATCTGCGAGCACGTAGGCCCGAACAGCTCTCGGGCGGCGAGCGCCAAAGAGTGGCCATCGCTCGCGCGCTAATGACGCGGCCGCGGCTTCTTCTTATGGACGAGCCCTTGGCTTCGCTAGACCAAAAGCGCAAAAACGAGATTCTTCCGTACTTAGAATCACTGCGCAGTGAGCTTGAGATACCGATCGTCTATGTCACTCACTCGATGAGTGAGCTGTCGCGCCTCTCGGATTCGCTTGTGGTACTCGAGCAGGGGCGAGTCGTGACTAGTGGGCCCGTAGGCGAGGTCCTGTCGCGGTTAGACTCACCCCTGCAGCAGGTAGACGAGGCGGGTGTCGTACTTGAGGCTCGAGTTACAGCAAAGGAGGTGCAGTGGCATCTGCTGCGAGCGGCTTTTGCTGGCGGCGAGTTCCTGCTCGCTGACGAAGGTCAGTCCCTGGGCGAGTCGCTGCGAATTCGCCTTAAAGCACGAGACGTGAGCATAGCGCTGTCGCAGCAACGCGACAGCAGTATTCTTAACACGCTGCCAGCTAAGATCGTTGAGATCGCGCCCGCGCCAGTGCCCGGCGCGCTTCTTGTAAAAATGGCGTTGGGCGAAGCCGCGGCGTCAGATCAGGGCGATGCTAGGGCGTCGATGATCGTGTCGCGTATCACTCAGCGTTCGGCGGAGCATCTCAAGCTCAGCGAGGGCCAGGCGGTGTGGGCACAAATAAAATCGATGGCGGTGCTGCGCTAAGTTTTAGACTCGTCCTTTAATAAAGGCAAGAGGATCTCTGCGCTGTCATCGCCGATTCGCTGTTTCGCAAGACCTTGAAGTAGCTTGGCAAGCGCAAGACGCTCAGTGCTTGTTAGCTCATCTAGGCGATTCTTTAGGTCGATCGTTGGCACGAGCGCCGTATCGCGCTGGGCGTGGGTGCGGTTGCGCAGGGTGTCTAGCAGCGCAAGGAAGCGGCCGGTGACAACATAGGGAAAGTTCGCATTGCTGCTAGGCCCGAAGGCCGCCTCGTAGGCGCCTAGGGCGCTGTCCTTCGATCTATCGAATTTGAATTTGGCAATCGTGTCAGCTGCGATCCAGGTGGCCGCGCCTGCTAACATGCCTCCGCTTAATGCGCCAAGTAACAAGCTGCTGCCCGCCATCGCAGCGTCTATTACCGCGCCCGTGCTAGCGCCCGCGAGTCCCGCAGCGGCGGCAAGCTGGCGACGAGTCAAACCCCAGGCGATCCACTTCTCGGTGTCGAATAGGTCTCCGTCCAGCGGCAGCGCATCGCTTTGGCTGTCCAGCTTATGATAGCTGTAAAGCTCTTTGAGGCGGCGGTGGGCTGCGCCTTCTAGCTCGCGCATCTCGGTAAAATAACGCGCTTCCAAACTGGGTCTTGCGGCCTCCGCGGCAGACTTGCTTGTCGTCTGAGTGGTGCAGCGATGGGTGCAGAGTTTTAGCAGTGTGTCGCTAAGCAGCGCGGCGGCTCTTTGCAGCCGCAGCACCTCCTGCTGTGTGTAGGCCGAGCGCACAGCTTCGAGCGGCTCACGCCACTGCGGAGCGATAATAGCGAAGGCTTCCAGTATTTCGTCGCGGCGCAGCCGGTCGGCAAGAAACGGATTGAATAGGCGCACGATCTTAAAATATTGCCCGAGCGCCTGCTGCCATGCCTCAACTTCTGAGTTGGACTCGATGGGATTGATAAGCGCCATGCTCGCCTGTCCCGTCCAGCGCAGAATTTCCATTTCGGCTTCGTAGTCAGGATTATACGGGCGTGAGCCATCGACCACATAGAGTATCGCGGCGCCGTCTATGATCGGGCGCAGCAGGGCTGTCTCGTCGGGGAACTGCGCGGCGCAGTCTTCCGAGTGCAGAAACTTTTCTACCGCCGCTCGGCGCTGATCCGCCGATGGCGCTTGGTCTTTTAGCCAAGCGAGCACTTTGCTGGGGCGTTGAAATCCCGGCGTGTCGATAAGCGCGTAGCTGGCCGCGCCATCGCCAACTTGCACGTCATAGCGCTCGGCTCGTGTGGTGGTGCCGCTGCGCTGGGAAATTGCAATCGCATCGTTCTGCGCCAGAGCAGCAACGATAGACGACTTGCCCTTATTCGGATGGCCGACCACGGCAAAGCGCGGCGTGCTTTGTGAATTAGGCATCCTCTGCATTCTCCTGAGCGGAACCTGCGAGCTGCAAATAGTGACACTGCGCGGCTGCACAGAAGCGTCGCCATTCGTCGCGGTGAACGGCGCCAACGCCCATCGCTCGCTCGCCCTGCCATGCTAATGGGGCAAGATAAACATCGCAGCCCTCTGGCATTTCTACAATGAAATCGGCGATCTCGCCGAGCGGGGGTTCCCAGCTTCGCACTAGCAGAATGACTGGCGATGACTCTAATGAGCTAGGCGGGGCACTCGCCGGCACAAAGCGATGAGTGCCCGTTGTCGCTAGCTGTGCCTCTAAACTGCTAAGGAGTGCTGCCGGCGTGTGCGCAGCGTCAATCAGCGAAGCGAGTTTTGGCGCAGCCGTGGTGATAGGAGCCAACGTGCTTGATTCTTCGGGGGCTGAGGATAGGGCTTTGGGAGATGGCGAGAGCTCTTGAGCGCTGACCCTCTGGCTGCGCTTAAGCCAGAGCGCGCCAGCACTAAGTAAGACTAGCCGCGGCGCTAGGCTGTAGCAGAGCTGGGCGGCTAGCAGATAGCGCCACCATTGGCCCACGTAGTCGGCCTCGCTAGGCAGTGGTGCGAGGCGGAAATCCTGAGTGATGTCTAGCATGGCGAGCGAGGCCTGAGCTTCCGGCCAAAAACCCCACGGCGAGCCGATTAAACTTAGCAGCGGATAAAGATCGCCGGCCTGTAACAGCGTGCTACGCCAGACGAAGCTGACATCCGTAGCTAATAAGAGAATGCCGAATCCCGCGAGGCTGCCTGCAGCGAAAGCGAAGGCGAATACTTGGCTTAAAAAGAAAAGGATCGCGCGGCGCGCAGACGAGTTAGGTTGAGCAACAAGCGCTTCCGTGAGCTGCCTAGGCAGGAGCTGCAGCTGCAATAAGCCGTGCAGGATACCGCGCCGTCTGCCTAGCAGGAGAAGCGCCAGGGTGAGCAGCAATAGAAGGGCCGGTAGAAGGGCAAACAGGACAAGCGAGAAGAGCAGGTTTACGCGGCCGAGTGCATCGCCAGTGAGTGCGGCGACCGCGGCGAGTAACCCGAGCGAGCCTCCCAAAATAGTCAGCAGGCTCGCGCCGAGTGTCACGGGGACGCGCTGCGGCTTGCTCAATTCACATCCCTCGGTAGCGCAGCGCTACGTATTGGCGACGAGCTCGGCGAATTCGCCACTCGCGACCGCGGCGCTGAGTTCTTGATAGCCGCCGACCGAAACGTCGCCAACAAAAATCTGCGGCACTGTGCGCTGTCCCGATTCCTTCATGACTTTCATCATGAGCTCGGTGTCACCTTCCATGTTGACCTCGTCAAAGGGGTAATTTCTGCTCTTGAGCAGCTGTTTGGCGGCAGAGCAGAAGCTGCAGAGATTCTTGGTATATACGGTAATGTTCGCCATGCTGAAACCTTCTTAACTAAATACGTGAGTGAGTGAATTGTAGCGCCTAGGGCGCGTTTTGTAACGGCGGCTCAGCGCAGGCGTCGAGCCTGATAGCGCCTGCCCTTGATCTTGCTGTCGTTCAGCAGAGCCACGGCAGTCTTGGCGGCGGCTTGCTCAACGGCGACGTAGCAGAGCCTGTCGAGCACGGAGATTTTGCCAATCTGGCTGCCGGCCACGGTCCCCGTAGCCGTCAATGCGCCCAAGACATCGCCGGGCCGCAATTTGTCTCGCTTTCCGCCTCCGATACTTAACGTCACCATGGCCGGGTAGAGTTTATAGGGCGCGCTAGGCGGCAGCGTGTCGGCCGAGGCATAGCTTATGGTGCTGTCCATGTAGCTTGCAATTGCTGCGGCGCGGTTCTCCTCCGACGGCATCACAAGGCTCACCGCTAGCCCTTTGTGTCCCGCGCGACCGTTACGGCCAATGCGGTGCACGTGCACTTCGGGATCGTCGCTGAGTTCGAAGCAGACAACGAGGTCTAATTC
>JAYOBL010000073.1:0-10846 GCA_038104835.1 Gammaproteobacteria bacterium | reverse complement strand
TATCCAGCTTTGCTGGGTGGGGTTTTTTATTGGATGCCATTATGACAGCCGCCGCTTCGCGTCGGGTCAGTGAGATTCGGATTTGGGTGAAACCAATATCCTCACCCCTGCGGGGCCGCGTTGCGGTCTTAGACGCTTAGCGTCTGATCAGGCTTAGCTTCCGCTTAAGCTTTAAGGGGTCTGCCCCCTTTTTTGCTCAGGGCGATGCCAGCACGTTAAAGCTGATACTTACGCGGTCGGAGTCACTGTTGTTCGTATCGACACCGTGTTCGAGCCAGCCGGGGAAGATGTAGAGGCGGCCAACTTCGGCGGGCATTCGCACTTCAGTTGCTGTGAACGAAGACTGCTGAGCGACTGGATAGGTAAGCATTCGTGAGGCGACTCGCGGATCTCGGAAGAAGATGTTGCCGCAGCGGGGCGCGTCGAGGCTGAGATAGTAGACGCCACTGAAGTGGCAGTTGGCATGGTAGTGGACTTGGTTAGACGCACCAGGAGGGCTGATATTCACCCAGGCCTGATGGTGGAAGTTTAGCTGTGGCTTAAAATGTTGAGAGTGGGCTATGCGCTGGCAGGCTTGAATGATTCGAGTATTTATCGGTTCGAACTCGGGGAGTGCCTGGAGTGTATTGTCGCTTTGCCACCCTGCTTGGTTAGATTTCTGTACCCCCGCGGGGTCACGCTCACGCAGCGCTAGGGCGTGCTGTAACAGAGGGGGATTGAACTGCTCGAAGTCGTCGAACAGCGTGCTCCATATCAAACTTGGGAATAGGGCTTGTGTTTTGATTTCCATGTTCACAGTCTACCATTTAGCAGTAATGATGGAACCGGCGGGAAATTGTAACCACTTATTACTTGCTTAAAAGCCCGTGAAGCCCTAATTTTGCAGACTGGATAATAAAATTCTGCGCCACGCAGCGCAGTTAAGGATGATGCATGTTTAAGCGCCTGTTCGCTCTGGTTTCTCTCCCTCTCACTCTTTTTGCGGCCCCTCTGGCCTTTGCTGCCGAAGCAGGTCATGACCGTATGGACCTCACCACTAGCTGGGTTGGCATTGCCTCGCTGCTGGTCTTTGTTGCGGCCTATGCCTTGGTCATTGGGGAGGAGTTCACCCATCTGCGCAAGTCGAAGCCGGTAATCTTGGCTGCGGGCATAATCTGGGCGATGATCGCGATCGTCTACGCGAACAATGGCTACGACCACATAGTGGAAGAATCCGTGCGTGAATTCTTGATCGAATTTGCCGAACTTTTCTTATTCCTCTTAGCTGCTATGACCTACGTGAACTCGATGAGCGAGCGCCGAGTTTTCGAGGGACTGCGAGCCTTTCTAGTGAGCAAAGGCCTCAGCTACAGGCAGCTATTTTGGATCACGGGTGTGCTCAGTTTCTTCCTGTCGCCGATCATTGATAACTTAACCACTGCGCTAGTTATGTGCGCTGTCGTCATGGCGGTAGGCAAGGACGACGCGAAGTTTGTCGCGGTTGGCTGCGTTAATATCGTCGTCGCGGCGAATGCCGGCGGGGCATTCTCTCCGTTCGGGGATATTACAACGCTCATGGTCTGGCAGAGCGGGCTAATACCTTTCGCTACCTTCTTCCTTTTGTTTGTGCCCTCGGTGGTGAATTACCTTGTTCCAGCACTATTTATGCAGATGGCTATCTCGAAAGAGGTGCCCGCGGTACAAGAAGAATCGGTTCGCATAAAGCGCGGCGCTGGGGTGATCATAGCTCTGTTCGGCTTGACCATTGTCATTGCTGTGAGTTTCCATAACTTCCTTCATCTTCCCCCATTCTTGGGCATGATGACAGGCATGGCGCTTCTGAAGTTCTATGGCTACTACTTAAAGGTCACGCATAAGCCGCATCCCAATGACGATGCCGAGTACGGCCAAGTGGGTGACGTGGCCGCTTTTGACAGCTTTCGTCAGGTTTCCCGCGCGGAATGGGATACGTTGCTGTTCTTCTTCGGTGTCATCATGTGTGTGGGCGGGCTCGGCTTTATCGGATATTTAGCCTATGCCAGTCAGATAATGTATATCGACCTTGGCCCGACCATCGCCAATAGTCTCGTTGGTGTGCTCAGCGCGATCGTCGACAACATCCCAGTCATGGTGGCTGTCCTGCAGATGAATCCGGTGATGGACGAGCTCCAGTGGTTGCTCGTCACCTTAACAGCGGGTGTTGGTGGTAGCCTTCTATCGATAGGCTCGGCTGCGGGCGTCGCCCTCATGGGGCAGGCGCGTGGCAAGTACACGTTCTTCGGTCACCTCAAGTGGACACCAGTCATCGCTGCGGGCTACGTGCTCAGCATCCTCGTGCATTTGTGGATCAACTCGAACCTCGCGGGTATTCCGCCGGGCGGCTAGCGAGAACCAATAAATGAGAAGGCCCCGTAGCCATATGGCGACGGGGCCTTTTTTTATGACGAAGGAGTTGCAAGAAAGTTAGGGCTGTCGCTGCCGATTGAAGTTTCAGAGAATGCAGGTATCATCCTGTATCACGGTCGCTGTGATTCTTCGCGGCGAAATTGAACAAAAGGGTACGTAGTGAAAAAGCATGTGGTAGTCGTAGATGACGACGCTGTTTTTGGCGATATCTTGTGTTCTGGACTCAGTAAAAGTGGGTTCACAGCGAGTAAGTTCGAGTCGGCTCAGAGTTTCTGTGAGTTTCTGGCGTCGATGGCCATACCTCGCTCATCGGCGCCACCCGTTGACCTCTTTATTGTCGATTACCACCTCGATACTCCTGACATCACGGGCCTCGACCTCTGCAGACGGATTAAGGCGCAAGGACAGTACCCTGTCATCATGTTAACTGGCGTCGATGATGTCGATACTACCGTGGCCTGTCTTTATGCCGGCGCCGAACAGTATGTCACCAAGCCTTATTCCTTGGATGAGCTTGTAGCAAGGATTCATGTTGTGCTCAAAGGTTGGGCGCGGGCTTCGGTAGCCGACGATTTGGAGGATTCTTGTGAGAAGCGCCTGACTCTGACGCTGCAAGGCAAGAGCAGAATGCTAAGCTATGGCGAGAAAAGCACCAAGCTCACGCAGAGAGAAGTTAGCTTGGCGGAGAGTTTGCTGGGCGGCGTGGGCTTGGAGCTTGAACGCGAACATATCTACTTTGCTATTTTCGGGCGAGCGATGGAGCCGTTCAGCCGCGCTGTTGATATTTTGGTTGCGAGACTCAGAAAGAAACTGAAACTTGTGACGGAAGAGTACGTCATAATTCCCACTCGTAATTCAGGGTATATGCTCGTCAAGAAGTAGCTATAAAGAGAATTCCGGTGCTCTATTCCCTTGGTTTTCCCATTCTCTCGTCTCTCACCAGTCTCACCGGTATCTTATCCTCCCAGAGCTCTTCAGCCTTCTGAGTTTCCCACTTTACCCTGCTTAGCAAATAACGCCAGAAGGATCGCCGAGCTAGGGAGCCTGCGTCGCTCGCAAGTCGTTTCGTTGCTGCCGTGTGGCTCAATGAGTGGGCGCTAACGGAGCAGGTAATAGATGAGTTGGTCTTCGTTAGGGGAGGTCCAGAGCGAGCAGCTATGCTCTCATGATAGGGGGGGCAGAAGTTCTCAGGGCCTAATGAGACGGAGCATAGGATAAGCTCTGTCTAGCCAAGCTAGGCAGTACGGGAGTTTCTAAGAGGGGGTGCCCTTTAGAGAGGGCTCAGGGGAGGGCTATGGAGTAGGCAGAGAGCAGGCAGAGAGAGGTAAGCAGTCGGGGCCCAGCCGCTCAGCCACTGAACTCCTAGAGCGGCGGCCAGCTGAGCTGAATCTAGGCCTTAAGCTGAATCTAAGCCTTTAGAAGCGCGTTGAACTCTGCGGCCGACACGGGCTTCCTGAGATATCCTGTGATGCGCAATCCTAGCTCGTCTGCTTCGCGCCTCGCTTCTTCCATTGCATTCTCTTCAAGTCCTGAGATCAGAATGATGTCCCCGCGGAATTCTTGATCGGCTAGCATTTGCAGGGATTCGAAGGAAGAAGAATCGAAAAGCCAGAGATCCAAAACGATTATGTCGAAATCTTTCACTTTGTTCGAGGCGAGAATAGGCGCGTTGTGAGCGATGATGGGATAGTGTCCTAGGTTTTTAACTAGTTGTCCCAGTATTTCCGTGACAATCAGGTCGTCGTCAAGAATAAGTATGCTTTTTTGTGTCATTTTCGCCCAACTTTGCGCTTTTCGGAAACGATATCATGCGCGAGATTTACTGACCAGTGGTGATTGAGAGTCTAAGTTTCTGTCCGTATTCTTGGAGGCTTTTCTCTACATTCGCAAATTCAGAATCAAACATACGCTTAAGAGCGTCATAGCGAGCCTGGTCGCTGTTACGCGCAGACTGCTCCACTGACTGCAATATATTCGCAAGTCGAGGAAGACCAAGCTGTAGGCAGGTTGTCTTAAGCTTATGCGCGGAAAACTGCGCGGCGGCAAAATCAAGATCGCCGCCATTGGCAAACTCTTGAATGGACTGTAGCGCTCGATCGAAAAGCGGCGAGAGTACGCTGGCATCGGCATTGCTCAGCAGTTTCTCGAAAGCGGAGGCGTCGAATGGAGTCGGTTGGGCGTCGCTCATGACTTGCCCTTCTTAACCAGCTTATAACCGGCACTGCGGGTGGGCAGGATGACGAGTTCATCGCTAACTTCACGCAGTTTTTTTCTAAATCTGGCGATGAGAATGTCAGCTGCGCGGCTAAAGGGCTTCATGGCATGGCCATAGACCGCAGCATAGATGTAATCGCGCTTTATCTCTTCGTTAAAGTGGGCAAACAGTATCTCGCCTACGGCTAACTCTCGCTCTGTAAGCTTTACCTCGGAATTCCCACGAGAGAGTGTGCGGGCCAGACCGTCTAATTCGACATTTGCCGCTGTAAGGCGATGCGAATTCTCTGAGCCTAAAGACTTAGGAGTATTGTTTAGGGCGCTGTGAATGCGGGCGAGCAGTTCTTTGAGCTCGTAGGGCTTCAGGATGTACTGATCTGCTCCGGCGTAAAGGCAGGCAACGGTAGTCTCTGTAGATGACTCGCCCGTCAGCATGACGACAGGTTTTTGGGTGTAGGCTTTTATCTTACGGCAGAGATCTAGCCCGTTGCCGCGCTTGTCTCCTAGGTCGTAGTCAACTATGAAGAGGTCAACCGCTTCCGAGCCTGGAATAAAGTCTATCGCGTCTTGAGCGGACGCGATGAGGTAGACGTCATAGTCGTGTTTGCGGAGGCCGATTTCGAGCAAGCGAGCAAAAACGACGTCGTCTTCTATGACGACAATTTTGGGCTTTGAGGGCAACAGACTGTCCGAATGATTTTGGTTACGTTTCGATACAGTCTAGTCTTATCGTCTGATTTCCCACAGGTTTACTTGGTATCAGTTTGTTTCGCGGTGTCTTCTAGTTGAGGTGATCCTTAAGCTGCGCGAGTGAATCGGCGCATAGCTGATTGAGCTCATCGGCATTGAGCGTAACGACCGAGCCGGCCTTAACCTGAGCTTCCGTCTCCCTCAGCCGTGCACCGAGCGCCATGAGTCCGAAGGCTAGGCAGCTACTGGCGAGCCTATGGGCTAAGGCGGCAATCATTTCAGTGGGCTGTGTGTCGAGCTGTTCGGCTAGCTGGGCGCCGCGCGTCGTGGTTTCGTCGACGAAGAGCTGTGCAATTCGCTCGAAACTCTCGTCTCCAATATCCTCTTTGAGCTGGTGAAGCTTGCTCGGTTCGAGCAAAGGCGGGCTATTAGATGGAGTTGATTGCATTGTTTGTTGATTCTTTTGGTCTGCGGATTGCTCTGCTTTCGCCGCGACTTTCAAATAGCGCGAGCACAGTTTCACCAAAGCGGCCTGTTCGATGGGTTTTATAAGAGTGTCGACCATTCCTGCATCACGGTAGTTCGCGACATCATCGCTAGATACGTTCGCTGTGAGCGCCACAATAGTGCACACCTGCGTTTCTGGCTCGGCTAGAAGTATTTTAGTTGCTTCAATGCCATCCATTATAGGCATGCTAATGTCCATAAAAATAAGGTCGTAGCGCTCTTTTCTGGCTTTTTCGACAGCTTCTCGGCCGTCCCGTGCGAGCTCGACGGTCATGCCAAGCCTGGAAAGCAATATCTGCCCCAGCTCGAGGTTGATCGCATTGTCATCGACAAGAAGCACATTGCCTGAAAATGATCGCGCTGCTGTTGCACTGGGCTTCGAGACTGCCGTGGCGCTCCCGGCGATGGTGTCCATCGGAACGCTTAGGATAAAACTCGCGCCATCACCAGGCTTTGAGCTGAGCTCTAGCGAGCCCCCCATTGCGGTAGCCAGCTTTTGCGTAATGGAAAGGCCGAGCCCGGTACTCTGTTCATTGCCTTGTCGAACTGCAGGGGCCGTCCAGAAAGGCTCGAAAACCTTTCCTTGGTCGTCTTCCGCGATGCCGATGCCGTAGTCCTTGCATTCGAAACGAAGCAGGTTCGGCGTTTGGTAAGACGTACTGATTTCAATCAAATCACTTTGCGAATATTTGATCGCATTACTGATTAAATTAAAGCAAATCTTTTGGAAAGATCTCCTGTCACCGCACACTGTTTTTGGCAGGTCGTTAGCGAGAAAGAGGCGCAGGCGGATATCGCGGGCAATCGCTCTCGGGCTGAAAGCGGCCTCTATCTCGCGCATAAGTGCATGGAGGTCGAATTCAATCGGTTCCATTGTGTCGTTGCCGTCTTCGATTCGCGCGAAGTCTAGTACATCGTCAACTAGCTCCATAAGTGACGCGGATGAGGTTTGCGCTATTTTTAGTAAGCGCTCGCGCTGATCGTTTTGTTCTGGATCATGCATAAGCTCAAGCGCCGTAATAACGCCATTGAGCGGTGTCCTAATCTCATGGCTGATATGTTTTACGAACTCGGTTTTGGCCTGGTTAGCTTTTTCAGCCTTGGTGCGCGCGCTGCCCAGTTCGGCTAGCAGCTCCTCCATGTCCTTACGCATTATATTTTGCGTTGTCAGGTACATCTGATGCTCGAGCTGGCTGTCTTGGATAGGGTAGTCAGCCGCTGTCAGCGCGACCCTGCGGTCGTTCTCGTAGAGCCAAGAGCTCCAAGGGGCTCCAACATAGAAGAAAACAGTTTCGTCTCTTAGTGTGCCCTCCACAATTTGCCCGCGAACTGCGAAGGCCTTATCAGGGGTGTGCATGAGGAACAGCTTGCCGGTATGGGCTTCGGTGATTACCGAGCAGTCCAGTGAATGCGGAGCCGGGTTAAGAATTGTAAACGCCTGATTAAGCCGCAGGCCGCAGGGGTCATCGGTGAGTCTATTGGCGAAGGGCTCACTGACGTGGGTGATTTTCCCGTCAGTGTTAAGGCACAGCACGTAGGGGAAGAGCCTTAGGCAGAGGTCTAGGCTGGTGCTCACGGGGCTGGCATCTACTCTGAAATGCGAGTAACGGCGAAGACTGAGTATTCTCCGCCGTCTTCGTTGACGGTGTTTTCGAGTTTAATCTCGATCTTTTCGCCATAGAACTCGCCGAGTCCCAGCACCAGTCCAATCACGAAGGGGCTCAGGCCCTCGCGTATGCTGCGGTAATGCAGGAGGCAGCTCGAGTCGCCTGTCGATTCGACCGTAAAATGTGGCGGTTTGTAGCCTGAGAAAGTTGAGCTGATGCGCTCATGCATGTCGTTCATATGCATCAGCAGGCTGAAGGTGTCTTGGCCATAGCTGCGCATCATCTCGCCGTAGTGCTCTGACGCCGTGACTAAGATCCAGAAGCGGCCGAAGTCCTCAAGACAGGCTTCTGCAGGTGCTCCTAAAATAGACGAGCAAGCGCCAACGAGGTTGTAAGCGATCTGATCGTCATAGCTATGCAGCGAGAGAAAGTCGCTATCCCCGGCGCCCGATTCACTGAGCACCTGCTGCCAGGCGCCCTCGCCGTGGACGGTGGAGACCATGTCTCGAATCGCTTTGTGGATCATGCCGTACATAGAACTTTTTCCTCTATTGAGCGCATGTCACGAGATCTTCTCGCTTATCGTGGAATATACGCAGGTTTGACTAGCAGCGCGGGGTCAGCGCCGGGCTTGGGCGAGAGCATTTGTGGTCGTCCTGCCTGATTGTCCGTGCCGTATAGATTGCCCTGGGCATCAACTGAAAGAGAGTGCATCTCTATCCAAAAATCGGGCCCTTCGGTCGGCAGCTCGAAGCTATAGGTCTGGTTGCCGTTCAAGTCGAATTGGACGATTTTCGGCGGGTTGAGATCGGTAACCCAGGCGCTGTCCTCGCTTACCGTGATGTCTAGCGGCATACCAAGCCCACTCCAGGTCGTGAGATATTCATATTGGGGGTAAGCTGCGGAGTCGCGAGCGGCGGTCTGCTCAAAAACCTTTATGTCGAGATTGTCCCTGTCTAACGCGTAGAGCCGCTCGTCGGGGCCCAGCGCCAGAGCGTGGACGCTACTGAACTGATGCGCCTGTTTACCGCGTTCGCCAAACTGCGAATGGAAACTGCCGTCGGCATTGCGCACAACAATGCGCGCATTGCCCAGACCGTCGGCGATTAACAGCTTGCCATCGGGCAGAAAGGCGATGTCCTGAGGCTGCGAGTAATGGGTTTCGTCTTCGCCGGGGACATTCTTTTCCCCGAGCGTCATGTGCAGCTCTTCGCCGTCATTGGAGAAGACGAAGATGATGTGGCCGGTCTCGTCGATCAGCCAGAGTCGTTTCTCGCTATCGTAAGGACTCATGCGAATGCGGTGGGGGCCAGGTCCGTCTGTTCCTTTGAAAAGATGATCCCACTGATCCCACACTTCTAGCAGTTCGCCGTCGGAGTTGATGACGTAAAGGCAGTTCTGCCAAACCCTGCCCCGACCGCGTAGGACATTCCACCCGAGAGAGCCCGCAAAGCTCGTGTATTCGCTAGGCACCGGGGAGGGGAGCTTCGTCTCGCCGCGCTGCAATACAAAGATTCGATCTTCCGATTCTACGTGAACACCCGAGGTGCCGCCCCAAGAGAAGCCTGCCTGCGCGAAAGGCTGCATCCACGTTTGGGTATTGAAGTTGTAGGGAGAAGGACCGGAGATAAAGTCGGAATCTGCGGCGCTGGCCGGGCTTGCTGCTAACAGACTGCTCATGGCGAGCATTGAAAGTAGAGACGCTCGCGCTTTCAGCTGCGTGGCGAGTGAGGTAAATAGTTCACCGCGCAACGATGGGGACGCATGAGCGCGCGCGGCCTCCTCGCATCCAGCCTGCGGCCCACGTTTAGGCGTGCGAGCAGGGTTCGTGAAAATCCCGCTATCCCGAGAAACACATGAGTCAGTGAGAAGGCTTGCTGCTGGCATTGGGTGTCATCCTTTTATTATTGTTCGCGTGAGGCTTAAACATACCAAGACCGGATGGTATCGCCAAGAAGAAAAGCGTGTGGGCGAGTTCCCAGGGTCTTGAATTTCAAGGGTTTGGCAGCGGCATCTCTGCGCTGTCTTCAGCCTCTGCAGGAATAAAACTGGGGCCGCGGAGTGAGCTGCGCTGCTGCTCCAACCAGAAGACCCCGTCGAAGGGCGCGCTATTGCCACGCGTCCCAAAGAAATCTAAGTCTCCATCGCCATCTATGTCCCGGGCGATAAACTTGTCAAACATGCCGCGTTTGCGCCGAGAGATGTCGTGACGCTGCCAGCGGTTATCGCCAATGGCGAAATTTTCAAACCAGGCGAGTCGACCCAGAGCATCCTGAGGCGTTACCACGCCGTCCTCCTCGCGAGGACCACGGCTGTAGCTGCCGACCAAGAGATCGGTGTCGCCATCGCCGTCGATGTCAGCCGCGGTAAGGCCCGCTATCGCATCGGGAGCGATAGTGCCTATCGGGTGGCTTAGCCAAGCGTCGTCGATGCTCGCTGGCTGTTCTAGCCACGCGGCGGTGGATGGGAGTGTCTCTGTGCCGACTGCCGCGAGAATATCGAGTCTGCCGTCGCCGTTAATGTCTGCGTAGTCCAGATTAAATCCAGCCGCCGCGGCGCCCACTATGCCGATAGCATGTTCGTGGAAGTCGAAGCTTCCCCGTTCGCTGCGGTTTTCGAGCCAAGCAAGTCTATTTTCACCCCGAGTCCCCACGACTAAGTCGCTGTCGCCGTCACCGTCGAGGTCTACCGGCTGCGCGTTCTGCGGGACGCTGTAGCGCCCAAGAACGACCTCTATCCAGGAGTCTGGATTTAAGGGGTCGCCCTGAGCTTGGAACAGCGACACGGGAGTCGATCTCGCGTAGTCCTCAGGGCCTGGCCGCTGCGCACCCTTGTTGGCTGCGATGACTTCTGGGAGGCCGTCGCCATCTAGATCGCTTATGAAGACTCGTATATAAGATCCCTTGTTGCGAGTCATTGGAATAATAAGGCGCTGCCAAGCTTCGGAGTCCTGCGCGCGACCGGGGCCGGGATTTTGCAGGTAAAGCAGGTGCGACAGCTCAGCAGCAACAACAACATCGAGAAAGCCGTCACCGTTAACATCACCCACGGCGACGTCTTCGGGGGCGGGCGACTCAGCGCTTTCGGCGAGCGTTATGCTATGCCAGCTTGCTTCGCTGCCGCGTCGCAACGCCAAGCGTACGTGGCCCTGCGCATCTGGAACGTAATTAGGATCGAACACGCTGGAGTCGTACTCGCTGTCAGATTCGTGCACAGATAGGATGTCCTCGTGGCCGTCACCGTCGACGTCTCCTAACACGAGCCCGTCGCTGCCGCTTAGATCGAAACCAGCGATTTCGGGAGAGTCGATCACGTGCTCGACCCAAGATATCCACTCCCCACTTGGCAACTGAGAGGACGTAAGCTGCTGGCCCACGGGCACGCCCAGCGCATGGGCGCCGTCTGTGTGCCAGCACATCACCAGGCCCACGGCAAGCAACGTG
>JAYOBL010000010.1:28343-45540 GCA_038104835.1 Gammaproteobacteria bacterium | reverse complement strand
GCGGATCTCAGCGCCGCGGATAGGCGTGCCTTCGGGGCCTTCCTCTTGGGTTCTAACGAGCACATTGCCCTGCGGATAGGCGTTCGCGCCACCGGGACTTAGGCTTTCAATGGGGTCAACAACAAAAGGACGACGCTCGAAGTCGACACGAATCTTTTCGATAGCCGACTCGGCAATCTCTTCTGAGGTTGCGGCAACCGCAAGAATGGGCTGACCCACGTAAGTCACGTACTCCGACGCGAGGGCCGGATTACCCGGGGGAGCTACCGGTGGCAGATCGTCGGCGGTGAAGATGCCTAAAACGCCGTCCATGCGCAGCGCTTCTGAGGCGTCGATGCCAACAACTCGGCCGCTAGGCAGCGGGCTGGTTAGCAGTCGCGCGTAGACCATGCCTTCGCGGCGATAGTCTTCGGCATATTTGATTTCACCCGTGACCTTGCCGGGAACATCGGGCGGTATGAAGTCGAATCCTATATGTGTACTCATGCTATTTGCCCCGAGGCGCGCAACACGCCGTTCAGATAGTGTTCATAAGCACCGCAGCGGCAAAGATTGCCAGACATCGCCTGAGCGGCCTCTGCCTTAGTCGGTCGTGGATTGTTATTGAGCAGTGCCACCGCTGACATCACCTGTCCCGGCGTACAGAATCCGCACTGCGGCGCGTTTTCAGCCACGAATGCCTGCTGTACCGGATGTAATGTACCGTCAGCCGCTTTAACCCCTTCGATAGAGACGATGGTTTTCGACTTCACGTTGTGAGTCAGCACCGAGCAGGCGTAGTTCGGCACGCCGTCGATGAGCACTGTGCAGGCGCCGCATTCACCGCGGTTGCAGCCAATTTTGGTGCCGGTGAGATTGAGCCTGTAGCGCAGGGTATTGGCGAGGGTCTCGGTGGGCGGCACGTCGACTCGGCGGGTGCGACCGTTGATTGAGACCGATATCAAGCGCTCCGCGCCGCCGTTGCCCGACTGGGCATTTGCAGCGAGGTAGACGCCAGCGCCGGACGTTGCCGCCGCGCCGGAGAAGATTACTCCCTTGATAAAACGTCGGCGTGTTAGTTGTAAATTCACTGAATCATTCACAAAACAATGCTCCGTTTTCTTGATTTTTTGGGCTTGATTTTAGGGTACATGTGCTAGCGTTAGTAAGCGTGCGCTGGTTCAAGCTGGGACAGGGCGAGAGCCCTACGAGAGCCCTGTCAGACACGCGCGAATGCTCGGGGCACTTCTAGTGTCCAAGTTAGACCCAAAAATAATTCATTGCAACGCCCACAGGGGCAGAAAGTGGAGCTCTACTTCTGCGAAAGCTTGAGAATGAGTAGTCTAGTAACACATGTGGCTCACTGTCACAGTTTATTGCAGACTATGCGCGCGTGCGCGGGACATCCGGGGCACTAGGGACATCCGAGATAGACAAGCACAAAAAAGGCCCGACTCAAAAGAGGCGGGCCTTTGGGTATTCAGTGTAAGTTCTGAGTTAGAACTCGAACTGAACACCAACAATGACTTCCCAAAGAGATCGAATCTCTAGCGGGTCAGTCAGGCTACGGTTTCTGAACGACTCGTAGACATACTGTCCGGCGTCGTTAACCGACATCTCTACCACTTGCTGAGAGAAGAACTGCGCGTCGTACTGTACGCCCCAAGAGTCGTCCAGCATGTTCAGCACGTTGTACATCTTCATGTAGACGCGGCCGTTGCTGTTGCCTAGGAATGTAGGCAGTTCTTGGTCGATACGCAGGTCCATGCGCGAAGACCACTTCGAGAAGTTCTCGTTGCGACCGACGAAGCCCTGGCTGTAACCGTTTTCCTCAACGAAGCGTGAGAATGCAGCCACGTCGAAGTCGGGACCGGCAATCACGTTGTTGTCATTGGCACCCGGGATGTAGAGGAGGTGACGACCGAAACGGCCATTGCCTTCGAGATCCGAGGAGCTCATTACATGACTCTGAGGCTGACCCTGACGACGGTAGAACATCGCAGTAATGCGAGTCTCATAGCCGTCGATGAACTCATTGCCGTAGGACACGCGCGCTGTGAAACGGTGCGGAGTCACGTAATTGGAGTTTGCAGCTTCAGGGTTAACTATCGTGTTAGTCGCAAGATTGTCAAAGTTAGATCCAGCAACTGAACTCGTCATCGGGCTGATGTCTTCAGCATCGGTGTAAGCATAGCCAACCATCCAGTCTAGACCGAAGTCGTAGTCTTGGCGTGCCGATAGTGAGAACGTTTGCGACTTCGCATCGCGTGATGAATTGGTCAGCATGTAGTTGTTGCTGCCGTTCACGTGATCGAAGATAGGCGCACCGGCAGCCGTTGTGCCGATCTGCTCCTGCGCTGTGTCAACGTAGTAAGCTGCGTCTTGGGTAACCGAGTACAGAATGTCGGCATCCACGGTGACACCGCTGTCAAACGTGTAAGTCGCGCCTAGTGAGTATTTCCACTCCGAGGGCTGCTCGTAGTTCGGGTCGATGAGAACGAGGAAGTCGTTACTCGCCGCGTCGATTGTAGTGTTTGCTACCTGATCGACGAGGGTTTGCGGCACATCGAAACCAGGTTGACCGGCGCCGGAAAGCGGAAGGTCGTTGAGTACCGATCGCGAACCGTCGAAGTTACGCAGCTGCTTTTGCACGTTGGTTAGACCGTCGTTGCTCCACGCGTTAGAGATCCACACGTTGGGGTTGCCGCCAGAGTAGAGACCAGCACCACCGCGAACCGTGAGGTTATCCATCGCTTCCCACGTGAACCCGAGTCGCGGCATGATGAGGTCAACGCCGTCAACGTTGGCATCGTTACGCAGACCGTTTTGGGCCGCTGTGTAGGCAGGATTGAAATTAGGACGGTCGTCGCTTTCGAACCAGTCATAACGCAGGCCCGCCACTACTGTCAGGTTGTAGTCAGGCACGTAGATCTCATCCTGGAGATACACTGTATTCAGCGAATTCTCGAAGCTCGCCGCCGCGTCCGCTGGGTTATTAGTTCCGCCACCGCTACCGTAGTAGATTCGGCTTGGACGACCGAGTTCAAATTTGTCGATACCCGACAAACCGCATGAAGGATCGTCGAAACGGCCCTGCGCTGTAAGCGCCTGACAGGCTGCAGAGTTCGTTGCTGAGTCGTCGAAGAAATCATATTCGCCGCCGTTCGAGTGCTGCACGAACTGGTTGAAGATATTCAGTGTCTCGCGCTCGTAGCCGAAAGTGAGCAAGTTGTCACCAAGGAGGTACTCGCCGGTGAACTTGAAGAACTCAGATTCGGTGTTCAAAGCATTCGCCTGACGCGAATCATCCGCGCCAAGGTAGACGACATCGCGACCGATGCTGATTTGCATGTCGGCGAAGTCAGGGTTACCCACAGTGACCTGCGAATCGTTCATCGTGTTTTCGCTGTAGAACACCTCGGTAGAGAACGCATCGGTCCACTGCGAGTTGAGGCGAAGCGTTGTTGTCTCAGATTCCGCGCCCTTCGTGTAGAAGTGGTTTGCGAACTCGAACTCATTGCTGTCGCCGTCCGATGAGCGCAGCTGAGCGCCGTCGTAGTAGTTGTAGATCACGGCTAGGCTGTGGTCGTCGTTGATGTTCCAATCGAGCTTGACCATGTACTTTTCGTCGGTCTGCGTGCCGTCGCCGCCTGGGCCGCCAGTCTCATAGCCGTAAACATCGCTCGCGATGTTTTCGATGCGCGTGTAGTCCTCTTGGCTCAGCCAAGGGCGCTCGACACCATTGCCGGAACCGGCGTAGCCCATTGCAAGGAAGCGGGGTACTTCGGTCTCTTCATAGGCTGCGTAAACAAACAGCTTGTCCTCGATAAGAGGGCCGCCAACGCTGAAACCCATGCGCTCTTCGGTGTAGTCCTGCGAAGCAAAGTTTTGCGTGTCGCCGTCGATCTCAACGGAATCGCCGCGCCACTGATCGCCAGTCGTTTCAAAAAAGGCTGTGCCAGACCACTCGTTAGTGCCCGACTTAGTTACCGCGTTGATGTTACACGCAGAGAAGCCGCCGTAAGTGACGTCAAAAGGCGCGAGTTCAGCTGAAACCTGAGCGATACCTTCATAGGGGAAGGGCATGCCAGTCGCTGTGGAGTAGCCGTTGCCGTTCAGACCAAAGCGGTCGTTCTGGCTTACGCCGTCGAGGCTGATGCTGTTGAAGCGTGGGTGCTTGCCCACACAGTTCACCTGTGAGTCACCGTCGAGGTTCATGCGCGGATCGATGATGTAAACGTCTTTAATGTCGCGGTCGAAGGCAACGGAGGTTTCCATCTCGAAAGTGCCGAATGTGGCCGAAGGGCCTGCAGCCACGTCTACCAGCGCGTTGGCGTTGCCAAGAACGACAATCTCTTCAACTGCCTGAGTCGTCATGTCGATTTCGAGGTTATAGATATCACCCAGAGCGATCGAGTCTACAGTGACAGTCTTGGTGCCATTAACGGTGACGCTGTAGGGGCCGCCGACCGCGAGATTAGTCGCGTAGAATGAGCCGCTCGCGTTGGACTGAAGGGTGCGGACCGTGCCGGTGCGCGTGTCTCGAACCACAACGGTCGCGTTGGCAAGCGGTTGACCGCTGGCGTCTAAAAGTCTGCCGCGAATAGCCGAGGCTGTGTCTTGCGCCGAGACGCCTGCCGAGTAGCCGATGCCCATAATGGCGGCTGCGAGCAGGAGCTTCTTCGCTCTAGGTGGGAAAATCATAGGTTTCTCCTAAGTGAGAGTTTTGATTACGCTTTTTAGATTGAATAAAGGATCGGGTGGGACCGAAGCCTGTGCTCTTGCTGGCATTTAAATCAGTGGCTTGCATAAAGCGGGGGCAAAACTAAAATCAAAAATTGCTAGCTTTACCGCGCATGGATTGTCTGCCATATTTATGACATAGTTGTGACAAATCGAGCGGCGCATTGTACTGATTCTGAATGCAAAGTGAAGCGAATTGAGTCGGCAAATGCATGAATTTCGGGAAATGAGCAAGTAAAAGCCGGAAATCGCCCGCGCAGCCCTAGGGTTAGGGCTTTGCCTCGAGAATGGGCTTGAGATAGTGGCCTGTATGGGACTTTTTCAGCTTAGCGACCTGCTCGGGCGTGCCCTGAGCGATGATCTTGCCACCGCCGCTGCCGCCCTCGGGGCCTAGGTCGACTAGCCAGTCTGCGGTTTTGATGACATCCAAATTGTGTTCGATGACCACAATGGTATTACCGGCATCGCGCAGGTGGTGCAGCACCGCCAAAAGCTGCTTAATGTCGGCGAAATGCAGGCCTGTGGTTGGCTCGTCGAGTATGTAGAGGGTCTTGCCGGTGTCGCGTTTCGACAGCTCGCGCGACAGCTTGACGCGCTGCGCCTCGCCGCCGGACAGCGTGGTAGCGGCTTGGCCAAGACAGATATAGGACAGGCCCACATCCATTAGAGTCTGTAGCTTCCGTGAGATTGCGGGTACCGCGTCGAAGAACTCTCGCGCCGCCTCGATAGTCATATCGAGCACTTCGTTGATGTTCTTGCCTTTGTACTTAACTTCCAGCGTCTCGCGGTTATAGCGTTTGCCGCGGCATACGTCGCAGGCCACATAAACGTCGGGCAAAAAGTGCATCTCGACCTTCACCACACCGTCGCCCTGACAGGCCTCGCAGCGTCCGCCCTTAACATTGAAGCTGAAGCGGCCGGGCTTATAGCCCCGCGTGCGCGCCTCTTGGGTGCCAGCGAAGAGCTCGCGCACCGGGGTAAAGATGCCGGTGTAGGTTGCTGGGTTGGAGCGCGGAGTGCGCCCGATTGGACTCTGATCGATATCTACAACCTTATCGAGCAGCTCCATGCCTTCTATGTCTTCGTGTTTAGCGGCGGTGAGGGTGGTTGCGCCATTAAGTTTGCTCGCAGCAACGGGGTAAAGCGTATTGTTGATTAGCGTAGATTTACCTGAGCCAGACACTCCGGTCACGCAGGTCAGCAGGCCGATAGGGATGCTCAGGTCCACTCCCCGCAGATTATTGCCCTTCGCCCCCAATACTCTTAGCTGTTTCTCGGCGTCGGGTTTGACGCGCTGACCCGGAATCTCGATGCGTTCCTTGCCTGCGAGATATTTGCCGGTCAGCGAGTCTTTGGACGCAAGAATGTCCTTTAGCTTGCCCTCAGCTACCACCTGGCCGCCGTGTACCCCTGCGCCGGGACCGATGTCGATGATGTGATCGGCGTTGCGAATGGCGTCTTCGTCGTGCTCCACCACGATCACCGTGTTGCCGAGGTCGCGCAGGTGATAGAGGGTGTTGAGCAGTCGCGTATTGTCGCGCTGATGAAGGCCGATAGAGGGCTCATCTAAGATATACATCACACCAACTAGCCCCGCACCAATCTGGCTGGCGAGACGAATGCGCTGCGCTTCGCCGCCTGACAGCGTGTCGGCGCTGCGATTGAGAGTGAGGTAGTTAAGTCCGACATCGACCAAGAACTGGAGTCGGTCTTGCAGCTCCTTAAGCACCTTCTCGGCGATCTTCGCACTCTTGCCCGTCAGCTTGAGCTTGCAAAAATAGTCGTGGGCCTGAGCCACAGTCATGCTGGTGACGGCGGGCAGGTTAGTGCCCTTGATAAAGACATAGCGAGCGTCGCGCTTGAGGCGTGTGCCAGCGCAGTCGGGGCAAGACTGAGAGCTTAAATATTTGGCTAATTCCTCACGAACATGGTTCGACTCGGTCTCGCGATAGCGCCGCTCCATGTTGGGCAAAATGCCCTCAAAGGGATAGCTGCGGGTGACCGTGTCGCCACGGTCATTGATGTAGTAGAAGTCTATGACCTCTTTGCCACTCCCGTTCAGGATTGCGTTGCGGTGTTTCTTGCTGAGCTTGTTAAACGGCGTGTCGATAGAGAAGCCGTAGTGCTCGGACAGCGAGTTGAGCATTTGGAAGTAATAGAGGTTACGTCGGTCCCAGCCGCGAATAGCCCCTTCAGACAGCGCGAGGGTCTCGTCTACCAAGATGCGATTTTCATCGAAGTACTGCTTGAGTCCGAGTCCGTCGCAGGCGTTGCACGCGCCAGCCGGATTGTTAAACGAGAAGAGTCGGGGTTCGAGCTCGGCAATGCTGTGCCCACATGCCGGGCAGGCAAAGAGTGAGGAGAAGACGAGATCGTGTTCTTGGCTGAGGTCCTTGCCGTCGTCGTCCGCACGGCCCACCATCGCGAGTCCATCGGCGAGCTGTATCGCCGTTTCGAAGCTCTCGGCGAGGCGCTGCTCGATGCCCGGCTTCACTTTAAGGCGGTCGACTACCACGTCGATCGAGTGTTTCTTGTTTTTCTCGAGCGTGGGCGGGTAATCAAGCTCACAGACCAGTCCGTCGACGCGCGCACGAATAAAGCCGCCGGTTTGCAATTCGCTAAACACATGCAGGTGCTCGCCCTTGCGTTCGCGCACGATAGGGGCAAGCACGTTGATGCGGCTGCCCTCGGGGAGCTGCATGACCTGATCGACCATTTGGCTGACGGTCTGCGCCTCGAGTTTAAGGTCATGCTCGGGGCAGTGAGGTTCGCCGACGCGGGCGAATAGGAGACGCAGGTAGTCGTAAATCTCGGTGATCGTGCCG
The DNA here is from genome assembly GCA_038104835.1 of Gammaproteobacteria bacterium. GTDB lineage: Bacteria > Pseudomonadota > Gammaproteobacteria > Pseudomonadales > Pseudohongiellaceae > UBA9145. The sequence continues at coordinate 37,993 of JAYOBL010000010.1, read as the reverse complement.
ACAGTCGAGCGCGGATTGTGGGAAGTCGACTTCTGTTCGATAGAAATAGCCGGCGAAAGCCCCTCGATGTGATCGATGTCGGGCTTCTCCATCATCGACAGGAATTGCCGAGCGTAGGTCGACAAAGATTCCACATAGCGGCGCTGGCCCTCTGCGTAGAGCGTATCGAAGGCGAGAGAAGACTTACCCGAGCCAGAGAGGCCGGTAATGACCACGAGCTTGTCGCGAGGGATCGTAATATTGATGTTTTTGAGATTGTGCGTGCGGGCACCGCGTACGACGATCTGATCCATGCTTTGCTCTTTCTAGTGTGAATAGGGGTAGTGTGAATAGCGGGCGCGACCGGAGAATTTCGCCAGTCACTAAACGGTGCTTGCAGCGCCGGCGGCGCGGTGAAGCGGAACTTGACCAAATACGCCGATCGGCCGGCGGGCGGATGACCGCGTATTATGGGCAATGGCAGCTTGCCGAGTAAAGGCGGGGCCAGATTATTCGCTAAAATTTCTCATGCCCTACGGCATGATATACACTTGAGTCAGTAGTCGCTCGCAAGCGCAGGGCGATTTCAAAGTTCTAAACCGATTCGAAGCAATACACATAAAAGCGGCAAGACCGGAGGCACACGTGGCGAGTAGAGGCATCAATAAAGTAATTCTAGTAGGCAACTTAGGTAGCGACCCCGAGGTCCGCTACATGCCCAACGGCAATGCGGTGGCCAATGTCTCACTCGCAACCAGCGAGTCGTGGAAAGACAAGACCTCTGGTGAGCAGCAGGAAAAGACAGAATGGCATCGTGTCGTCTTCTTCAACCGCCTGGCGGAGATCGTTGAGCAGTACGTTAAGAAAGGCTCGAAGATCTACATCGAAGGCAAGCTGCAGACCCGCTCTTGGGAGCAAGACGGCGTTAAGCGCTACTCAACCGAGATCGTCGCTAACGAGATGCAAATGCTCGACAGCCGCGGCGAAATGGGCGGTGGCATGGGTGGCGGTATGGGCGGCAACGCCTTTGGCGGCCAGCAGGGACAGAACGAGCGCCCGCAGCAGGCAGCAGCACAGGCTCAGCCAGCGCCCACGAATTTCGATAATTTCGACGACGACATCCCGTTTTAATAGCGAGCGAACGCTCCATCCCGGGCGCAGTGCCCGTCCCTTGACATCGCGCGTCGATGCAGCACACTCAAAGGCAGAGAGTGATCGACACGCGATTGACCCAGGAATCTGCCAGCAGTGAAGCTATATATAGTCGGCGGGAAGAGCCCAGCCGGTAAAGCCCTCATCGAACTCTTGCGCAAGCATAAGATTCGCTTCCTTGCGCCTGCTGATAAATACTTCGACCCTGATAATGCGTTGGCAATCGCCAAGAGCATCACGGACTTTCGTCCCGATCAGCTGATCAATCTGGCCGATTTCATCTCTGGCAACCACAGTGCCCTCAAGCGTGCGGAATCTACGCAGCAGCGCTGCCGACAAATTAATGCACAGCTGCCTGCGGTGCTCAGCGAAGTATGCAGGAAGCACGAAATCCCCTTATTGCATTTGTCCAACAGCTACGTCTTCGATGGCGAGAAAAAACTTGCCTACAACGAAGCGGACGAACTCAACCCGCAGGGTGTCTACGGCCGCTGCACGCTCGCAGGCGAAGAGGCGGTGCGAGCGCATGCTCAGCATATTATTGTGCGCTCCGGCTGGCTGTTTGGGCTGCACAAGCGTGGACTCATTAAATCGTGGATCCGCTTGGCAAAGCGCAGCGGAGGCGAGATTCCGATGTACCAGCGCCGCTTCAGTCCCACAGCGGTGGTTGACCTCGCCTCGGCGCTGTTCGCCATCTCTCGCCAAGTCGACTGTGACGCAAATGTCTGGGGCACCTATCACTATGCCGGTCTCGAAACTAAGCGCGAGGCTGAGTTTGGGCGCCAGGCGTTGGACTACGCTGCGAATCACGACGAGGATATTTACCAGCTCATCGAGAATTTAAAGCTGACGGAAGGCCCTGTGCGCCTCCCTGAAATTGCCAACTCGACGCTTTCGAGTAAAAAGATCTTCGATACCTTCGGCATCAAGCCGCGGTCTTGGCATGGGCACCTCCGCGAGACCGTGAAGTCACTCTATGGCGGGCGGCTTCGTGAGGAGCAGAACGAACACGAGCCGGATGGCGGTCAGCAAGTCGAAGACGAAAAGCGGCAGGCTGCGGGTCTTGGCTCCGAGGCTCCAGCCGAGGCGGATCGATGAACGCTCCTGCACTCACGCCAATAGACGAAGCGTTGCAGCGACTGCTCGAGCAGCTGCCTGTGCAGGCGGCCGCGAGGACAGAAACAGTTGAGCTGAGAACTGCGCTCGGGCGCTGTTTGGCGATAGACATCCATGCGAGTAGAGACGTGCCGCCCCATGCGAATAGCGCTATGGACGGCTATGCCGTGCGCGCAGCCGAGACCGCGGTCGACACAGCGGCACTGCCTGTCACTCAACGCATCGCTGCGGGGCAGGTTGGTGAGTTCCTCGTGCCGGGCAGCTGTGCACGAATCTTTACCGGCGCGCCGCTACCAGAGGGCGCCGACGCGGTAGTGATGCAGGAAAATTGTGAAACCGTGGATGGCAATATTCGCGTGCTGCAGCCGGTAGCGACCGGTGAGAACGTGAGGCCTGCGGGGGCCGACATTAAAAAAGACAGCAGGCTTTTCGCTGCGGGCAGGCGGCTGCGGCCGCAGGATCTCGGCGCGCTCGCCTCGCTGGGCCTAACACAAATGCAGGTAGTTAAGCCGCTGCGGGTTGCCCTCATGACCACTGGCGATGAATTGCAGCGCCCCGGCAATGCTCTGCAGCCCGGGCAAATCTATGATTCGAACTTCACAACGCTGCATGCGCTACTCGCGGCATTGAACATGCAGGTGATCGATTGCGGCCGAGTGGGTGATACCTTGGATTCGACCCGTGAAGCGTTGCTAGCGGCGGCGCAGTTGGCCGACTGCGTCATCACGACCGGCGGGGTGTCCGTCGGTGAAGAAGACCACGTCCGTGCGGCAATCGAGCAGATCGGCGAGTTAAAGCTCTGGAAGCTCGCGGTGAAGCCCGGCAAGCCCTTCGCCTTCGGTTGTATCAATGCTGCCGACGACTTAGCTCCCCCTTGCCAGTTCTTCGGCCTTCCGGGCAATCCCGTGTCGGCATTCGCAACCTTCGTGCTGCTCGTGCGGCCGGCGCTGCTCGCCATGCAGGGCGCAACAGATCTCGAGCCTCGGCGCTTCGCCGTGAGCGCGGGATTCGAGCGCGGGGTAAGCGGCGGACGGCAAGAATATCTGCGCGCCTGTCTTGTGGAATCCGAAGGCCGGCTGATAGTAGAGCCTTTAGTCAATCAGAGCTCGGGTGTGGCCGCTTCCTTGAGTCGTAGCGATGGACTGTTGATCGTGCCGCCGCAAACACAGGTAAGCCGCGGCGACTCGCTGTGGTTTCTCCCATTCTCTGAACTCGGAAGCTGAGCATGCGCAGGGCATCGCTAATTCTCTTTATTGCACTTCTGCAGGGCTGCGCAAGTCAGACTGAGGAACTGTCAGAGAGCGAGATAGGTGAAGCTCGTGTGAGCGTAAAAATTGTCGGCGAGGCGAGCGTTGAAGCGCTCGGGCCCAGAAAAAGAGAGGCTTTGACGCTGCCTGACCTGCTCTACGCTGGGCTGCAAGCGCTCGACGCTGACAGGCTTCTCACACCGCAGGACAGCAGTGCCTATGACTATTTTACGCGTGCGCTGGCCTTAGATAGCGACAACAAAATCGCTCGCGAGGGGCTAGACGCCATCGTCTCCCGCTACCTTGCGCTAGCGCGCGAGGCGATAGGCAATGGGTCTTTCGAGTCTGCCGAGCTCATGCTCGCGCGGGCGCAGCGAGTTAATCCCGCCGAAGCAGAGATCGTTCGCGTTCGCGGCGAACTCGCCCGCGAACGCGAATCTGGTGATCTGTTCTTTCAGCTCGACGGCGCCGAGGTCAGTGCTGAGTCCGATGCCGCGAAAGCCGAGCTTGCGAAAATCGCCAGACAAGCGCGGGACTGCCAAGCCTTCTTTCTCATTACTGCGCCCAACGATGCGCTCGGTCGCTGGATGTTCATGGCAATGCGCGAGGCGGTGACGGGGTATCGTTTACGCGGCAATATTGAGCTGTCGGCGCAGACAGGAGTGCGCCTGCGCTTGCCTGATTCGGCGACGGCCTGTGGCCGCTAGGCCGATGTAAGCTGCGCCGTTCACAGCGAGTGTAAGATTTAGTCGCCTACGAAGGTCAAGTTATCCGTAAGGTAAGAAAGCCCCTGAGTCACAGAGAGGATTCAAAATGAGTAGGATGCAATCGATCAAAGACGGCCTGCGCCGTTTACTGCCCGGCCGTGCGTCTGATGCTTCCTCAACTTCGGGCCCCTCGGCGACCTCGACGGCCAAGAAAACGAGTGTGCGCGCCAGAGCCAGCGGCATTGCCGTGGGCGTAGTGGTCCTCGCTATTGTTGTGTTGGGCATTTACTGGAGCCGCGAGCCAGCAGCCTTCGATGTTCAGTCTGTCACGGCGCAGCGCCTCGAGATGAGCAATGCGGGCAGCGAGGTCGTCGGTGCGGCAAGCACGGCGACGCTGATCACTGCCGCGAACACGCTGCTGGACAAACCCGGAGGCTATATCAGCAATGACGTCATGCCCCCCGGTCTTTATCTCGACAATATCGCCAACTGGGAATTTGGCGTTCTAGTGCAAGTGCGCGACTTCTCTCGCGCCTTCCGTGAAAATTTCAGTCGCTCGCAGTCGCAGTCCACCGAAGACGTCGATCTCAATCGCGCCGAGCCTAAGTTTAACTTCGACAACGGCAGCTGGCTGTTCCCCGCGAGCGAGAGTGAATATCGCGAAGCGATAGGCTATCTGGAATCCTATCTTTCGCGCATCAGCGATCCAGCAAACGAAGAGGCGCAGTTCTATGCGCGCGCTGACAACCTTGCGAGCTGGCTGCTTAATGTCGAATCACGCCTAGGTAGCTTGTCGCAGCGGCTCAGCGCAAGCGTGGGTCAGGCGCGCGCCAATACCGATACCGCCGGCGACAGTGCCGCAGCGCAGTCGACACCGGCGGCCGCAACAGTCACGGTGAAAACGCCTTGGACTGAAATAGACGATGTGTTTTATGAAGCGCGGGGCGCGACTTGGGCGCTGCTGCATTTCTTGCGCGCAGCGCAGGTCGACTTCGAGCAGGTGTTGGATGACAAGAATGCGCAGGCCAGCGTCGAACAGATTATTCGCGAACTCGAAGCGAGTCAGCGCGCCGTGATGTTCCCCGTGATTCTTAATGGCTCAGGGTTTGGCGTGTTCGCTAATCACTCATTGACGATGGCTAACTACGTGTCTCGCGCCAACGCGGCGATCAGCGATCTTCGGGATTTGCTCTCGCAGGGTTGAACAGATTTGAGATAGGTAAGGTGGTTAAGAGAGTTTAACCACCATCTTGCCGAAGTTATTGCCGCTAAAGAGCGCAAGGAATGCGCTCACTGCCTGGTCGAGTCCTTCGACCACGGTTTCTTGGCTTTTAATTTTCCCCTGCTGAATCCACGGAATCATGTCGCCGAGGAAGGCATCGCGCCAGTCTGCGTGATCCGACACGATAAAGCCGTTGATGCGTATCTTCTTGCCGACTATTAACATCAGATTGTTTGGACCCGGCGCCGGCTCGGCGCTGTTGTAGCTGGCAATCATGCCGCAGGCGGCGATTCTTCCGTAGGGATTCATCGCATTGAGCGCGGCTTGCAAATGATCGCCACCTACGTTTTCGAAATAAACATCAATCCCTTCAGGCGCCGCCTTCATAAGCGCTGCGCTGAGATCGCCACAGGTCTTGTAGTTAATAACCTCGTCTACGCCACATTCTTCTTTGAGCCATTGTGCTTTTTCATCGCTGCCAACGCTGCCAATCACGCGACAGCCTTTTAGCTTGGCGATCTGACACACGTTGGCGCCAACAGCCCCGGAGGCCGCGGAAACGAACACCGTTTCACCGGCTTTGGGCTCGCCAAACTTAAAGAGTCCAACATAGGCCGTGAGTCCGGGCATGCCGAGTGTGCCAAGGTAAAGCGAGAGTTGATCCACGTCGAAGGGCTCTAGTTTGCTCAAGGTATCTGCACGCGCCACGAAGCGATCCTGCCAAGCTGCTTGATTTAACACGATGTCGCCTACCTTTAAGCTGCCGTCGTTCGACTCAGCGACCTCTCCCACGGCGCCGCCGTACATAACCTCGCCGACCGCGTAAGCGGTGGCGTACACCGCATCCTCGCGCATGCGCCCGCGCATATAGGGGTCGACCGACATGTAAAGATTTTTGACGAGTACCTCGCCGGCAGCAGGCGGCGCAAGCTCGACGCTCACTAATTCGAAATGCTCCGATGTAGGCATACCGCTGGGACGGCTTTTCAAATGGACTTGCTGGGCTGTGTATTGGCTCATTCCGTTCTCCCTAGCGCTGGCGCGCGGACATAGTGTTCTTCTAATGAGTGTTAGGTCGCTCCTGAGTGTCGAGCGCTTGCTTTATGTCTCTGCGCCTGCCGGTTCTGCAGAATAAACACGCTAATCAGTAGTGCTGCGCCCACCAGATGAGCGATCAAAGGCAGCGGCGTCCACATTAACAGTCCCGCGCTAAGCAAAAGTGCCGCGGCGGTGAAAGCAGTTAGACGGGCTTCCAAATGCCACTGCAGTACGCCGGCCATTGCATAAAGCCCCATGCATGACCAGACGAAGATTTCGATGCGCTCGGGCCAGCTGCCGGAGATGATCGGCGAGTAGGCGAAAAGCAGCGGCACGAGATAGAGCCCCTTGGCCACCTTCCACGAGGTGAGTCCCGTCGCCATCGCGTTAGTGCCTGCAATGCCGGCTGCGGCGAACGAGGCAAGGCAAACAGGCGGCGTGACATTGCTATCCTGCGACAGCCAGAAGATTACCAGATGGGCGCTTAACAGCATGCCGGTTAGTAGCTCAGCCGGAAGCATCTCGGCGCGAATGAGCTGTTTCATTTCCAGCGGCATTTCCTGTAAAGCAACGACCGGGTCGCCGCCAAACAGGCCAAGGGTTGCAGCGACGTTGCTCGGCAAACTCCCGTTCTCGGTTGCAAGCAGCAGGGCTTCGAGCAGCGCAGACTGACTGATTAGGTCAAAGATCAAAGGCGCAGAGAGCGTAGCGAGCACGATGTAAGAGGCGGTAACGGGCAGGCCCATGCCAAGCACGAGGGAGGCGAGGGCGACGAGTACGAGCGTGATCAGCAGGCTGCCCTGAGCCCATTCGACAATCATTAGCGAGAAGGCGTTGCCAATGCCTGTTGTAGTCACAACATTAATAATAATGCCAACGGCGACTAGCAGCAGCGCTGTGGACACCATGGTGCGTACGCCGTCGACTACGGCGTCGAAAATATCAGCGGGGCGCATGGGGGTTGCAGACAACCATGACGCAGCGATGACGCTCAGTATGGCGAAGGCCGCAGCGGTTGTTGGAGTCCGACCTGCGACCAAGAAACCCACCAAGACGATCATCGGAATGATGAAATGCCACCCGCCTTTCATGACGTCTCTAAGCCTTTCGCTGTCACCTGACGCGGTGGTGGTTAAGCCGAGGCGTTTGGCTTCGATGCGCACGAAGTAAGACACGGTGAGAAAGTACAGCACCGCCGGCAAGGTAGAGGCGGCGATGATCGTAAGGTAAGAGATCTGCGTGTAGCTGGCGAGCACGAAGGCGCCTGCTCCCATGACTGGAGGCATGAGTGCGCCACCGGTTGATGACGCTGCAACCACGCCGGCGGAGAATTTTGCGGGAAAGCCTGACTCGCGCATCATCGGAATAGTAATCACGCCGGTGGACACGGTGTTCGCCACCGCCGAACCGGAAACTGATCCCATGAGCCCTGAGCCGACGACGGCGACAAGACCTGCGCCGCCGGTATAGCGGCCCGCGAGGCAGCCGGCGAGACGCACGATGAAATCTCCTGCGCCTGAACGCAGCAGGAAAGCGCCGAAAATAATGAACATGAAAACGAAGGTCGACGAAATTTGCGCAGTCAACCCGAACATGCCTTCGGTGGTGAAGAAACTGCGGTAGAGCACGGTTTCAAGGCTGAGGCCGGGGAAAGAAAACACACCGCCAATGTAGCGTCCTAAAAATAAGATATAGGACAGACTAAGGACAATGAGTATCGGCATAAACCAGCCGGTAGTGCGGCGGGTAAATTCGATGGCTAGCCCAATGGCGATAAAGGAGAACAGGTAGTCGCTAAAAATGTACTCGGTTTCCCGCGCATAGAGCGCGTTTTCAAACAGAATCAGATAGGTTGAAGTCGCAACGGCGAGTACTGCGAGAAGGGCGTTCATCCAGTAAGTTAGACTGCGGCGCCGAATGCTGTCGGATTCGTTGCCCATCAGCGCGCAGATTGCGCAGAAGCCGCCGAAGTGAATCGCGGCGAGCCAGAGCTCCGACAAGCTTGCGAACACATTGCAGTAAATATGAAAAAGGGCGAAGGCAAAGGCAGCCCAGCGCAGGGTAGGAGACTTCACTCTGCATCCCCCCGTTTGGCACGAGTCGCCGCCCGCGCACGTGCCAGTCTTTCGACTCCGGCGGCGTTGCTTGCAAAGGGTAGCGCTGCGTATTCGCCCTCGCTCCAATCGCTTTCGAGGATCAATCGGTCGGGGATTTCCAAACCAATTTCTCGGTAGTAACGAATCGCGCCACGGTGCAGCGGAGCGCCTAGTCCGTCGATCGCAATATCTAGACTCATGTCCCTCGTCGCCCCGTGAATCTCTTGCAGGGTGGCGAGGTTCTCCCAAATAACCTTGGTCACTTCATAAACGGCTTCGTCGGCAATGTCGGCGCGGGTGACGAGTACATTGGGCGAGCCGATGGTGCGGATGTGCTCGGTCTGATTGGGATAGGTGCCGGGGGGAAAGTCGTACCAGTCCCACAGTGGATATTTCGCATTGAGTTTTGCCAGCGTCTCTTCGGTCCAGTTCAGAATCGACAGGCGCTCGCCGAGCAGCGCGTAGGCCTGTGTGATAGAGCTTACCGGAGCGCCCGCAGGGATGTTCATGCCTACGATGTTGCCGTCTTGAATAGCGCTCGTCGTGGGGCCGTAGCCCATATAGGCGAGATTAAATTTTTCCTCGTAGTCGATGCCCAGCGTGTCGAGGATGAATCTGCCCGTTTGCTCCGCGCCGGAATTGCGTTGACCCAGAACATAGCGCTCGCCGTCTATGTTGGCGAGATCCATTATCTCACCCGTGGGCGCGAGCTCGCTGAGCAGCACAAAGTGCTCGACGTTCTGCCACATGGCGCCGACGCTACGCATATGCGTTTGCGGTTTGCTCACCGGACCCTCGCCTGTCCAAGACCAGGCGCCAAAAGGCCCTTGCAGCAGAGCGAACTGCGCTTGATTGTCCCGTAATAGTTTCACGTTCTCGAGCGAGCCGGCGGAGCTTATCGCCGTGAGTGAGATGCCCGCACTGTCAGCGAGCTGGGCATGGGCTAAGGTGGCCAGCGCAACGCCGACGGGGTAGTAAGTGCCGCCAGTGGTCGCGGTGGTTAGAATGTAAGGGCGTGCGCGGTTGAGCTCGTCGCTGCAGGCTCCTAGGGTAAGCGCGAGGCAAAGGCTTAGTACTGCGAGGCGCTTGCAAG
>JAYOBL010000010.1:22089-28333 GCA_038104835.1 Gammaproteobacteria bacterium | reverse complement strand
TCATGGGTCTACCTAAAAATCTTATTGTTGTCGTGTTCTTAGCGATTACTGTGGCGATGGGAGCGCCGTCTCTATTTTCCGACTTCCTGCGGGTCCTTGCCTTCATTGGTGGCGACGGGTGGCGCTGTTTTGTCTGCGCCTAGCGTATTGCTTACGGTTCCCGCTAAGGGCTTCTCCTCTTCAGCTGCGCTTACTAGAACGAGCGCGCCAATGAAGACCATGGAAATAAATAGGATGCCCAGGATGAGCATGACTCGGAATAGGGGCACGATGTCGGTGGTAGTAAAATACTCGACCGCCTCGGCGGCGAGATTGACCCCAACGGTGGCGGCGCCGAAGCTTATCCAGACGGCTTTTTTCATGACTCGCTCTCTCATCAGGGCTATTTAGAGAGTAAGAGTATGCCCTCTATCGAGTCTGGGGTCATCGCCGTAAACACGAAAATATCGTCTTTGGCGTCGTTATTGATTCGAGTCGCGAGCAGCCCGCCAGCCGCGGCGCTGGTGGCTACGTCGAGCTGGTAGTCGGGGCTGGGTTGGGCGCCTTCGAGTGGATCCGGCTCGGTGGCTGCTGCGTCAATCACCGCTTTCAGATCGATGGTGTATTCGTCGCGGCTGCGGCTATAGTTCAGCGCGCTGAGGAAGCCGCTGGGCTCGACGGCGTCTAGCCTACCGAGGTAGGCGTTTAGCTGCCCATTGGCGAGGACGAGCAGGTCGTCGGATAGCTGCGCAGACTGTGGTGCTGCATCCAGCTGAGCCTCGACGCTAAGCTGGGATACGGTATCTTCAGCTTTGCGCGCATTCTCGGCGATGTCGCTTAGGGTTGAGGCGAGTCGAATCACGGACGGGAACTTCAATGCCACGCTGATCTTGCGCGCGGGACGCCGCGCGAAGCTTTCGCCTTGGTTGCGGTAGATAAATGCTTCGACCGAAATGCTGCCGGACAGCGCCAACCAAAGGAAGATGTCTCCGACCGAAATGGGCTCTACTCGCCATAGCCACAGGTCTTTTTGCCCGTCGTCGTCTTCGTCATAGAGGAACGTCGAGAGTACGTTGCCTCCAGAGCGCAGCACCTGTTTAGGTGCGTCTTGATCGATGCCTGTCGCCGTGCCCGCAAACACCGTGACCTTGCCGCCTTCCCGTAACAGCAGATCTTCGAATCCGTCACCGTCGATGTCCTCTAGGCTCTCTTCGTGACTCAAAGCCAGCACGCCCGTAAGATTCGCGAAGTCTAGATTCTCTATGTCGAATTCGCCGAGTCGCTCTCGTATTGCCCTGCGGTCTACGATCACGCTCGGCGTACTGGGAAAGAAAGCGGTGCTTGCGGGGCTGGCGGAAGTGTTGGCTAGAAAGACGCTCAGACTGTCTTCGGTGTCGGTGATTAAGTCAGCAGCCCCGTCGCTATTCACATCGCGCAGTGTCAGGCCAGGAATGCTGATAGCCTGACCTATCTCTCTGTCGAGCTCTGGCGAGAACAGAACGGTGCTCAACCTAGTCTCGGTCTGCACAACTAGCGGGTCCGCGTAGCCGTTGGCGTTGGCCAGATAGATAGCGAGGCGGTCGGCGTTGGGTAGCACAAGGTCGTAGCGGCCATCGGCGTTAATATCGCGGGCGAAGGCGAGCCTTGTTATTCCTTTTCCAATAGGCGCGCGCTGCTCCGACAGCAGGGTAAGCGGTTCGCTCCAGCTCAGCGCTGCGCCTTCTCCGCGCTGCAGGCGGTAGGCCCGCACTGAGCTGATCGCCGCACTTCGGCCCGCGCCTGCGGGTTCGAGTGTCAGCAGTTCCTTGGCGGCCTGAGGCTCGCTGCTGCTTTGGGGGCGCAAGTCCCAGCCGAGGCTAGCGCCGCTCCTTGGCAGGCTGATAAATCCCGTATCGAAGTCGAAACCCTCCGCTGATTGGATATAGAGCCGCAACTCGCCATCGCGCTGGGCCAGCAGGTCGCTCAAACCGTCGCCGTCGAAATCTACAACGGTCAGGTTGCGGGTGTCGGCGGGGAGAGAAAAGGGGGTGCGGCTAAACTCTAGGGTGGCAGGTGCAGCCTGCAGTGCATTGGCGCCCACAAGAAAGCAGAGCGCAGCGCTAAGCCGTGTCGCCGCCAAAAATAGTTTCTCTGCGGGCTTAGTCATTGCGCGATACCAAAACAGTAATAGTCGTGCCGTGACGCAGTATGAGATCGGGTGTTGAGTCGTCATTCAGGGCCTTCACCTCAAACTCGAATACCGTGCTATTGCTCGTATATTCCCAGAAAGGCTCGTCGGCAATGGTGAGCGAGCTATCTATACGCTTCGCTGCCAGAGTCCCGCTCTCGGTAACGTAGAGCGCATCCTTGCGGCCGTCGTTGTCGATGTCGTAGCGCAGCGACATTTGCTCCGAGAGTCCGCGCACATTGGCGGCAGAAAAGCTTTCGCTGAGTTGGCTCGCAGGGCGCCGCTCGAATAGTAACCCTTGCTGCGCTTGGTCTTGCTCGGCCGCGGCATAGAGTAGCTGAGTGCGATTAATGCTAGCGCTACGTATCGCGTCGACTACGGGCAGGGTATAAAAACTGACCGCGAGAACGGATTCCCCGCTGCCTATTTGCAGCGCCTCTACGCGCATATCGTAGCCGCGCAGGCGTAGGATTTGATCGGGGGTATCGAGAATGAAAGGGGCGATGTCTACTGATTCCTCACCGGCGCTCAAGCGATTGCGGTGAAGACGCACCTCCCATTCGTCACCCTCGCCGCTTAGGCGGAGAAAATCGTCGAGTCCGTCGCCGTCAAGATCGACCAGGCGGCGTTCTCCTCGTCCGTCATCACCCGCTAGGCTGCCTGACCAGATGCGGTCCTCGGCGAATCCTTTAGGGCTTTGATACGCGATATTCAGCTGCGGGTTGGCTTCGGCATCGAGATTAACAAAGGCGAGGTCCATGCGCGCATCGCCGTTAAGATTGCGCAGCAGCGCATTGGGTATCCATTTTTCGCTGTTAAGAATATCTGCTGGCTGCTCACCGTCTTCGTTTTCATTCTCGTATTTGTTAGATGGCGGCTGCCAGATGCGGACGAAATCATCGAAGGGGTTCGCGCGTTCGACAGCAAACTCAATAGCGAGGCCGTCCTGCGCGTTAATGCCAAGGCGCGCGTCGAGTCCAGCCTCGCGATTATTTCGCCGCGCCAGCGCGAGCGCGTCATTCACGGTCGCTATGTTTCCAGCCTCCGCAAAGCCGGGCTCAGCGCCGCGGTAGAATGCAAAGCCATTAGCACGGGGGAGAAGGAGATCGGGTATGCCGTCTGCATCTTGATCCTCAAGGGCAGGCATAAGTTCGACGCTGCGATTAGATGCGATAGTCGCGAGGGCGTCGGCCTGCAGCAACGGCCTAAGATTTCCCGCATAGCCCTCGATCCCCGCCGACAGGCTAAAGACGCCGTTGGCCGCGTAAAGTAGCAGCTCAATGCCCGGCTCGGGTCGGAGTTCGGCGAAGCCGATGCCGATGATCTCTGACTTGATCTCGATTCGCTGCGGCCGTTGACTGAAACCGCCCGAGGCATCCTGATAGTGAACGAGCAACTCGCGACCGCCACCTTCGGAATAGACGCCGTAAACGAGGTCTTCGCGGCCGTCGCCGTTCAGATCCTCTGTAGCAAGCGGAGACCAGTTCTCGTCACGGCGAAGAGTGAAGGCAGCATAGTTTGGCGAGAACTCGGCTTCGGCAGCTCGCGTAATTGTAGAGCCGCTTGCTAGGACAAACGCTGCGAGGAAAATAAATAAAGCGCAAAAAGTGGGAGCGGAGCCAAGAGCAAAAGAGCCAGATGGAGCCGAGCTCTGCTCGTTATTGTGCAGGCGTTTCCTCAAGGCTGCGGCTCCTCAATAAGCTCGCCATAGCCGCTGCTTATTTCGATCAGTCCTAGCAGGCGATGAGTTTTCTCGCCGCCACTCTTGCGGTAGTTATAGAGCGAAAATAGCCAGAGGTTACCGAGATTGAATTCCGTCTCCTCTGGAGAACTGGATTGGTAGCGCGCGAGAGGCCCAAGCGACAGTGAGCTAAGGCGCCGGCCGGGATGCCACAGCTGCAAGCTTTCTCGGCGTATTTCGCTGCCGTCGAACACGTCGACGCTGACGCGTTCACCTAGGCTATGCTCGGTATTGATTCGCGTGATGAAGTCCTGTGCCGAACTAATTTCGCGTCCCTGCAGGGCGACGATAGTCTCGCCTGGCTTTATGTTCGCCGTAGTCAAAGGGCTCATGTCTAAGATCTCAACTACGCGCGCGGCGGCAATGAGCCGGATTTCTGCGCCGCTCAGCTCCAGTGCCTCGGTGCGATAAGCTGCGCGCGTAGCCAGCGGATCGATGCGATAGAGCTCAACGGGCGCCGCGCCGCTGCGTGCGGCCCGCGCTACAACGCTCGCGGCAAAGACGGTGGTATCGCGCCGCACCTCGAAAGCGAAAGTGCCAGCTTCGGCGCTGGTTTCGATTAGCCGCACTGCATCAGGCGCGTTGGTTTTGGTGTCTTCTATGCTCAGGATGATATCGCCCACGCGCAGGCCCGCGGCCTCTGCTGCGCCGCCAGCATCGAGGCCGCGCACACGCACGCCGGGTAGGGTTGCAAGGTCAAAAAGCGAATCGCTTTCGTTAGTGCCTACCTCTACACCGAAGTCGATCTTCTTGCTCGCAGTGCCGGCGCCACCGCGGGGAGAGACTAGCGTCACGTCCTCAGCCGAAAGCGTGAGCTCCGGCACGGCGAGCGCTGGGGAGTAACTTACGCAGCGGCTTAGCGCGAGCAGTAGGGCCAGCAGCGCGGCGCGGCCAGCAACGCTAACCCGTGCAGGTGAGAGAATCATTAGAGCGACTTCCTTTGAATAAAAATTAGACTTAGCACTAGGCAAAGTAAGAACGCAGGCAGCGGAGTCCATGTGTTTAGGCTAAGCAGACGCTCATCGATAAGCACATCGGAATAGCCCCGCGCGAGTCGGGCGACATCGCCAAGGTAAGAGGCGTCGACAAGCGACGGCAGGAAATTCGCAAAGACATAGCCGGCGCTATCTCCCAGCGAGGCCTTGAACACGTCGAAGCCCAACGTCGCACCAAGGGCCAGAGTTAACGCCTGTGTCGCCGACTGCGCGAGTACAGAGATAAGAATTCCGAAGGCGAGTGCCGCGGGCAACGGGAGGATGGCGAGCTGCAGGCCTAGGTGAATCTCTGCGCGGATCTCACTCTCGCTGATGAGCTCATAGCCGTCTTCAATGACTGGCCCCAGCTCCCATAGCAGCGCACTCAGTCCCCAGCTGCCTAATAGTAAAAGGAGCAGGGCTAACGTGATCAGCAGGTGTAAAGCGATGAGTTTAGACACAACGAGAGTGCTGCGACTCGCTCGGCGAATTACAAGGTGACGCAGCGCACCGCTATCGCGTTCGGCGGCTAATCCGTAGGCAGCCTGCGCGACCGCGAGAAGACTCAAACACGTAAGGCCCGTTAGCAAAGAGTCGACCCAAAATCCGTAGCCCTGCTGTGTGGACGCGGCTTCGGCGCCCAGCAGCGCCTGTTGGGCCTGAGCGCCGGTCTCGCCGAGCGCAGCGATTATTAGCTGCAGGCAGGCAAGCAATAGCGGAGTGAGAACGAGTAGGCGTGCGCCGAGGGAATGGCGGGCGAGGTGCAGCTCGGCGTGCAGACAGGCTTTGAGGCTGGCGCTTGTTTGTGCCACACGCATCAGGCTGCGCGCTCCGCTGCTGGCTGGTCAGCAGACGCGCCCGTTAACTCGCGGAAAAGCGACTCGATGCTTGCCTGTTCAGTTATAAGCGCTTGTACCTCAATGCCCGACGTCACGAGTAGTCGATTGATTTCAGCAGGCGTGGCACCTTCGAGCGTTAGCCGCAGGTGGGTAGCTGATGAGTCCGCTCGAATCTGTAAATCCGTGCGGGAGCCAAGGATCTCGCACGCAGCTGTTAGGTTTGGCGTAGTGACCGTGAGTATGGACTGGCTACCAGCGAGCAGCGCGTCGAGAGAGTCGGATGCCAGAATCCTTCCCCCATGCAGTATCGAAAGATGAGTGCAGATCGATTGCAAATACGGCAGCTGATGACTAGACAGCAAAAAGCTCATACCGTGATCTCGATTGAGTCGTTGAATAAGAGCCAGCACTTCGTCAACACCACCGGCATCGAGTCCATTGAAAGGCTCATCAAGCAGGACAAGGCTAGGATCGCCGACAAGCGCGTGAGCAATGGAAACACGCCGCCGATTGCCTAGCGACAGCTTGCTGAGTTTGTAGTCGC
>JAYOBL010000010.1:0-22079 GCA_038104835.1 Gammaproteobacteria bacterium | reverse complement strand
GCTAAGCAAGGTCATGAGCTCGTCAACACTGCGTGAAGGGGAGGGGCACAGCGTGGCGGCGTGCTGTAGCGTTTGCCGCACCGTGAGCTGGGAGTGCAGCGACGGCGTGTCGAAAACGGCGACTATGGCGCCCTCGGTTTCGTGGAGCCTTGCGGGAGGAGAGCCGAGGATCTCAATCCTGCCTGCGTTTATCGCGCTGAGTCCAAGCAGGCAATCCAGCGTCGTGGTCTTGCCAGAGCCATTGAGCCCGACGAGTCCGTGAATAGATCCTTGAGTTACTGTGAGATCAACTCCGCGCAGCACCTCCACAGAGCCGTAGCTTTTCACGACGGCCTGCATGAGGAGCACGGGTGCTGCGGATTTGGCCAACTTCTCGGGCATCGCCTGTCTCTTTGAAACCTATCTCTCTGTGTTGTTCGCAGCTACCGGCCGCAATTATCGCCAAAAGCCAAGCTTCACAGCGGCTTTGCTCTCGTTACCCGTAGACGTCATCAGCGCTCAGGGCTTTGTCATCGCCCCGGGGCCGACTCACAGCAAACGAGTCACAGCAAAGTAGCCACTGTAGGCTGACTGAGAGCTGAATGGGCAGTGAGGCTAGTCGACGAAAAGCTCGTCAACCGCGACTTCTTTGACCGAGCCAAACTGCGCCAGTTCCTCAGTGTCGATTATTGACAGATCTCCCACAATAGAAATTAGCTTGGCACGATCTTTCACGTGTTCGGCTTGAAAGGCCTTGAGCTCATCGAATGTCAGGCTCTGCAGCTTGGCGTAGCTCTCCCGGCGCGGGTCGCCCGCGAGGCCGAGCTCTTCCCAGCCTCGAACTGCGCCGATGACTTCTCTGAAACTTAGCTTTGAGGTGCGGTAGCGATTGAGAAGCGCTGCAACCGTCTCATCGAAGCGCTCTTCGGACTCCGGCATATTGTCGATAAGGTCGATGAAGGCATTGAGCGCGTCGACGGTCTTGTCGGTCTGCGTGCCGATGGCGCCCAGCATGAGGTTCTGATCGTTCACGCGGCTGCCTTGTCCATAGCGCGCAGAGGCGGAGTAGGCTAGCGCACGAGCTTCGCGAAGTTCTTGAAACACAACGCTAGACATACCGCTACCGAAGTAGCCGGTGTAAACCGATGCGGGGACGCGGTCGTCGGCATTGTATTCACCGTCGGCAAACTCGATGCGCACCTGCGCCTGAGCGGTCTGCTGATTGACAACATAAACTTCGTTGCTACTAATCTCCCGCGCCGTGCGGAAGCGATAGGCTGGGGGCTGTTTGAGATCGCTCGCCAAAGGATGATGGCGGCGAACAGTTTCGACCACCTGTTCCAAGGGCAAAGAACCGGTGTAGGCGAGAGTGTGCTGGTAGTCTAAAAGACTGCCGGGCAAAGAGGTCAGCTCGTCGAGTGAGGTTGCACGAATCTCCTCGCTGCTCAGCGCCTCCAGCATCGGCGATTCCTCGCCATAGCGGTTATAGAGATAAAGCGCGCGAGCGATAGCCGGCGGCGAGCTCTTTTGATCTTGCCTCGACTTTAAAAGTATCGCCTTAAGCTGCTCGAGTGTTTGCTCATCTGTGCTCGGCTGTTTGATTGCGGTCATCATCAGCTCAAGGCTAGTTTCAAACTGCTCGTCCAGCCCGGACAGGCTGAACCCTGAAGAATTTTCACCGGCGCCAAAATTAAAGCTGCTGCCGAGCCGGTACCACTCTTTCTGCAGCTCTTCATTGCTCAGGGTATCGGTGCCAGCGACATCCATCATGGCGGCGGCGAGGCTGAGTTTGTCGTTCTCCTGGGTGCCGACATCGACACCTATCGAAAAGGTAAACAGATCGTTGAGCGGATTGGGCGCATAGAACAGCTCAACGCCGTCAGCAAATTCGATGCGGCGATAGTCTTTGTCAGCCTCGACGAATACCGGTTCGATAGGCTCAAAGTCCATTGCCAAGATAGCAGAGGCGAATTCAGACTGCCGTGAAGGGTCGATCGTCACCGGGTCGATTTGTGGTTTCTCCACCGGAGGAACGGTGTGCTGCGCATCGATCTGCTGCACAGCAACGTAGTCGCTGCCGAAATATTTGTTTGCCGCAGCAACGACGTCGGCTTTAGTGAGCTGCTCCATGCGCTCGATTTCGGCGCTGTAGTCTTCCCACTGTGCACCCTCGATAAAGGACTGACGCATCATTGCGACGCGCGAGGTGTTGAACTCGAGGCTCGCTTTCTGATTCTTTTTGAAGTCGTTAATGATAGCGGGGATTATCCATTCGTCGAACTCGCCAGCTTTAATTAGTTCTAGTTGGTCAAGCAATAGGGCTTCGACTTCATCTAGCGTTTGCCCGTCTTTGGGTACGCCGTAAAGCAGTTGCATGCCGGCATCGTTAAAGAACTGAGGCGACGAACCCGCGTTTGCGACAAGCTGCTGCTGGTTAAGGTTAAGGTTAATAAGGCCGGCTGTCGCATTGTCGAGGATCATATCTACGAGGATAAGCGCCTCTTTGTCCTCATGGCCGTTGGGCACGGTGCGGAAGGCGATCTGCACTTGCTCTTCACCGGGATACTGCACGGTGCTGCGCTCGACCCCCGCTATAGGAGCTTCCTCCCACGGGCCGACCTCCGGCACTGCTTTGCGTTGCCAAGCGCCAAATTTCTCGGCGATTAGCTCGATAGTTTGCTGTGTGTCTATGTCGCCACTAATGAATAGGGCCATATTGTTTGGCACGTAGTAGGTGTCGAAATAGTCTTGTATGTAGACGAGTGACGGGTTCTTTAGATGCTCAACCGTGCCGATAGTTGGCTGTTGACCGTAGGGGTGCTCTTTGAACATGAGCTCATTGAGCGCGGTGTAAAGAATGAAGCCGCGGTTATCGAGCGAGCGGTTCTTCTCTTCGTAGACCGTTTCGAGTTCGGTGTGGAAAATTCGAAACACGGGGTTCACAAAGCGGTCGGATTCGATTTCTGCCCAGGCCTCGAGACGATTAGAAGGCAGGCCTATTTTGTAGACCGTTTCTTCGTTGGAAGTATGAGCATTGAGACCGGAGCCGCCCATGGCGTTGTACAGCTTGTCGATTTCATTGGGCACAGCATATTGAGCCGCGAGCTGGGCGGTAGCATTTATCTCGGCGTAGATCTCTGCACGTCGCGCAGGATCCTGGGTATTGAAGTGCTCTTCATAGAGTTCGGTAATCTTATCGAGGTGGGGCTTTTCCGCCGCGTAGTCTAACGTGCCTAGATTCTGGTTACCTTTGAATAGAAGGTGCTCGAGATAGTGTGCGAGGCCAGTAGCGTCCGCAGGGTCGTGCTTGCTGCCGGCGCGCACGGCAATTTCAGCGTAGAAGCGTGGCTCTTCATGGTTTTCGGTGAGGTAAACCTTGAGGCCATTGTCCAGTTCGAATATCGATGCCTTGAGCGGGTCATTGGGATTGCGCGCATCGATGCGGGTGTAGCCTGCCGCGGGAGAGGCTTCCTGCGAGCTCACATCGCCCCGTTCGGCAGACTCCCCGCAGGCAACAAGAAGCAGCGCGAATGCCGAGGCAGCTAGCGAGCGCGCGAACTGACGAGGTGCGAGGGCAGGGGTAAGAAAAGAGAGAAGATTCATGGATATCGGCCTCGATAGAGCGTGAGCGATGAATTAGGATAAAGCTTAATTTAGGCTATTCAGGGCAAAAATGTAAGAACGCAGAAAAGCGGATGCACTGGGCAATTCTGCAGGGACTACAAAGACTAACGCCGCTGGCTCCCCGCCGGTTTGCAGTGAACCTTACGCTCTAGCTTAGCCCCCGTGCGCGTCAGGCTCGCGCCAAGAGTGGTACTGTATGCTCTGATGGCGAGTCTGCTCGCCCAAGGCTGATTTCAGCCAAGAAGCCAGCGCTTCGATCTCACTCAGGAGAGAAATCTCAATGAATAAGTCGCTTACTCGCTCTGTAAACCGGAATTGGCTAGGGGAATCTACAAGCCGCTTGTTGAAGTGCTGTCTAGCGCTCGCGGTAGTTTCTCCTGCCCTGCTGATGAACACGCATTCGAGCTACGCTCAGTCCGCAGACTTCGACGAAGGGGCGGCTTTGGCGACGCTCGCAGCGCATCCCAATCCGCGCATGCATTACCGCAGGCTGTCTTCGCCGCTGCGCCGCAAAGACGAGTTATGGCAGGGCTTTCAGGGGCTAGCGCAGCCAGAAACGCGGCGCCGCGTGATCGCTAATTTCGAGGCGGAGATTCTTGAGAAGAGCGCTGCTGAGCTGCAGGAAGCGGTGGCTCAAGGCAAGCTAAGCTATGAAAATATTAGTCGGTTCTTCATTGCACGTATCATCGATATCGAAAGCAGCAATACGCAATTTCTTAACGCCGTGATCGCGCTCAACCCTGGGGCCGTCGCAGCCGCGCAGGCTGCAGACGCGCAGCGCCAAGAGCGGGTGAAGGCCGGTGAAGCGATCCCAGCGGACTCACTGTTCGGACTGCCGGTTCTGCTTAAGGACAACGTCGGTTTCGAGGGCTTGCCAACCACCGCAGGTGCGGCGGCCTTAGCCGAGAATCTGACGCAAGACGCCTTTGTCACTACCCGTTTGAAGAGCAACGGCGTGGTGATACTCGGTAAAGCGAATCTCAGCGAATGGGCCTACTTCTTCTGTCGCGGCTGCCCCTCAGGATACAGCGCGCTGGGCGGGCAGACGTTGAATCCCTATGGGCGCTTTGAGTTCAATACGGGCGGGTCTAGCTCTGGCAGTGGCGCTGCGATCGCCGCCGGTTTCGCTGTTGCCGCTGTGGGCTCCGAAACGGCAGGCTCCATCCTCTCTCCGGCAAGTTCTAACTCTCTGGTTGGACTCAAACCTACCACCGGCAGTCTTAGCCGCTCTGGAGTCGTGCCGATCGCAAGTACCCTCGACACACTTGGGCCTATGGGCCGCAACTTAGCAGATGTCGTCGCTCTCTTTAACGCGATGGCAGGCTATGATCAGGCTGATAGGGCGATGCCGTTAATCAGCGCCGACCTGCGCCTTGTGCTGCGCGAGGCCAGCATTGCGGGGCTGCGGCTGGGACTGCCTCGGGCGCTCGCAGACGATCCGCTTATCGCCGCAGCGGTTGCGACACTCGAGGCAGCAGGCGCCGAGATAGTGCCGGTCGAGTTCTCTCCGCCTGATCTGCCCCAGGAAGTCGAATTCATGGGGGCCGAAATGGTTCGGGACTTGCCCGCCTATCTCGACGCTTGGGCGCCCCCGGCTGTGCCAGTTGCAAGCCTTGCCGAGATCAAGGCGTTTAACGAGCAGGCGGCCTCCCAGCGCATGCCTTACGGGCAGGCCCTTGTCGATGGCATGGCGGCTTTTGAGGCGTCTTTCGTCGGACAGCCGGCACTCATGGCTGAGCGAACAGAGGCGCTTCGGGCGTTGGTGGTTGGCGAGACTGGGGGCTATTTAGAGCGGCTGTTCGAGGACAATAGCTTAGACGCGCTGGTGCGAATCAATAACAGCGGGGCGAGTGCAGGTGCCTTCGCTAATTTTCCAGCGCTCACGATGCCGGTCGGCTACCGCGATTCGGGTCAGCCGATTGGTATCACGCTTTACGCGCCTTCTTTTCAGGAGCAGCAGCTCGTAGACCTCGGCGCGGTGCTAGAGGCCGCAGGCAGCCTAAGAGTGCCGCCGAGCTTCTAAACAGAGCGTGATAAGTATCACAGATCTCCCTCGAATAGATTTGCACGGTTCACGCAACTTGAAACACTGCATCTTCTTCACAGGGAGATAGACAATGTTTCACTTCATTCCAGCACATCGGCAGCTCACAAAACCGCCGCTCGGTAGTAGCAGATATTTGCAGCCGCGAAGCTCAATACTCTTTCTCATAGTCGCATTGTTGCTGGCACCCCAGCTGAGGGCACAGGAGGTCAGCTCCGTTACAATGCTACGCCTGCGCTGGGCTGAATTGGCCTACACAGTTCCCTTTAAAGATCGTGAGGCTGGCTACTTGACCCTGCTCGCTGATGCGCAGGCAGGGCTTATGGCAAAGCCTCAAAACTCTGAGCTCAAGCTTTGGACGGCGATCATAAAAAGCTCTCTGGCTGAGGTCTCGTCCCCTCTCACGGCGCTGAGTCTTGCGAAAGAGGCGAGGAATGATCTCGAAGCGTTGATCGACACCGACCCGCAGGTGGCTAAGGGGTCGGCCTATAGCAGTTTAGGTATTCTCTACCATTCGGTGCCAGGTTGGCCCTTGGGTTTTGGCGACGAAGACAAGGCCCGGGAATTACTCGCCAAGGGAGTAGAGATGAATCCAGAGGGCATGGATGCTAACTACTTCCATGCGCTTTTCCTTATCGATCAGCAGGAGTATGAACTGGCGGAGCAAAGACTCTTGAAGTCACAGGCAGCGACAGTGGAGGAAGGCCATGAACTCGCCCATTACGGGCGCCACGAGCAGGTTTTAGAGACGCTCGCGACCCTGAAGAGCCTTCGCAGCGATCCTTAATCTGTGCTCCTTTCTGTTTCTTCGGGGTTAGGTGCTACCAGTATTTCTCGACGGTTATTTGTCCGGGCGTGCGGCGACGGTTCTTGCTAAGCCCCAAAACTTTCAGTGCTTCTGTCGCATCCGCGACCATCGCAGGGTTCCCGCACAGCATGAACTGCGAGTCTGTAGCGCTAATGCTAATGCCGGTGGCTTGCTCCAAGGCGCCATTGCCCAGTGCCTCGGGGATGCGGCCGGGTAGCGTGCCTTCTATGTCCTCGCGACTTACGAAGGCTTGAAACACGAAGCGCTCGCCGTAGTTCAAACTTAACTCTTCGATGAGCTCCTGGTAGCGAAGGTCGCTGCTCTGACGCACAGCATGGACGAGTATCACGCGCTCGAATCGCTCCCAAGGCTCATCGGTTTGCAACATCGAGAAGTAGGGGGCAATGCCCGTCCCTGTCCCCAGCAGCCAAAGGTCTTTCGAGCTAGGGACTTCGTCTAGGGTAAAGAAGCCGTTGGCTTCGCGTTTGACGAGAATGTCGTCTCCTTCCTTCAGGCTCACCATGGCATTGGAGAGCACGCCATCGGTGGCAGTGTAGAAGAAAAACTCTAATGGCTGCTCGCCAGGCGCATTGAGCAGCGAGTAGGGGCGGGCGGTGAGTTCACCGTCTATCTCCAGCCCTAGGCTAGTAAACTGGCCTGCCTTGAAGGGCTCTATGGGCGCTTCTATTCGCAGCGAGAACAAGTTCTGTGTCCAGTGCTTATTCTCTATAACCTTCCCTGAGACCCATTCAGACATCTGTATTCCTTATATTTTCACTAACATCAGGCTGAAATCCTGAGGCATTTTGGCTAGTCGATCTTAGCGCGCAAACGCGGTAACTTAGCGCTTTAGACGTTTGCGCTGTCATGCGCTCTGCGGATATCTTGGGCGCGCAAACACTACGCCATGCAAGGCCAATAGGATTAAGGGATTACTCATGCTACAGACTTGGTTCGCCACCGCGCTTTGGAAGCGTATTCTACTCGCGCTCGTGCTCGGCGTCATTGTGGGGATGATCTGGGGGCCCGGAGCCTCAAGCATCAGCTGGTTGGGCGAGCTGTTCGTGCGCCTAATACGCATGGTCGTAGTGCCCTTGGTGTTCGTGACCTTAGTGTCGGGCGTGGTCGCGATGGGCGACCCCGCCAAGCTCGGCTCCCTTGGCGCCAAGACTTTGGCGATCTATATGCTCACCACCCTTGCGGCCATCATCATAGGCCTTTTCTTTGCGGCCGTACTGCAGCCGGGTGTCGGTGTTGATCTGTCGGCCGCGGCCCCGAGCGCCGTCCAAGAAGCGATTCCGCTGTCTGAACGCCTGCTCAGTATTGTCCCGTCGAATCCAATAGCTGCGTTGGCCGAGGGCAATATTCTCGCGATCATCTTCTTCGCACTTTTGGTGGGAGTGAGCGTTCTGACCATCGGCGAGAAGGGCAAGCCGGTGGCGGAATTGATGGACTCGAGCAGCGAGATGATGCTGCGCATTACCCATTGGGTAATGGAAGTCGCTCCCTTCGGTGTGTTTGCGCTGATAGCCGCGGTAGCCGGCACTCAGGGCGTTGCCGCGCTGCTTGATGTACTCACCCTAGCCCTGGCCGTGGTGCTCGCCTGTGTAGTTCACGTTGTCGTGGTCCACGGAGTCGGCATCATTAAGCTTAGCCTTGGGCTGTCGCCGCTCAATTTCTTTCGCGGTGCGCGCGATGCCATGCTGGTTGCCTTCTCGACCTCGTCTAGCTCAGCGACTCTGCCAGTCTCGATGTCGGTTGCGGAGGAGAATCTGGGCATCAAGCCCGTGGTCGCTTCTACCGTTTTGCCTCTGGGTGCGACGATCAACATGGACGGCACTGCGCTGTATGTTGGAATCGTTTCGGTGTTTGCCGCGCAGGCTTTTGGTATCGATCTTTCCCTTGCCGACTACGCGATAGTTGCCGGTTCGACGACTCTGGTGTCGGTTGGCACGGCTGCCGTGCCGGGGGCGTCGCTGTTTCTAATGGCGGCAGTCATGGGAGCGATTGGTATAACACCTGAGCAGATAGCAGTGGTGATCGGCTTTATTCTGCCTTTTGATAGACCTCTCGACATGCTGCGCACGTCGGTAAATATTTGCGGTGACCTTTCGGTGTCTACCGCGGTGGCGAATTGGGAAGGCGAGTTCGACAGAGAAATCTTCGACCGCAAGACCAAGTATTAGCAGCGCGCAGACTAGAACGAATAGCTGACTGTCAGCCCTAATCGAATATCGCCTTCGAATAGGGAGATAGGCGAGGTGTCTACACCCTCGAGGAGGGTTAGGTTAACCGCCGCCGACCAGCGATCGCTCAGAGTCCTCTCTGCGGAAGCCTGCAGGATTGCGAACTGCGCATCGAGATCGCCCTGCGCGGTGAGCGCCAGCGCGAGGTCACCGTTTAGAAGGCTATTGGAATAGCGTAGTAACCAAATGCCAGTTCGGTCCGCGTCCGGCGCACTGCTGTCCCCACCATCTTGCGCATCCTTATTCAGCGGCTGGAGTATCTGCGTGCTGAACGCCAGATTCTGCTCGCTGTCTATGGCGTACTCTAGGCCGATAGAGGTTCCCAGTTGATCACGCCGCTGCAGCGAGTCTTCGCTACCTACACCTGCGGGCAGGTTTATATTGTTTATCCTCACGCCGCGAGTATAGGCGAGGTCTACGTTGAGCAGCAGTTTACCGAAGGCCCTGTTGGCGCTGAAGCCGAGCAAAGAGAAAGAATTATTTTTCGACACGGCATCGTCTAAAGGATTAGCCGGGGCCGAGTAAGTGAGCTGGTTTTCGATCAAGCGCGCGGCCATAACCGCAATGTCGCTGCCCTCGAAGGAGCGGCTCCAGCGCACACCTCCCTCGAAGTCTAGGTTTCCGGTCCTTTTGTAGTCGGCGATATGAAACGCAGGCTCGTTATGGAAAGGGCTGCCACGCATGAGGGGCGGATTGTATTCGGGGTAGAGTGTAAGGAAGGTAGAAAGCCTGCTGCGTTCACCGAATTTGTCGCCAAAATACTCCCACACGAGCATGGGCTGGTTCATTCGGATATCTTCGATGTCGAGCGTACTGAAGTCGCGGAAATCCACCATGTTGATGACGTCTAAAACCGAGTTGCCATCAACTTCTCCCCAAACCACCGTTTGATTGCCGAGCTTTAGGCTGTGGTCACCAAAGCTGCGCTGTATGAAGAACTCGTTAAGCCTGTATTCGCGGGCGAAGTCATGACCTTGAGCGTCGAATTCATAGTCGTCCCAAATGAACAGCCGCGCGAAGCCGCTAGCCTGCAGCAGCCAGCCCGGAGCGAATGCGTACTGATAGCGTATATTGGCGGCGAGTCTGTTGGTCTCGACGTCAGCCTGCTTCGCGAAGCTAAGCGTTTGTCCGGTGGGGGTTGTGATGCTCGGCTCATGGCTACGAGTTTGTAGAAGGAGCTGATGGGTAAGTTTTACGGTGAAACCGCTGAGCCAAGCGGGCGCTGAGGCATTCTCTGTAGAACCGAAGTCGTCCACAAATTCCCCGAAGAGTCCCTCATCCAGAGCGGCGCTATCGAATGCTTCGTTATCAAATGCTTCGCTATCGAATACATCACCATCAAGCGCCGCGCCGTCAAATGTCGCTTCATCGAAAGCTTTACCATCGAGGGCAGCGCTATTAGAAGCTGTGTCATCGAAAGCAGCGCTATCGAAAGCTGTACCATCGAAAGCAGCGCTATCGAAAGCTGTACCATCGAAAACAGCGCTATCAACAGCTGTGTCTGATGCATCCTCTTGAGCAAAAAGGCTCGCCGCTGCAACAGTGAGCACTGTACCGCAGGCGAGGGGCAGAATGACTTTGTGATTCAAGGTTTTTGCTCGACTAAAACTACTGAACCTGACTGCGAAGACGAGCAAGCTCGGCCTCGCGGAAGGCGACGTCTTCCAACGTGCGCTGGGTTAGAAAGTCGTCTTTGATCTCGAGTCCCGTATTAATCTCGACCACGGCCATGTTCGACAAGCGATTGCTGACCAAATTCATCATAGTCTGCGAGCGTGCAGTCCAAGCGCCGTTGATGAGCTCGACGCGCGACGCCATGAGGCGCTTAATCTCTTTGTCATACTGATCGTACATTTCGATGCGAAGGCTCACGAATCGCTCTTTATCGACATAGTGGATGAGCTTCGAATAGCGTGACTCTCGCGCTCGCCCTTCATTGGGCACCAACTCAAGCTTCCAGACCTCGCGGCCGCCCTCTGAGGTTTCCTCTAAGAGACTAATGCTATATTCGTCTAGCTTGCCAGTCTCTGTATCCTCGGTGGTGAATTCCGATCCGAAAAGCGAGGCCGCCTCGGAGTCATCATCGGAATTGCTGCTGGCGATGCGTTTTACTCGCCCGAGTGCCGATAGATAGAGCCAAGTTTCGTTATCTCTGTTGGCCTCTTCGTAAACGTAGGTCAGCATACCGATGCCACGTTCTGCGGCGGGTTCTAGGACAATGGTGACGTTCTTGGTGTCTTTGTTGCTGCTGCCGTAGTTCTTGCCCACGGATTCCAGCGCCTTGATGCGTGGCCGCTCGGCGCAGGTAATCTTGCCGTCTTTGATGCCGAATTTGCAGCTTGAAAGACGTATGCGATTAAACGCAGAGTCTGAAATCGAGCGCTGGTAGTCGTCAACGCGCTCCATGATTTCGCGAGGAGACAGTGCCTGGCCGATCGCAGCGGTGCTAAAAGCGAGAGCAACTAGGGTCAAGGCAGTCCCAAATTTTCTTCGTGTTCCTCTCACGCGAAACCCTCCTTGCTAAACTCTATGTGAGTATCTATTTTTTCTATGCCCAGCGTAGGTCTGAATACAATGATCATTGCGGGGATTAAGAATAGATCGCAGAGCAGCGCGATGAAAATAGCGAGCGCCCCGAAGAACCCCATTTTTGCCATGCCAAGATAGTCCGAAAAACTGAGCAGTGCGAAGCCAAGGCCGAGTACGAGGGTGGTGAACATAACCGCCTGACCGACTTCCTCGATGGCGCTGCGCAAAGCGCGCTCGATACTGCGAGTCTTCAACAGTTCAACGCGGTAGTGAGTCATGAAGTGAATAGTATCGTCTACCGCTATCCCCATAATGAGGGGTGCGATTAGCAGGGTATCAATATCTAGGGAAATCCCAAGTAGACCCATAAGGCCAAAACTGAGCAGTGCAGGAATCAGATTTGGGACCATGGCGATGAGTCCTGCCTGGAGCGAGCCGAGCGCAAGGATCATAATGACGCTGACCACGGCGAAAGCGAGAGAGAAGCTCGAGAACTGTGAGCTTGCGACCTCGTCGGCGAGGCGCATGAGTAGCGCCATTGAGCCTGTGAGATAAACGTCGAGTTCGGGATTGATCGCTCTCGCTTCAAGGAAGATTTCATCAATGTCTTCGCTGATGCGAGCGAAGAACTGCTCGTACTCGTAAGATCCCGCATTGTAGATATTGAGCGATACGCTGGCGCGGCTGTAGTCGTCGGAGACGAGGCTACGCCTGTCCTCGGGGTTCGCGCTGTTAAACAAATAGAGCAGCTGAGAAATCATCTGCTGCGAGTCTGGGATCCGGTAAAACGCCGGATCGCCGTCATTCATTATTTCGTTGGTATCCTTGACGATATTCGCCAATGAGTAGGTTCTTGTCACTTGGTCTGAGTAGCGCGACTCGATACGGGATTGTAATGCGTCGATCGCGCGCATTACCGCAGGTTCTAGCATGCCGTCCGCACGCTGCGAGTCGATCATGATCACCATCATCTGCGCACCCGCCATATTTTGATCGACGATATCGTAAGCAACACGCATCGGATTGCCTGCGCGCGTAAGTTCGGTCATGTTCGAGTCGATTTTTAATTTGCTAGTCCCATACGCGCAGACAAAGAACGTAGTAGCAAAAATCGCCAAAATTAGCATTGGAAACCGCTGGGTGTAATAAGGCAGGCGGCCTAGGGTTTGACTGCCCCAGTTGATTACGAAATAGGCGAGGAAGCTTGTGAAGACTAGATAGCCACCAATGCTTACACCTGCAACGAGGACTAGAGCCGCGCAGTATGCGAGGCCGAGCAGAAGTCGAGCATTGCTAGTGAGGCCTTTCCAGCGCGCACCGAGTCTCTGTGCGAGGGTTAGCTTGTCTGTTACCGCGCCGGGGTGCCAAATATCCAGCAACAGCGGCAGTAGCAGCAATGACGCCAAGAACGCGACCAGAACACCGAAAGCGGACATGACGCTAAAGACTTTGATGGGAACGATCTCTGACGTAGTGAGTGCTAGTACACCTGCCATTGTGGTGAGAGAGGCCACTAGGATTGCGAGCCCGGTTTTTCCATAGGCCTGTGACAACGCGGGCCTGTGCTCCACGCCTTCTTTCTTAAAATAAAAGTAAGCGCTCATCACGTGGATACAATTGGCGATACCCACTGCGAAAACCAAAAGGCAGCTGAGACCTATCATCTGTGAAGTAGCGACCCCGAGCCACACCGTGGTGCCCCACATCCAGATAATGCTCACGAGTATGGTTGTGACAGGCCAAATGACTGCGCTCGCAGAACGAAAAAGTGCCCAGAGCAAAAAGGCAAAGACGGCAATAACGCCGGCCCCTAGGGTCTGCAGCTGCAGGAGCACAGAAGTGAGAAAGCCCATGAGTGGCGGGTTGCCGACTGCGGAAAACCTGAGCTGCGTGTCGTATTTCGAGAAAACACTTTTGGCTGCGTTGTAGAACTCGGTATAGCCAAACATGTCCATCGGTTCGAAAATGCGCTCGTCTACTTCGGCGGTCTCGTCATAGTCAAGGCCGGCACCGTCGCCTTCGAATGCGAAGCTGTCAAAGCTCATATCGAGCGAGAGCGCCTCGGCATCCACCGCAGGTACGTAGTCTGACTTGGTCATGGCCCCAAAATCAGTCTGAATCATAATCGCGCCGTAGCGGGCGTCAGCGGAATAGAACGCCAGGAGGTAGTCTTCTTCTGCGAGCGCATCAGCTTTGATGGCTGCGAGTTCTGCGTCGGATTCAGGGAGGTCGATCGGAATTAAACGTTCGGAGCGCAGCGTGTCTGCCTCGTTGCTCTGTACGCGAAGATTGGTAATGGACTGGATGCGGCGCAGATGTTTCAGCTCATTAAGGTCTATCGCTTCACCCGCGGGGGTCTGCGCGTAGTCGGCGGGGTCTAGGCTCTGCCAGTTTTCTAAATCTTCTGTTAAGCGTCGAACAGCCTCCAAAGACTGGCGGGAAAACACGTCACCATCTATTGCTTCGTAGACCAAATACAGATTGTCGTCGCTGCCGAACTGGCGGCGATACTCGTTGAGCGCAAGAATGGCGGGGTCTTCTGCATTGAGGAAGCTGTCGTAGCTAACGTCGAACTTTCCGTAGGCGAGCAGGCCGTAAAGTAGAAAGGCTGTGAGGAGGATTATCGCAGCTAGGAGACGTCGACGGGCCTTTAAAACAAGGTCTGGCGCCATGGCGAATAGCGCACTAACCCTGAGCAACGATGAGCCCATTATCTTCTCTCCCTGAGATTTGCGACGACGCCAGATAGCCTAGTTTGATGTTTTTTTAGCTAAACCGGTGAGCGTTGTTCAGTGCTATTTTTGTGCCATAGACAGTGCCATATATGTGATTGAGCTCGCAATTAAATGAGGGTGATGGAGATCGCAGTTTCTAATTTCCGCAGCGATAAACACCAAAAGTTTGCTTCCCATTGGCGATAAGCGATTCGGGCACAACAGTATCGCCACCAAGGTCCGCAGCTTCATTGCGGGCCAGGCTCAAGAGCTCATCCTGCAGGCGCTGGCCACCGCGTTCGACGACGAGGATCTTGCCGAGTGTTTGCACGTTGGCGCGCCCGACCCTGCTGCATTGCTGCACCTGCGCAGCCGTGTCCGCCAAGCTGACTTTCTCGCCCTGAGGGGTGAGTTGCACCCAGCTGCTACAGGCGCTGAGTCCGACGCTTGTCGAGGCTGCTAAGACTGCTAGAACACTGAATTTAATGCGTTTAATTCTTTTTTCCATAATAAATTCCTCGGTTATCTGAGTGGTGTTTGCAGAGCTTTTCGCCAGCCTAGCTTGCCCCGCTTGCTATGGTACTATCTAACGCTAATTCGCGACTTAAGTCTCGCTTGATAGCCCGCATCACCTCAAGGATAGCGCAGGTTACTTGCCACCATTTGAAAGGAGAGAAAAATGCCCAGCAGTTCGTTGAAAGGAAAGCGTGTCGTTATTATCGGTGGAACAGCGGGAATTGGTCTTGCAGCTGCTCAGGCCGCAGCCGCAGCCGGCGCTAAGGTCTGGGCCGCGGGTCGCTCACAGGCCCATATCGACAAGGCTACCGCTGCGGCTAACGGCAGTTTCGAAGTGCGACAGGCCGATACGCACGATGCCAATGCGCTGAAAGCAATCTTCGACGAAGTGGGCACTATCGATCACTTGGTGTCGGCTGCTGTAGGTGGCGAGCGAACGCTAAAGCCGTTTTTAGAACAGACAGATGAGCAGTTTAAAGCCGCCTACGACAAGCTTTGGGGATATACCAACGTTGTCCGTACTGGCGCGCCCTATCTCGCCGAAGACGGCTCGATTACGCTAGTTAGCGGCTCACCCGCGCGCAAGATACGCCCGGCGCAGTCCCCCTTGAGCTGCGTTGGCGCCTCGGTTGAAAACCTGGTGCGCTGCTTGGCGGTAGAAATGGCACCTATTCGAGTGAATGTGGTGAGCCCGGGCACTGTTGATACTGCCATGTTCGATGCCATGGGCGATGCAAAAGAGGCGAACCTCGCGGGCATGACTGCGACTCATTTGATCCCGCGCGCGGGCAGCTCTGAAGAAGTAGCCGATGGCATTCTCTTTGTCATGCAGAACCGCTTTGTGACCGGCACTACCGTCGACGTCGATGGTGGCAGAATACTTAGCTAGCGCTGCGAGTCAGCCACCGACCTTTCTAACCCAGACCAACCGCGTTAAGAAAGACCGAGGAAATAGATGCACAAAGCCGAGAATCAACCGAACTTGCTGGAAGCCTACGAAAGCGCCGATCCGACGCAAGAGAAGAGCCGCGCTATAGACCCTGATATGAGCGTCATCGAAGCGCTCTATACACGCCACTCCGCCAGAGGCTACTTGGACAAGCCCATTCCCGAAGAGGTGCTCAATCGCATTTTCGAAGCCGCGCAAATGGCGCCTTCTAACTGCAATGTGCAGCCTTGGAAGGTGTATGTGGCGCACGGAGCGCTGAAAGAACGACTGCGCGCACAAATGGTTCAGAATACGGTGAATCAAGTTTCCCCGAATCCCGACTACCCCTACCGCGCCACCTTTGAAGGCGAGTACCGAAAGCGGCAGGTTGACTGCGCGGTCGCTCTCTACAACAACATGGGCATCGCGCGTGATGACAAAGAGGGCAGGCTGCGCGCCATCGTGCGTAATTTTGAGTTTTTCGATGCCCCTTACATTGCTTTCCTCGGCATGAATCCAGCCTTTGGCACCACCGTGGCGCTTGATGTCGGCATGTATGCCCAGAGCCTCATGTTAGCGATGGTCGCTTTCGGTATTCAAAGCTGTCCGATGGGCACTATGCGTAACTACCCCGATCTCATTCGTGAAGCCTTTGATATTCAGGACGAAACCAAGATTCTATTTGGTCTGAGTTTTGGCTACGAAGACCTGAGCGTGGCAGCGAACAAGACCCGCACAGCACGCGAACCGATAAGCAATAGCGTGGTATTTCGTAGCTAATAGCGCAGCAGGCTAGGAGTACCAAACCGCACGCAGGTAAATAAGCCTGCAGACAAGAAAAATCGGAAAGCTCTCTAGGTATCGCGCTGCATGAATAGGGTGATAAATAGGAATCGTTAAGAAGAACACTAAAAAGAACACTAAAAAAACACTAAAAAGAACGACCGAAAACAAAGAAAAGCAATAAGAAGCGAAAGGTAAACAGACTTTGAAGCCGGTAATACTGCTATACGACCTCGATAATAAGCTGGTAGACGAATGTGCGGCGCTACTCGGCAAGACGGGTCTCTATACCACTATCAGCACTTATAACGAGGCTAACGCTCAGGAAGCGATTCGTCAGTACAACCGTTATTTGGGCTTGGGCACCAATAAGATAGCCTGCCTCATTACCGGGTGGAACAGCTATAAAAAACCCCGCGACCAGTTCCTCTTCGCGCTGCGAGCACAGGAGCGGCGTAGTCCGTTCCGTCATCCCACGCCCGTGGTGCTTATCACTGAGGATCATCGACGAGACTTAAGGCAGATCGCCCTAGACCCAACCGACGGCGATGTGTCCGCCTACCTGCACAGCGAAAACTTTGCCGAGACTATCGAGGAGCTCTTACAGAAGATCGTCTTTGGTGATCGCGCCCACGAGCTCAACTCCATAGCCTTCGCCCAATTTCAGCGCGAAGAGGAAGAGTAGATCAGAAAGAATGAGCTGATGGATATCGTCTAGGCTCTTCCATTAATTTTGGCGATCAGTAAGCTCAAGAAAGCGCGTTATGAGTCCTGCCCATAGCGGAAACAGCTGCTCACATGGTCGTCGACTAGCCCGCCTGCCTGCATGAAGGCATAGCAGATCGTGCTGCCGATAAACTTGAACCCACGTTTTTTGAGGTCTTTGGAAAGTGCTTCGCTTAGCTCGGTGCTCGCCGGCACGTCATCTGTCGACCGGCGCTCGTTGGCCATGGGCTCGCCGTTAACGAAACCCCAGAAGTAGTTCTCCAAGCTGCCGAATTCGGCCTGCACCTTGAGCGCTGCTAATGCGTTGTTGCGGATGGAATAGAGTTTCAGCCTGTGCCGAATAAGCCCCGCATCGTCTAGGAGAGCATCGAGGTCTTCGTCGCGCATTCGCGACACTTTCTTGATATCGAAGTTCTTAAAGACCTTGCGGTAATGCGCGCGCTTGCGCAGCACGACTATCCAGCTCAGGCCAGCTTGTTGGCCTTCTAGGCTTAGGAGTTCGAAGAGGTGGCGGTCGTCACGAACGGGGATGCCCCATTCGGTATCGTGGTAGGCGACGTAGAGAGGGTCGTTGCCGCACCAACTGCAGCGCTGCTTATCCTGAATGCTCATGATTGGACACTGCCTCGAAATGAAAGACTCATCTCTTGTTATAGCGTGTTAAATCCAATCTGCCAAAAATCAGGCAAGCAGCGCGGCGGGGTGAGTGTTACTCAGATTCGGCTTCGCGGAACTCGACGTTGATGTCTAGTGTGATCTCGTCGCCCACGCCGAAGTTGGTGAAGCGGCTTACGCCGAAGTCAGAACGCAGGAACGTTGCCGAGGCTTCGAAGCCGAGCGTGTAGCTGCGCGTCAACACGTTGCGGCCACCGCCGTTGAAGTCCACAACGAGATTAACCGGCGCAGTGACACCGTGAAGCGTCAGGTCGCCAGCGAAAACGAAGGTGTTTTCATCGCGAGCTTCAACGAATGACGTCGTGCGGTAAACAGCCTGTGGGTATGCGGCCACGTCGAACCAGCTGTCGCTTTTTAGTTCTTCTTCGAATTCAGGCAGGTTTACGTCGAGGCTGTCCATGTTGACGATAACTTCGAGGCTTGAGTTGCCTACGTTTTCTGGGTCGAAGTTGAGTGATGCATCGAAGTCATCGAAGCTGCCGATGAAGGTCGAAAAACCCAGGTGATTGATCTCGAACACCAGCGAGGCGTGGTCTTTGTCTAATACGTAACCGCCGCTGCGAAGCTCTGCGATCTCGGTATTAAAATCGGGAGTAAGCAGGCGATCGCACGAGCTTAGCAGGAGCGATCCTGCGGCGATGAGGGCTACTTTGCTAAATGACTTGAGTGATGTTACGCGCATTGCGGTGGTGCTCCAGATAAAAAGAAAGGCTGCGGCTGCGGCAAAAAGTGAGTCTGCACGCGAGCCTTGAAGCCGATTAGATTGAGGTCTTGTCGTGCCAAATAACGTCCTTGCTAGCTTGGCAAACGCGCTTGCCGCCGGCTTAGCGGCAGCAAGCGCTGCGTCTTACTTCTGTACTGCGTAAACGTCGATCTCGATACCGACTTCGTTAGGGATAGTCGCCGTGTTTGCCCAGTAGCCTTGGCCAACACCGAAGTCGAGGCGATTAACAGTGACTTCGCTCGTTAGGTGGAAACAAACCTGGCCGTCACAGGTCTCGATATCGAGCGTAAAGGGGAAGCTGATGGGGTGAGTCTGATCACGAATTGTCAGCGTGCCTTCCGAGGTGAAAGAGTTCAGCGAGTCGAGGCTGCAGCTCTCGGCCTTAAATGTGGCCGTAGGCCACTGGTCGACGTCGAACATCTCGAGATCTAGCAGGTAGTCGAGAGTCTCGGGACTATCAACGTTGATGTCTTCGATGGGAATCGTCACGTCGAAGTTGCACGAGCCCGGCTTGAGTGGATCGATATCGAATGTCGCACTGACGTTGCCGAACTGGCCCTCGTAGGGCGTGCCTTCATAGGCGTACTTGAAGATCACAAAAGACTGCGACTGATCGAGTTCCCAAACTGCAGCCTGTGCAGGCAGCAGAGTGAGAGAAAGTGCAGCAGCGGCTGCAGTTTGTTGAATAACTTTTTTCATGTGCTAACTCCTTATGGGTTACGGCAATGCGTACGCGACGAGTTCAGCAACCTTGCCTGAACCGCCGACAAACATGGCGATGTATTGCTTGCCGTCGTGCTCGTAAGTGAACGGCTGACCAGTCTGGTTTGCAGGCAGGTCAATCACAGCGAGTATTTCACCTGTGTTCTTGTCGTGAGCGCGAAGCTTAGGGCTTGCGCCTGCGCCGCCGCCGCCTTCACCTGCGAATAGCAGGTTCTTAGTGACGAAGATGCCCGCGCGGGTTGGGACACCAGTGCGCGGCAGATCGATACCTTGAAGGTCCGGATGGTTCTTAATACGGTCTGGAGTGTCGGCGTTCGCGACTTGGAAAACGTGATCGCCGCTGTTCATGTCGATAGCCGTGATGCGGCCGTAGGGCGGCTTCACAATGGGCAAACCTTTAACGCGGGGAGCGCGCACACCGAAGGCCATGCTGAAATCGATGTCCGACTTTTCGTCTTTATCTACCGACAAGATTGAGACATCGGTGCGTGAAGGAATGTAGATGATGCCAGTCTCGGGGTCGATGGCAGCCCCTTCCCAGTTAGCGCCACCTGTTGCCGAGGGCAGGCTAATAGTGCCCAGCGTGCCGTCGGGGCCATTCTTAACCGAAGGCGGCTGATAGATGTTTTCACTGAGGCGGAATTTTTCGATTGCCTTCAGACCTAGCTCACGTAGCTCCGGTGTGAAATCGATCACGTCGTCTTCGGTGAAGCCTTGGCGATCGAATGGAGCCGGCTTAGTTGGGAACGGCTGAGTGGGTGAGTACCATTCACCTGGTACGTCGCCTGCGGGCACCGGGAGCTCTTCGATTGGCCAGATAGGCTCGCCAGTGAGGCGGTCGAAGGTGTAAACCCATGACTGCTTGGTGACCTGCATAACGATCTTGCGGCCATTGGGTAGGTCGGCAAGGATCGGTGCAGCGGGGTTATCCCAGTCCCAGATGTCGTGATGAATTAACTGGTAGTGCCACTGACGCTCACCGGTCTTGATGTCGAGCGCAACCAGCGCGTCCGAGAATAAATTGTCGCCCGGACGGTCGCCGCCGAATCGGTCGCCGGTGGCTGACTCAACGGGCAGGTAAACGTGGCCAAGCTCGGGGTCGCCAGACATCGGCGCCCAAACGCCTGCATTGCCTGTGAACTCAACGCCGCCGTCGAGCCAGGTTTCGAATCCAACTTCGCCGCGCTCGGGGATCGTTTTGAAGGTCCAGAGATGCTCGCCTGTGCGCGCGTCGTAGCCGCGCACGTCGCCCTTAACATTCGACTTAGAGCGTGGACGCATGCCGACCTTGTGGGCGGGGCCGACTACTACGACGTCATTCATAACAAAGGGTGGTGCCGATGAGCCGATGTCGATGTTGTCGAAGCCTTCAGCGTTGCGGAGGCCTTCAAATAGGTCCACACGGCCGTTGTCACCGAAATTGGGGTCTGGAATACCCGTCTCGGCATCGAGGGAGACCAAGAAGAAGCCAGGAGTGATGTCGATGACACGCTGCTCATCGCCGCTGCGCCAGAATGCCACACCGCGGCCTGCGCCTTTACGTGGAGCATCGTTGAATCGTTGGCCTTCCTGGGGGCGCCACATCCACAGCACCTGCCCTGAGGCGGCATCTAGAGCGACCACATTGCGAGTCGAGCCCACGTTCGCGTAGAGAACACCATCGATCTCAAGGGGAGTCGAAGGGTTGTTGAAATCAGTAGAGGGTCCAAAACCCGCTGTTGAGAAGCGCCAGGCTAGCTCTAGCGACCCGACATTTTCTGCGGTGATTTGATCGAGCGGCGAATAGCGCTGAGCCTGCATATTGCCGTTGTAGTCTGGCCAGTCGCCGGCATAGACGTCTGTACCTGACTGCCCGAGCGCTGCGCTGGAGGCAAAGGCAGCCGCGGAAAGAAGGCAGCCGGCGGCAAGGCCCTGTATTGGAGTCAATTTATTGCGTATCACCATTCTCTCCTAGTTGTTGAATTCTTTATAAATTTTCACGTGCCGCGATATTTTATCAAGCGCTTAACCAGCTCCTTTTATTAGGGATTTGGTTGCCATCGTTTCGATGAAGTAAGCGCTTAGATACCGTGTGCAGGCTGGCCTTTGGCATACTGCCTAAAAGGCAATTCGGTCGGCAAGAATAAGCAATCCCCTAGCAATGAGCAAGTTTCAAATTGTGGCAGCGAAGCCAGTATTTTGGCGCTTTTCAAGGGCTTGAGCCGGCGTTGTTACGCTGCGGCGATCGGGTGCCTTTGGTGGAGCGAAAAGGAGCGAGGCAAGCGGCAAGGAAAGGGACAAGGATAGGCTGGGGAATCTTCTGCAAAGTAGGATGGGCGAAAACCTATCCCGTGAGGGAGTTCGGCAGTAGGTCCCAAGGACAAATCACGCACTCATTCGGCGCCAAAGCGGACACTCGGGGCGCGCCGCTAGTGAAGGGGCGAGCGAGCCGGTATACTCGCCGCTTCTTTTTTACCCGTGGCTCGCGCATGAACTCCTCCTCTTCTTCCCCAAGCGAGCCGTCAGACGCCAACGGCCAGTCAGCAGACGCCAATAAGCAGGCCTCAGGGGCTTTCGCCGTTTTCTCGATCTCCCAGTTCCGCTGGTTGTTTTTTGGCAATGCCGCCTTTTTCATAGCCATGAACGGGCAGATGCTCACCCGCACGCTACTGGCTTGGGATCTCACTGGCACGGCTACGTCGCTGGCATACATCAACTTGGTTGTCGCCGTGCCCATGATCTTCGCCTCGATAGTCGGCGGCGCGATAACCGACCGAGTCGAGCGCCGGCAGCTGGTCATCGTTGGCCAATCACTGATTGTGGCAAATGAGGTGTTCATCCTGACGCTGATGCTGCTTGGTAAGCTGGAGTTTTGGCATCTGCTGTGTACCGCCTTTGTCGCCGGCTGCGCCTTTCCCTTCATCATGCCGGCGCGCATGGCAATTACAGCAACAGTTGTGGGCCCCGAGAAACTGCAGAGCGCTATGGCCTACACCGGCAGCGTGATGAACCTGGCGCGGGTTTTTGGCCCTGCGCTGATGGGAGTGATCGTCGCGCAGCTGGATTATCAGGGCGCTTACA
>JAYOBL010000072.1:8605-10975 GCA_038104835.1 Gammaproteobacteria bacterium | reverse complement strand
TATCCAGCTTTGCTGGGTGGGGTTTTTTATTGGATGCCATTATGACAGCCGCCGCGGCGCGGTCTCGTTTAATGGGGTTGTTTAAAGGGGTCTGACCCCTTTTCTAACTCGTCTCAAGCTACAATGTGCATAGAGGCTGTAACCTAGAGAGAGGCAGTATGAAGGGACAAGATCAGAATCAGCGTTTTTTGTTTGACGACTATCCGATTCGCGGGCAGCACGTCTCTCTTGATAAGAGCTGGGCGCAAATCGTCGCGCAATCAGAGCTTACGGGACGCGCGTTGTCACTTCTGGGTGAGGCGTTAGCTGCGACAACTCTGCTAGTCGATACTCTAAAAATTAAGGGTAGTGTGATTCTTCAGATTCGCGGCACGGGTCCCCTAGGTTTGCTAGTAGTAGAGGCTAATTCAGAACAGCAGATACGCGGGATCGCGCGCCAAGAGGGCGTTATTGACGAGGACGCAGATCTTCAGCAGGTCTTTGGTAGCGAGTATTTCGTTATCACCATTAAGACAGAGGGCGCCGAGCCCCATCAGGGCATTGCTCCTCTTACAGGCGACAGACTTGCAGAGGCGCTGGAGCACTATTTTGCCACCTCGGATCAGTTAGCGACGCGGTTTTGGCTAAGCAGTGATAAAGACAATGTAAGCGGTTTGATGCTGCAAAAGCTGCCGGGCAAAGCGGGCGACGACGATGCATGGAATAGGGTGTCGATGCTTGCCGACACACTGTCGCTCCAAGAGTTGAAGCTAGCAGCCGTCGATAGTCTGCTGTACCGCCTCTTTCATCAAGAAAAAGTAAGGCTCTTTGATGCGGCGCCGGTGGAGTTCCACTGCAGCTGCTCGCGGGAACGCACAGCAGCTATGCTCGTCACTCTAGGGAAGGACGAGGTGCTCGATGTCCTAAATAGAGAAGGCGAAGTCGCGGTGACCTGTGAGTTTTGCAATCAGCATTTTCGCTTCGACGGGGTTGATGTTGAGCAAGTGTTTGCTGATCTGCCGGTGGGAGAGCCTAGCGTTAGCGAACACTAGTTTTAGCGATTAACAGTACTTGCTCTCAAGGGGCTGGCTGAAGATAGCTTCTAGGCTCTAAATCACCTTTGCTTCTGCGATCACAGATCAGTGAGGCCGGGTGTTTTATCCCACCGGAATCACGACGCTGCTAAGATTCGATCGCACGATAGACTGAATCTCGGTTGCCAGCTCCTTGTAGAAATGTCGCTGTGGCGAGGTGCTTCGCCATGCAAGCGCGTGGTTGCGCATCACATTCACCCCCTCAACGTCGGCCACGCGCAGCTCTCTCTCGTCGCGGATCTCAGACTTCGCGTAAAGCGCAGGGAGGAAAGCGATGCCCATGCCCATCACTACCATCTGCCGCAGGGTATCGAGACTCGTGCCTTCGTAGTCTCTGCGCACTTCGGCGCCAACTTTTTCGCACAGCTCGGTGATTTGGCGGTGGAAGAGGTGGTGCTCTCCTATTGTTAGTACCTGCTCGCCTAGCAGGTCCATGCGATTAATCGTCTTTTTCTCCGCGAGTTTGTGATCTCGTGAGATGGCGAGCTTCAGCGGCTCGCGGAAAAGCGGCGCGACCACCAAACTGCTCGACATAATTGGCTGAGTGCTGAGGATAAAGTCGTGCTGTGAGTTGAGCAGGCCGTATTCAAGATCGCTTGGCGCATCCTCGCGAACGTAAAGCTTGAGGTCGGTGTACTTTTGGTGAACAGGCGTAAGAATGTGGGGAAGCAGGTAAGGGCCGAGGGTGGGTGTTACCCCCAGTCGATAAGTGCCTGCACCGCCGCCAGCGAGCGAGCCCGCTTGTGTCGCAAAGCCCTGCGCCTCCTCAATGATGCGTCGGGCGTTGCTGAGTAGCTCGCGCCCCTCGATAGTTAGCGACGTGCCGCTGCGGGTCCGTTCGAATAGCTGTACATCCAGCAGTTCCTCGAGGCCCGCAACCTGATTGCTCAGGGTAGGCTGGGTCACATTCAACCTTAGCGCCGCCTGGCGGAAACTACCGTGTTCTGCGATTGAGGCGAAATAACGAATTTGCTTGAGACTTAACTTGTCGATCGACTCCATTACCACGACTCCCTGCTGATTAATTTTTTATCTAAAAATCTAAAATGCGATACGGTATTTATACTCTAAGAATTCACTATATAGATAAATATTATCACTAATCTATAAAAACTGAGTATTGCCTATCGTCTAGCTCCTTTTATTATCAAATCGTTATCACAGACTGCGACACTTATTAGTTTTAGGAGATCAGACATGGAAAAAATCATTTCAGGCCTCGCCCAGTTCAAGTCCTCATCCTTTGAGGAGCGCAAGGCGCTATTCGCGGAGTTAGCTAACGGGCAAAGCCCCGAGG
>JAYOBL010000072.1:902-8595 GCA_038104835.1 Gammaproteobacteria bacterium | reverse complement strand
GTCCTCTTCATTACCTGAGCGGATTCGCGCATCGACCCCAACCTTATTACACAGACCGAGCCGGGCGATCTCTTTGTTATCCGTAACGCGGGCAACATCGTCCCACCCCATACACGCGACGCCGATGGCGTGACAGCCTCTATCGAATACGCGGTGGCAGTGTTAGGTATTAAGCACGTGGTGGTCTGTGGACATTCGGACTGCGGCGCAATGAAAGGTGCACTGAATACCGCTGCCCTGAGCGACTTACCTCACGTTCAAGACTGGCTCGATCACTCGCGTGCGGCGGTAGAAACGGTCAAGGCAAAGCACGGTCAGGCAACGATCAGCGAGCTCGATGCTGTGACTAAGCAAAACGTTGAACTGCAGCTCAATCATCTGCGCACTCATCCCGCCGTGTCAGCTAAAATGAGCACCGGAGATGTAGAGCTGCACGGATGGGTATATAACATCGGAGAGGGATCTGTTGAAGCCTACGATGAGAACAAAGGCGCGTTTGTTTCTGTTCAGGAGCGTTATACAGCCTAAACTACAATAGGCTCTGCATTACAAAACTAATCGTGAGCTCAATCGCGTTAACTACCTCGACACCGCGCGTAAAGGCTACGGTGGCAAGGTGACTAGGAGAAAACCATGCTGAACTTCCGATTCGATAACCTCCGTGGAGACCTCTACGGAGGCCTCACGGCGGGCGTAGTGGCTCTGCCACTCGCCTTGGCCTTCGGCGAAGCTTCCGGCGCAGGGCCGATTGCGGGCCTTTACGGGGCAATTTTCGTCGGCTTCTTTGCTGCTTTATTCGGCGGCACCGATTCTCAAATTTCTGGCCCGACCGGCCCTATGATCGTCGTTTTCGCGGGGGTCTACTCGACTCTCAGTGGCGATGCATCGCTTGTTTTCGCGACGGTGATCCTCGCAGGTCTGCTGCAAATCACCTTCGGCGTACTGCGGCTGGGGCAATACATACGGCTCGTCCCCTATCCCGTTGTCTCGGGCTTTATGAGCGGCATCGGCTGTATCATTATTGCGCTGCAGTTTAGCCGCATGTTTGGCCACGAGCCCGAAGGCGGCGGCACGATCCCGGCGTTAACGGCGATTCCTGGGGCAGTGGCGGATCCAAACTTTGTCGCGCTGGGCATTGCTATGCTCACCCTTCTGGTCGTTTTCAAATGGCCGAAGGGCTGGGGCAAGATTGTGCCACCACCGCTGGCCGCACTAATTCTCGGCACATTGCTTAGCGTCGCTGTGGGTGGTGCTCCTATTCTCGGGGATATTCCTACCGGGCTGCCGCGATTCATCATGCCCAGCTTCGAGCAGAGCACGCTATTTATCGTTTTCGAAGCGGCCCTTATCCTCGCCCTGCTTGGCTCCATAGACAGCCTGCTAACGTCTTTAGTCGCGGACAATATGACGCGCACAAAGCATGACTCTAACCGCGAACTTATGGGCCAAGGCCTGGGTAATGTCGCAGCGGGCTTCTTCGGTGGTATTCCTGGAGCCGGCGCTACTATGCGCACGGTGGTAAATATTCGTACAGGGGGTCAGACAAAGATCTCCGGAATAGTTCACAGCCTCCTGCTGCTAGCGATTGTCCTCGTTCTCGCACCGCTCGCCTCACAGATTCCCCACGCGGTGCTCGCGGGAATTCTGGTGAAAGTCGGCTATGACATTATTGACGTGTCTTATCTCAAAAATGCCCACCGAGGCCCGCGCTGGGACCTAGCGCTTATGGTGCTCGTGTTGGTTCTGACGGTATTCGTAGATCTTATCACTGCGGTGGTAGCAGGCGTGGTCATGGCTGCGTTAGCCTTTGTTAAACAGATGGCAGACGCGCAGTTGGTTCGGCTCAATGGTAGCCGTGAAAGTGGCCCTGTCGAGTACTCGAACGAGGAAGAGGCGCTTTTCGATAGAGCCCGAAACCGGATTACTCTTTTTGACTTTGGAGGCCCGCTGAGCTTTGGCGCGGCTGCAGACCTTGGGCACCAAGTGCGTGAGAATTCCAAAGGTCGCGGACAGGCGCTAATTCTAGATTTTAGCTCTGTGCCTTTTATGGACGTGTCGGCTGCACGGGCTGTCGAAACCATAGGCTGCGATGCCGATGCTGCCGGTAAAAAAATCTTTATCTCGGGGATGAATGACAGCGTGAGGACGGTTCTTTCAGGATTAAGCGCCGACTGCTGTTTGCAAGATGAAAATTATTTTCCGAGGCGTATAGACGCTATTCGCGCTGCCGTGGCCTTCATTGAAGGCTCGCCCAGCCTGAGCGGGCCCTCGGAGGAATCGGCTGGTAGCGCAGCCGTGTAACGAATAGGGCGGCATGCGCCCGCAGGCGTTAACTCGTAGTACTAAGCATGGGTTGTACTGGTCTCCCGGTACCTCCTCTTTATGGCCAGCTCGGCGCAGTCGAGCTGGCCTATTTTTTTCAGGCCCCCTCACTCTTGCTCAATCACCCTAGCGCTTCTCGCGAGAAAAGCGCTTTCATCGCTCGAGTTTTCCAACCCTTCTTACTCCGCAAGCGAACCGTGAGTCGTCGATCCTCGTAAAGACCCTGACGAGTAGCAAGAGCTGCTAAACTAGCGCCTTTTGCTGACTGGCAGCTTGGGCAGTGGCCAGATAAACAAGCCCTGTAAACTTCGCCGATTTGGCGCGAACTTCAAACGTGAATATACCGAATGTCCTTAAGCCCAAGCAGTAAAGATCTTTGGTTCGTACCCCTCGGCGGCTGCGGCGAGATTGGTATGAATCTCAATTTGTTCGGACACGCAAACAGCTGGCTCATGGTGGACTGCGGGATTACTTTCGAAGACTCCATGCACAGTCGCACTGGCAATAGAGTGGAGATGCCCGATCCTCTCTTTATTGCCAACAGACACGAAGCGCTGGCAGGGATAATCGCAACACACGCTCATGAAGATCACATAGGCGCGCTGCCGCATCTTTGGGAACAACTGCGCTGCCCAATCTATACCACGCCCTTCACACGCCAAGTGTTGGCACGGAAGTTTGCCAAAGCGGGACTCAATCCGCCGCTTGTGACCGTGCATCCGGGCGAGACGGTGGAGATTGGGCCATTCAAGGTCACTTGGGTTCCCATAACGCATTCGACGCCCGAGACCAACGGCCTAATGATAGACACCTCTGCCGGTCGAGTCTTTCACACGGCCGACTGGAAATTGGATTCCGCGCCGGTTGTGGGCGAGGCAGTGAAGCCTGCGCTGTTTGAAGAGCTTGGCAGGCAGGGAGTGGGCGCCATTATTTGTGATTCAACCAACGCGCCTAGCAAAGGTGTTTCTACCTCCGAATCCACACTGTTCGATGGCCTTTTAGCGGCGGTTCAGTCCAGCGAGGGGCGGGTAGTCGTTGCCTGCTTTTCGAGTAACGTCGCGCGTCTGCAGACTATCGGCAATGTCGCCCATGTTGCTAAGCGCTACCTAGGGCTGCTGGGTCGCTCGCTAATTAATATGCACGGCTGTGCGCGAGCGGCTGGCTATTTGGACGAAAATTTCAGCCTCGTGCAGTCTAATCATCTTGGCTACATGCCTCCCGAAGAAGTTATGGCGATTGCTACAGGGAGTCAGGGTGAGGTGGGTGCAGCGCTTTATCGACTGGCACAAGATACTCATCCGGATATGAATCTCAGCGCGGGCGACCACGTCATTCTGAGTTCGAAAACAATTCCCGGCAATGAAATTGAAGTGGCTAGTCTTATCGCAATGTTTGAAGCGCGGGGCATTCGCGTGACGCAGGACGAATTTGAGGGCAAGCCGATTCACGCAACCGGACATCCCTGCGCGGAAGAGTTAGCGCAGATGTATCAGTGGACCCGACCACGAGTCGCGGTGCCGGTGCACGGTGAGGCGTATCACATGGATAGCAATGCGCGAATCGCCAAAGCCAATGGTGTCCCAGTACAGCTGCGAGGGCAGAACGGCGATCTTTTTGACCTTGTGGTAGACAAAGTAAAGGCGGCTGCAGTGCCAGTGGGCAGGCTGTGGTACGACGAGCGTAAGCGCAAGCTCGAAAAAGTCTAATCGCAAAGCCTTATCGAGTGACGCTAATAAGCACTGCGCTAGAATTCCTTAGAGCTTTCAGCCCAGAGGCCAATCCGCAGCGTCTCGAGTGTCCAAGTTTTCGATAACCGGACCCGGTGCCCAGCGCTCGATGTATTCATGCTTTGGATCGTACATCTCGGATTGCTTCTGCAGATTAAAGTGGCGCCCGCCGCGCGGATCGACTCCCACGCCGGCTATGTACTGCCAGTTACCCCAGTTCGACGCCACGTCATAGTCACACAGCTGGTTCTCGAACCAGGCCGCGCCATAGCGCCAATCCAGCGCGAGCTCATTGACCAAACAGCTTGCGACAATTTGTCTGCCGCGGTTAGACAGAAATCCGGTT
Source organism: Gammaproteobacteria bacterium (assembly GCA_038104835.1). Classification (GTDB taxonomy): domain Bacteria; phylum Pseudomonadota; class Gammaproteobacteria; order Pseudomonadales; family Pseudohongiellaceae; genus UBA9145. The sequence goes on along the minus strand of JAYOBL010000072.1, from coordinate 4,200 downwards.
TGTTTTAGTTCGCGCATACAGGCATTAACCAGCGGGTAAGGCGTGGTTCCCTGACACCACTTCTCAAAGCGCTCGGGATAGAAACACTTAAAGCCGCCATTGGCATTAATACCCTTTAAAGCGAACAGCTTGTCACCTATCTGCTCGGCTATCCATTGGAAGTACTCGCGCCAAAGAAGCTCGACGAAAAGCCAATAGCTAGAATCGTTGGCACCATTTTCTGCCTCGTAGCGTCGTAGCTCGGCGAGAGCCCGCCGCGCTGACAAACAGCCGCTATTTAGCCAAGGGGAAAACTTAGACGATGTCGTGTGACCCTCTAGAGCATTGCGCGTCTTTTTGTACGTGCTCGCAAAGCCGCCGTTAAAATATTCCTCTAGATGCTTTTGTGCTGCCTCTTCGCCTCCCTGATAAGGGCAGTCGCTAGCCGCGTAACCGGAAAGGTCAGGAATATTGATGTTTGGCGCGAGTTCACTAGCCGGTGGCGGCAGGCTCGACGGGGCCGCTAAGGGCTGCGCGATTTCTTCGCGTTCGGCTAGGGTGCGGAATTTCGAGTAACTCACCACGCGGTCGCGAGGCAGGGGATTGTCTTCGCGAGTGAAGAGGGTGTAGGTGTCTTGAATCTCTATCTGCAACCGCGGGCAAGCGGCTGACAGTCGTTCGGTAGCCCGACGCTCGTCGCTGCCAACTCGATAGCTGCATACTAAACGGTCGATGCTGTGGCGCTGCACGAGATCTGCCAAGCAGTGCTCGGGCTCACCCACCACATAGTTTATTCCCTGGCCAAGTTCGCGCAGCGCCTTATCTAGGGCAACAAGGCTCTGCTTTATAAACTGCCAGCGATGCGTGCCCAACGATGCCGTATGGTAACGGTACTGGCTAAATAACCTCGGCTCTATACAGTAGACGATCAATAGCTGCTGCGACCGCGCAGCGCTGAGCAGCGCCGCGTTGTCGTCGAGCCTCAAGTCGTGGCTTAGCCAGTAAAGTGTGCGGCTCATCGCTTCGGGTTTTCCTGTCGCTTAGAGCTTGATAAAGGCCAGCGCGAAATTGCTGTTAAGTGGGATGACTAGCTGATGTTGCACAGAGTCATAGCACATGGATGCTGCACTCGGAATGCCCTCGGCGATCAGTTCCGCCTCGCTACCCGGTTCGATGCGAGAGACGCTGCCGAAGCGCACGCTGCTGACGTATTTGGTGCCGTCTTCTAACACCACGATGCCGTCGTTTCCGCCCTCTACAGCATACTCTGTTCGTATCACTTCACCGTTGGTGTTGTAGGTCAGTACCGCGTTGTCGCCAATGTTGACCACGACTACATTGCCATCCTGATCGATTGCAACGCCGTTAGGGGCGGCAAGCGGGGCGCCATCGGCGAAAATAGTCACTTCACCATCGGGCGCTACCTTGAATACTCGCTCTGGAGCTCGCGTGTTCGATGCGTAAATCGTACCGTCTGCGGCCACAGCAATGCCGTTGAGTAGGGTTGAGCCTGGCACTTCGATGTTACGCAGGGGCCGGCCACTGGCGAGATCGAATTCACGCACGTACCCCACGTCAACCGTGTAGAGCTTTCCGTTAGCGATCGCACTGCCCAGAGGCTGATGGAGCTCTAAACCGTCGCGGCTCACGCCTATCCACTTGGGCGTGTGGACGCTGCCATCAGGATTTATTAGCGAGACGAAGCCATCGTTCTCGGTGCCGTCGCCACGATTTCCATTGTTCATAGCAAGGATCAAATTGCGCTCAGGGTCGAAGGTGCAACTTTCGGAGAAGTGAAACGCCCCGAAGACCTTCACGTTATCCGACATCGCAACGCGCTCGCCGGCTTCGTTAACCGAGCCGATGGGCTCGCCGGCACGGAATTCCTGAGCGCTTGCGAGGCCGCTGCACAGCGCTAAGAGGCAGCCAGCCAAGCCGCTAGCAACTGGCCTGCGTGATGAACGAATTTCCTTGTGCATGAATAACTCCTTGAAATTTAGTGCTTAAGGGGGATGCAGTGTACTACGCCTCGGCGAGTCTTTGCGGATGCCTTTGCGGCCCCTCTCGCCGAGATGCTGCGGGTAGATTTAGGGTAAATAGTCCCGGGTTTGCCCACTAATTTACTTGCTATGAATTTGACGGCGAGCCTAGGCTGCACTGAGGCCGTGCAGCCTGTTAGTTGCAGGCTGCGCCAGAAGAATCGTCTGATACTGCCACAGGAATGATGCCTATGAGCCAATACCAAGACCTGCAGGCAAAGCTGCGGCTGCTCTACGACAGCGGGCTCGCACCAGCGATCGACAGCCATAGTAAGCTGGCACAGGAGCTTGGTATTCGGCGTCAAAACGTCAATAAGTGGATCAACGGCGCCGACAGCTATAGCCCCGGCACGATTCCTCGAGGGCGAGCGACGGCAATAGCTGAGCTGTTTTCTATCGAATTCGATTGGCTCGCTCTGCCACTTGCTGAGTTTGCGCACCACGTTGCTCGCCGAGCCGAGTCGCGAAGCCAAACTCTCGGCACTAAGGCCGTGGGTCAGCTCATACCCAGTTTATTGCAGCGGCCACTGCCACTGTTTGGCCGCGGAGATCTGGTGGCGCAGCTGACCTTTGCCTGGACCCGCGTCAGTACCCGTGTCGTATGGCTCAAGGGCTTCGGCGGCAGTGGAAAAACCGCGCTGCTTGCGAGCTGGCTCGAAGAACTCGCTGTTCGCAGCTATGACGGCGCGGACGGCGTTTTCGCCTGGCGCTTCGATGATCATTCCTATACGTCGCCTGCAGAGGCCGAAAAGCAGCTCTTTGATGCGCTCGGAAACTATTTGGGGTTGCGAACACAGGGACAAGAATCGCCGGAACAGCGGGTTGAGCGCTATGCTCGGCGTATCGCTGAGTCTCGCCTGCTACTACTAATCGATGGTGTGCCTGAAACCAAAGAAGTTAGCACTTACTCTCTTCTAGCTCCTCTCATTAATGCGCTCAGTGAACATAACCCCGGCCTGCTCGCTGTGAGCTCCACGGCATCGCTGGAGGATTTTACTGAGGCTGCGAACAGCACTATTTTGCAGCTCTCGGTGGACAGACTCTCTCCACAAGCCGGGGTTGAGCTACTTGAGGCCCAGGGAGTCACCGATCACTGGAACGCCCGCGAAGAGATTGTCACAACCTTAGCTGGACATCCCCTCGCGCTAGTCTACGCGGCCCGGCGACTCGCGGGCTCCCAGGCGCAGCTAGTCGATGTGCTGACGCCTGCTGAGCTGCTCGCGAGTGTAACCGAGGATTCGCCGTTGGCCGCAAAAAGCCGTCGACTCGATGTCATCGCC
>JAYOBL010000072.1:0-892 GCA_038104835.1 Gammaproteobacteria bacterium | reverse complement strand
CATGCGGTCTGAATCAGCCTCCAGCCTGCTTTCTCTGCTATGCCTTTTAGATACTCCTATCTCCGTAGCTCAGCTTATGGCCTTGTGCAGCTGGGCGCGCTCGGCGACGACCCTGAATAAATTTACTTCGCTCGCGGAGAAAACCATTGCTTCAATGCTTTCGAGCCTTGAGAAGGCCGGTGCAATCGTTTGGCATGACAAGTCTATATCGACCCTTGGGTTCAAGGGGGTTGATCCAGCAAGCTGTTTTGAACTGCATCCCGTAGTTCGGGTGAGGCTGAGCGAGCGGCTGCGAAGTGCCGATTCAATACGTTGGCTGGATATACACGGTGAGCTCAGCGCTTTCTTTGCAGGGCTCGATGCGGAAGTGGGGGCAGAGGGTAGCATTAGTTACAGTCTCGCCGCGGCGCGGCACAGCCTTCTCGCCGGGAATGTCAACGAGGGCTTTCGACACTACTACACGCGCTACAAAGGCGGTAAACATGTTCTTAAAAGCGCCAATAGATGGTCTGAGCAAAGGACTCTGCAATTGTTCAGTTCTGAGCGAGACGCGAGTCTGGCGAGCGGCCTGTTACCCCTCGCGCGTGTTCAACTCGAAGCCTGCCGCGCGATGAACCTTATAGCGCTGGGTCGCTGTGACTTAGCTTTGCCGATAGCGCTTACCAGCCTCACCTGGTTCTTTGCGCATGAATACACTGTCGATGCTGTGCAGCTTGCGGGGCCGCTTCTCTCAATGCTTATCGCTACGGGGCGTTTACAGATGGCTCGGGACCTCTTAAGAAAGCTCGAGGCAAGCACCGCAGCGCACGATGACGAAGTGCTTCACGCGGCGGGTCAGAGTTTTCAGGGTTACTTAAAGCTGCTGCAGGGAAAAAGTGGCGCGGCGCAAGTG
>JAYOBL010000071.1:0-11085 GCA_038104835.1 Gammaproteobacteria bacterium | reverse complement strand
TAGCAAACTGGCCAAAATTCCACCATACACCACTGCTTCAACAAGATCGGTGCGCACGATCCACACCAAATGGGCTACCGCGAGCACTCCGCTCACGTAAACTAGCCGGTGGAGACGCCGCCACTGACGCCCCAAACGCCGCACCATGCTGCGCGGAGAGGTAATACCCAGCACCAATAAGATCAAAAAGGCTGCGAAGCCCAGTGTGATGTAAGGTCTCTCTATCACCTCCTCCACCACCGCTCCCAAGCGGAAGCCCAAAAGGAAGGCGACCCACACAAAGAAATGCAGGCTCGCGTAAAACAGCGCGAAAAGCCCAATCATCCGTCGCCGCTGGGCAAACTCCAGTCGACCAGTTAGGTGACGCAAAGGAGTCATGGCAAGCGCAAGCAGCAGGAAACGCATTGCCCATTCACCGGTCGCCAGAGAGAGTTCTTTGGCGGGATCTGGCCCGAGGTCGCCAACCAGCGTCTGGCTCAATAGAAGCCCAAACGGCACGAGCGCCGCAAAGAACACACCCACACGCACCGTCAGCACAGATCCTACCCCCTCGTTAGCCACAATTAGCGGAAATCAATCTAACGCGCTAGCGTCGCCGGCTTGCGGCAGAAGCCAGCACGCCCTAGAAACCAGCTCGCGCTAGTAACCAGCTCGCGTTAGTACGCGCTAATAATAGCGACTGAGATCCATGCCCTTATAGAGGGACGCGACCTGCTCGCCGTAACCATTAAACGGCAGCGTAGGAATCACCTTGCGATTGAAAAGCGTTTGCGGGAGCCGACGCTCCATATCTTGGCGCCAGCGGGGATGATGGACCGCAGGGTTAACGTTCGCGTAGAAACCGTATTCCCGCGCCTGCAGATCAACCCATGTCGTGTTGGGCATGGTTTCGCGGAAATTGATCTTAACGATCGACTTAATGCTCTTAAAACCGTACTTCCAAGGTACGACCAATCGCATTGGCGCACCGTTCTGCGCCGGTAAAGCCTCGCCATACAGACCAACGGCCATGAAGGATAGTGGATTCATCGCCTCGTCCATCCTCAGTCCTTCGCGATAGGGCCAGCGCACTATGGCGAAGCGTGAGCGGATGCCTGGCATCGAGTCTTCGTCGACTATCGTCTCGAATTCGATGAACTTGGCCTTGGACGTTGGCTCGAAGCGCTTGATTAGATCGGCCAGTGGAAAACCTAGCCAAGGAATCACCATGGACCACGCCTCCACGCAGCGCAGCCGGTAAATGCGCTCCTCAAGGTCATGGGGCTTCAGAATATCCTCAAGCGTATATTTGCCGGGCTTGGCCACCTCGCCTGCGATCTCCACCGACCAGGGATCTGTTTGGAAGTCGCCCGAATTAGAGGATGGATCTGACTTATCCATCCCAAATTCGTAGAAATTATTGTAACGAGTTACATCGCCGAACGGCGTCAGTTCCTCATCGGTAAAGAACGGCTCCGAGTCTGGAGCGCCAGTGGCGCCTCCAAGCTTTGCCTGCAGCCAGGCAGGAACCGGCGAAGAGCTGAGGCCCGCCGGCGCCGGCGCCTTCAACGCCGAACCGGTCTGCCCAAGGGAAAGGCTCGGAAGCAGAGAGCCTGCGGCAAGCGTGCCCGCCCCCTGCAGGAATTTACGCCTCTGAGCGTAGATCGACTTCGGTGTAATCTCCGATCCCTTAATATCTTCAGGCTTCTTGATTAGCATGGCTAGCTCCGCTTTTAAGTAAATTACCCTAGACTGAGGTTTGAGCTCGCACATGATCCTAAGCGATCACACGCTGAGACATCGTTTACGACGCGGACTTCGTCCGCATACTCTGCTGCTTTCTATACACCCACATTAGGGGGCCTGTTACCGAATAAGTCACACTCATTAATAGCAGTGTTTCGTGCGGGTTTTGCGCGATCACTACCAACAGCACCACCGCCGCTACGAAGAAAAAATACGGTACGGTGCCCTTAAAATCTATCTCTTTAAAACTGATATAGCGGTAGTTGGAGACCATTAGCAAACCGATGAAGACCGTTACAACTGCCAACGCGACACCCACTGATGGAGTTACGTCGAAGCCGTAGCGATAGCCCACCCAAGGTAGGAATGTAACAACCCCTGCAGCCAGAGGCGACTGAAGCCCCACGAAGAATCGCTTATCCGTGGTACCAAGCTGCACATTGAAACGGGCCAAGCGTAGCGCAGCACATGACATGTAAATAAAGCTCGCAGCCCAACCGAGGCGACCAATATCCTCAAATGCCCAACTAAACATGATGAGCGCCGGCGCTACACCGAATGACACCATGTCGGAGAGGCTATCGAACTGCGCACCAAACGCGCTCTGTGTGTTGGTCAGACGAGCAATACGGCCGTCAAGACCGTCTAAAACACCGGCGATGAATATCGCCCAACCGGCTTCATTAAAATCCCCCGCCATACCGGCGATGATGGCGTAAAAACCAGCAAATAAAGCGCCTAGTGTCAGCAGATTCGGCAGCAAGAAGATGCCGCGGCGGCGAATGGTCTTCCCCCCCTCTGACACGAGCTCTTCATGCTCATCGATCGGCAACAGCGTATCGAAATCCTCGGCTGACTCAGCGTCATTATCGTCCGCCACGGAGGCAGACCGCTCCATATCGTCCGCCATGCTGACATCAGCATCGCCAGGGTGCTCGGGGTCTTTCGATAAGGGCTCTTGTTGCTCTTGCATGGGTCCTCTGCTTTCCAGCCTGCTAACAGCGCTGATCTCTTCAAAATGGTCTGGCACACGGTTCAGCTACCGCAGACCTAGTAGGGCGGATAAGAATAGAATGATTTGCGACTGAGATTAACAGCCGAGTGGCAGCCTAACTTATAGTTCTGCTCCATCCCAACAGAGCGATTTCGCTCAGCATCTGTGGACAAACGCGTAAGTCGTCAGATTACCGCGACCCAGGCTGCCTGCCCAGCCTTTGTTTCATCTGTTCAGCCCGCCAGACAGCCCCCACACTGCGCGCGTTCGGCGGTTCGGCTAATCTGCAATTTACCCTAGAAGGGAGATACTATATTATCCGCCCTCGTTCTCACGGCTCATTTCAGGAACCAATTTCGGTTTACCCATAACCACTTGGCGCCTACGCTCTCTTTTATAACCGAATTGAGGTTAAGGATTAAGAGCCATAAGCTCGCAGATCCTACAGCTGGAAACACCATCTTAGACAGATGGGGGAAAGCGCGACCGACTGGTATCCGGCACTCGAATTCGCAAGCGGCGCGCTCCAGCGAGCCGCGGCTGGGCGAAATACGCCAGTGTAAAGCGTCGGAATCAGGAAGACTTGGGCGCATTCGAACCCAGCCGAAGTAATGCGGACAATGTGCTATCCACCTTAAAAAGGATAGCCGCTAGATGGGTAGCTACTAAACTGCTACTAGACAGATGCTAGACAGATATTTGGTAGATAGACAGATAGCTGCTCTAAAAACACACTAATTACAAACGAACACCGGAGTGTCATCAATGAACTACTTTAACACGCTACCACTGCGCCTGCAGTTAGATCAGCTAGGCAAATGCCGTTTTATGGACGCAAGCGAGTTCAGCGATGGCGTTAGCAAACTACTAGGCAAAAAGGTCGTCATCGTCGGCTGTGGCGCTCAAGGCTTAAACCAGGGTCTCAACATGCGCGACAGCGGCCTAGATGTCTCTTTCACGCTGAGAGCAGCCGCGATAGCGGAGAAGCGAGATTCTTGGAAGAACGCCACGGAGAACAATTTCACTGTCGGCACCTATGAAGAACTGATTCCGAGCGCTGACCTCGTGCTAAACCTCACTCCCGACAAGCAGCATACTCAAGTTGTTGAACAGGTTATGCCGCTAATGAAGCAAGGCGCTTGCCTCGCCTACTCGCACGGCTTCAACATCGTAGAAGAAGGCATGCAGATTCGCGACGACCTAACCGTTGTCATGGTCGCCCCCAAGTCACCAGGCTCCGAAGTTAGAGAAGAGTACAAGCGCGGATTTGGCGTGCCTACACTAATCGCCGTGCACGCAGAAAACGATCCCAATGGCGACGGCATGGACATTGCCAAGGCGTACGCCGCAGCAACCGGCGGCGACAGAGCCGGCGTTCTTCAGTCCTCATTTATCGCTGAGGTGAAGTCAGACCTGATGGGCGAGCAAACTATCCTCTGCGGCATGCTCCAGACCGGGTCGATTCTATGCTTCGAAAAAATGGTCGAAAAAGGCATCGACGCGGGCTACGCCTCTAAGCTGCTTCAACACGGATGGGAAGTTATTGCTGAAGGACTGAAGCACGGCGGCATCACCACCATGATGGACCGTCTGAGCAACCCCGCCAAGCTCGCTGCTAATGAACTCTCGGAGGAGCTGAAAGTCATCATGCGTCCGCTTTTTGAAAAGCACATGGACGATATCATTACCGGCGCCTTCTCCGACGGAATGATGGAAGACTGGGCCAACGATGACATCAAACTACTCACTTGGCGCGAGGCAACAACCGAAACAGCGTTTGAGAAGTGCCCGGCAGGCGATATGGACATAGCCGAGCAGGAATACTACGAGCACGGCATTGTCATGGTCGCGATGGTTAAGGCTGGCGTAGAGCTCGCATTCGAGACAATGACCGCTAGCGGTATCATCGAAGAGTCGGCCTACTATGAATCTCTGCATGAAGTTCCGCTAATCGCGAACCTTATCGGTCGTAAGAAGCTTTATGAGATGAACAAAGTCATCAGCGATACCGCTGAGTACGGATGCTATTTGTTCTCCCATGCCTGCGTGCCGCTCTTAGAAGACTTCATGAAAAAGATCGACACCGACGTGATTGGCCGCGGCCTGAACGCTGCAGATAACGGCGTGGATAACGCCGCGTTGATCGAAGTGAATGACAGCATTCGCAGCCATCCGATCGAGGTCGTAGGCAAGCGCCTGCGCCGCTACATGACGGCAATGAAGCGCGCTATCTAGAACACCCATCTCTAAATGGGCTAATTCAGATGCAGAAAAAGGCTCGACGATTTATCGTCGAGCCTTTTTCGTTATGGCGATTGCCGCAGCTTAGAGTTCTAGCTGCGCGGGCTTAAAGCGCAGCGCATGGGCATCTTCTAATACCGCAGCTTCAGTCACTAAAGCGCTAGCACCTTATCGCCACGGGCAATGCCGCAAACGCCGGTTCGCGCGACTTCGAGCACAGTGCCCTCCGCCTGAGCTGCGATGAAAGCGTCTAGTTTTTCCGACGTCCCTGTCAGCTGAATACTATAAGCAGTTGGCGTGACGTCGACGATTTGCGCGCGGAAAATCTCGCTGATGCGCTGAATTTCCGCTCGCTGAGCGCCCACCGCCTTTACTTTCACAAGCAAGAGTTCGCGTTCTACGTGCGCGCCCTCAGAGAGGTCAACTAGCTTGACCACGTCAACGAGCTTATTCAGATGCTTAGTGATCTGTTCAATTTTGCGCTCGTCACCAGATGTCACTACAGTCAAACGCGACAGCGTTGTATCTTCGGTGGGGGCCACCGAGAGAGAATCAATATTGTAACTGCGCTGCGAGAACAGGCCGACAACTCGCGACAGTGCGCCGGGTTCGTTTTCCATAAGTAAGGATATAATTCGCCGCATCTTAAGTTCGCTCCGTCTTACTGAGTACCATGTCCTTCATGGCACCCCCTTTTATTGCCATTGGATAAACATGCTCTTCGGGGTCGACCATGACATCAACGAAGACCAGCTTGTCCTCCATGGCAAACGCCTCCGCAAGTTTGGAATCGAGCTCATCCAACGTCTCAATGCGCAGACCAACGTGGCCGTAAGCCTCTGCTAGCTTTACGAAGTCAGGCAAGGATTCTGCATAGGTACTATGTGAATAGCGTCCCCCGTACTGCATATCCTGCCACTGCCGAACCATGCCCAATGACTGGTTGTTAAGGCAGATGATCTTCACCGGCAAGTTGTACTGCATACAGGTGGCGAACTCCTGCAAATTCATCTGGAAGCTGCCCTCCCCCGTTACGCAAACCGATACAGCATCGCGGAACGCAAGCTTCACTCCCATAGCGGCAGGCAGACCAAAGCCCATCGTCCCAAGGCCGCCGGAATTAATCCAACGGCGCGGCTTGTCAAAGCCGTAATGCTGGGCAACAAACATTTGGTGCTGACCCACATCGGTGGAGACATAGGCATCGCCATTGGTAATGCGATGCAGCGCCTGTACAACTTGCTGCGGCTTAATAACACCATTGGTATGCGGCGTGACACCCAGGGAATCTTTTTCGCGCCATTTGCCTATTTGCTCCCACCAGGCCGAAAGCGCCTCGTCATCGACCCCTTGTTGCATGGAGTCTAAGCACTCAAGCATTTCTTCGAGCACAGCGGTTACAGACCCTACTATGGGCACATCCGCTGATACGGTCTTGGAGATGGAAGCTGGATCAATGTCGACATGCAAAATCGTCGCGTCGGGACAGAACTTACTCGTGTCGGAATTAGTTACACGATCATCGAAACGAACGCCTATGCCTAGCAGCACATCGCAGTAGTGCATCGCCATATTCGCTTCATAGGTGCCGTGCATCCCTAACATGCCGAGGAACTGCTTGTCCGAGGCAGGATAAGCCCCCAACCCCATAAGCGTGTTGGTAATCGGATAGCCTAGTTTGCGCGTGAGTTTTGTCAGCAACTCCGCGCCCTCCCCCTGAATAACCCCGCCGCCGGCATAGATCATTGGACGTTTGGCCGCGAGCAGCGCTTCCACCGCTTTCTTGATTTGCCCGCTATGGCCTTTACCAGGCACGGTGTAAGAGCGCATCTTGACGTCGCTCGGATACTCATAGGGCAGCTTCAGCTTAGGATCGGTGACATCCTTCGGGATATCGATCACAACGGGGCCAGGCCGACCTGTTGTCGCAATATGGAAAGCTTTCTTCACAACTGCAGGAATCTCAGAGGCATGCTGAACCATGAAGCTATGCTTCACGATTGGCCTCGAGATGCCCACCATGTCGGTTTCCTGAAAACCATCGGTGCCAATCAAACGGCTTTCCACTTGGCCAGAAATAACAACCATGGGGATGGAATCCATGTACGCGGTCGCTATGCCGGTGACAGCATTGGTAGCGCCCGGTCCAGAGGTCACTAGCACCACCCCCGCTTTGCCCGTTGCGCGCGCGTAGCCATCCGCCGCATGCGTGGCCGCCTGCTCATGGCGGACCAAGATGTGCTCTATCTTGTCCTGCCGGAAAATGGCGTCATAAATATGTAGTACTGCCCCGCCGGGGTAGCCGAAAATAAGATCAACTCCCTCGTCGTGTAGAGCGCGAATAAGGGAATCGCCACCCGATAAATGTTCCACTAACTTAGCCTCTCGATTTCAATTACATCGCGTGTTCTCACGCACCGTAAAATTAAGTCTGCTTCATGCAGAAGCCGCCGGGACCAGTGATGCAATAGCTCAACGCCTGGCGTCGCACAGCGAGGAAGACTCGTGCTAAACGTCGGGCAATTGATTGGCGGACTCTCTGTCCTGTGTTTTTATGCTGCAGTTCGTTCAACTGTTACTTCAGCTTCCTGAACTGTGTCGGCCTCGTACGTGATAACGTAATGTAAGCCTTAGGTGGATGGTTTCGTCACCTAGAGAGCGCTCCGCGGTAAGGCCGGGTGTGGCTTGCAGAGCGGGCGCCGGCAGAGCCTTTCACTCATTGCCAGCGCTTATATGTACGAAGTTTGACAGCTGCCGCTCTTTTGTCAAGCACAGCAAGACCTTAGCGGAGAAATTTCTGTGCTCAATACCGCCGCACTAGTGCACGGAGCCCACATCGAAACTCAACTCGCCATCGGAGCCAAGATCGACTCGAATAATGCTGCCGGGCTTAAAGGCGCCTTTCAACATCTCTTTTGCCAAAGGATTCTCAAGCCGCGCCTGAATGGCGCGCTTCAGGGGGCGAGCGCCATAAACGGGGTCGTAAGCGATTTCGGCTAGCCTATCTAACGCCCCAGCTGTGATCATTAGCTTGAGCTCTCGATCTTCTAGCCGGCGGTTAAGCTCCTGAACTTGCAGCTCGGCGATAGCCCTAATCTGCTCCGTTTGGAGGGGGTGGAAGACGACTGTCTCATCTATACGATTCACGAACTCGGGCGAGAAGTGCCGTACAACGACATCAAGCACCGAACGCCTTAGTTTCTCATAGGTACCGTCACCGAAAGTCTGGCCTCCACCTAGCGCTTCTTGAATGCGGTCCGAACCTAAATTGGAAGTCATGACAATCACGGTGTTGCGAAAGTCGACTGTGCGGCCGTGGCTATCGGTAAGACGACCGTCGTCCATGACCTGTAGCAGAATATTAAAGACATCCGGATGCGCCTTCTCTACTTCGTCGAGTAGTAAAACGGAATAGGGTCGTCGCCTCACAGCTTCGGTGAGATAACCGCCTTCCTCGTAGCCAACGTAGCCAGGAGGGGCCCCAACAAGACGCGAGACCGAATGCTGTTCCATGAATTCAGACATATCGATCCTGACCATGGCCTCTTCGGTATCGAACAGGAACTCGGCAAGCGCTTTGCAAAGCTCAGTTTTACCTACCCCGGTTGGGCCGAGGAACAGAAAAGAACCATTGGGCCTATTAGGGTCAGCTAGCCCCGAGCGCGAGCGCCGCACGGCATCAGCTACCGCAGACACTGCCTCACTTTGGCCAATGAGACGCTTATGCAGCATCTCTTCCATTCGCAGCAGCTTGTCGCGGTCGCCCTCTAACATTTTGCTAACGGGAATCCCCGTGGCCCGGGCGACAACCTCAGCGATCTCCTCATCGCTAACTCGACTCCTGAGCAGCTGTTTCTCCTGGCTCTCGGCTGCGGCGCCGGCAGCTAGCTTCTCTTCCAAATCTGGAATAACCCCATAGGTAAGCTCCGACATACGAGCCAAATCCCCAGCGCGTCGAGCTTGCTCGCAGTCCGCGCGAGCCTGCTCAAGGGCACTCTTAATACCCTGCGCGCCCTGCACTGACGCCTTTTCAGCCTTCCAAATTTCCTCAAGGTCAGAAAACTCTCTCTCCAGTGACTCTATCGAAGCGTTCAGTTTTTCTTTGCGCATCACGGTGGCCGCGTCTTCGTCTTTCTTGAGTGCTTCACGCTCGATCTTGAGTTGGATCAGCCGACGCTCAAGCCTATCCATTTCCTCCGGTTTGGAATCAATCTCCATACGAATAAGACTTGCAGCCTCGTCGATGAGATCAATCGCCTTGTCGGGTAGCTGACGATCTGTAATGTAGCGCTGAGACAGCTTAGTTGCCGCAATGATCGCCCCATCGGATATCGCCACCCCATGATGAACTTCGTAGCGCTCCTTGAGGCCGCGGAGAATGGCGATCGTGTCCTCTTCGCTCGGCTCGTCCACCAAGACCTTTTGAAATCTTCTTTCAAGCGCCGCATCCTTCTCGATGTACTGACGATATTCATCTAGGGTCGTCGCTCCGACGCAGTGAAGCTCGCCTCGAGCGAGGGCAGGCTTAAGCATATTGCCAGCATCCATGGCACCCTCGCCTTTACCGGCGCCGACCATCGTGTGTAGCTCGTCGATGAATAGGATGACGCTACCCTCTAATTTGGCAATCTCGCTAAGCACAGACTTGAGGCGCTCTTCAAACTCGCCACGGAATTTCGCCCCAGCAATCAGGGACCCCATATCGAGTGAGAGGATTTTTTTCTCCTTAAGCCCTTCGGGGACCTCTCCGTTGACTATCCGCTGCGCGAGCCCTTCGACAATCGCCGTTTTGCCCACGCCCGGCTCGCCAATGAGCACTGGGTTGTTCTTGGTGCGACGCTGCAACACCTGAATAGCGCGTCTAATTTTTGTATCGCGCCCAATAACCGGATCAAGCTTTGATGCACTGGCGCGCGCAGTAAGATCAACACAGTATTTCTCAAGCGCCTTCCAACTTTCTTCCGCCCCAGCATCATCAACCGCTGCACCACCGCGCAGATTATTCGCCGCTACTTCTAATGCCTGCGCCGACACGCCAAAACTATTGAGCAACTTGCCCAGCGCGCCACCGTCCTTCATGGCAGCGATAATGACGAGCTCGCTAGAAATAAAACTGTCATTGCGCGCCTGAGCTAGCTTGTCAGCCTGATTAAGCAGACGCGCGAGTTCCGGAGAGACAGGCACGTCGCCACCGTTGTCGGCGAGCCTTGGTAAATCCTCGATTTGCTTCGCAAGCCCTTCCTGCAGAGCAGTCAAGTTGAAACCCGTTTGCGACAACAGACTGCGAACCGCTCCGTCGCGCTGGGCCACTAAGGCACTGACCAAGTGCACCGGCGCGATCGCACTGTGCTCTTTACCCAGCGCTAAAGATTGCGCGTCGGCAAGCGCCGTTTGTAACTTACTAGTCAATTTATCAAGCCGCATAATATTCTTCCTCTCTGCTCACTTGAGCAACGAACACGGCGCATAGCGCCTCAACGACTTTAAAGATTGGGGCTGGGAAGGAAAATAAAAGGCCAGCTTTTGTGAACAAGAAGCGCTGAAGTCGCTATAGCAGCGAGAGCAGCGCTTTACTTGATGTAGATCATGCTCAGCATACGACCGCATACCGGCTCGCGCCGGTAGGAGTAAAATCGTTCGGGGTCACAAAAAGTGCAGAGTCCACCGCCCTCAATCTCACGCACACCAGCAGAGACGAGTCGCTGCGTGGCAAGCGCATAGAGGTCAGCCTGAAATTTGTCTTGCATTTTTGAAGCAACAAACGCTCGAGCAATCGATTCTTTAGCCAAAGCCGAAGTCCCCGACTCCAAGAAGATTTCGCGCACCTCGCCGCCCACTTCGAAATGGCATGGGCCGATCGCTGGCCCAAGCCACACTCTAATTTGCGAAGCGGGGCCTGCGAACTCGCCAAGCGTCGCCTCTAATACGCCGCCCGCCAAACCGCGCCAGCCTGCGTGGGCTACCGCAACGCGTTTCTCGGTGCGGCTATAAAAAAATACAGGAAGACAGTCTGCCGTTAAGATTCCGCAAACCCGCTTCGGAGTTGAGCTGATCGCTGCATCGGCAACCTCCGGCGGCCCAGCGGAACTGTCAAGATTCGCAACCTCATCACCGTGGACCTGCTC
>JAYOBL010000009.1:42837-46455 GCA_038104835.1 Gammaproteobacteria bacterium | reverse complement strand
GTTGGCACGCTGGGCAAGAACCAAATCCCTTTCATTCGGGCGTAGGGGCCCTGCGGGGTTAGGCAATAACCCTCATCTCCTTCAACCACTAGGGTCTCTAAGACCAGTTCACCGCCGCTAGTAAGGCAGTCTTTTAGCTGCAACAGGTGGTCGATCGGTGAGCGCCGATGATAAAGCACGCCCATAGAAAACACGGTGTCGAACGCGCCGCAGCGAGCGGGGAAATCGTCTAGGGTTACCGGCAATACGTCCACCAGCTTGTCAGACAGAAACTTCTGTAGCAGATGAAATTGAGCGACATAGGGAATGTGCGGATCTATGCCGAGCACCTGTGCAGCGCCAGCGCCTGCCATGCGATAGCTGTAATAGCCGTTGCCGCTGCCTACGTCCAACACCCGCCTTCCCTCCAAAGGCGTAATCGCATCCGCGAGCCGCTGCCACTTAAGATCGCAGCGCCACTCGGTGTCGATGCCAATACCAAAAAGCTCAAACGGGCCTTTGCGCCAAGGGATGAACTCTTCTAGCTGCGCACGCAGGGTTAGTGGGCTGACCTCCGCCGAAGCAAGGTCTTTTTCATCCCCAATGACCAAGCGCGCGCTGTCTAGCTCAACTTTGCTAGGTGAGAGGGTAGGCAGCGCTGCAAGCGCTGTGAGCCAACGCTGCGGGTCGCCCTGCTGAAGGGCGGCGGGTTTTATCGCGGCAAGCGTGTCGACTAGTTTAAGCATCGCTTTGCTGCCGCTCCGCGTGCGCAGTCGAGCAATTTGCTGATCAAAGAATACGTCTTTGGCCGCGTCTGTAGAAAAATCTGATGGCATAAACGAAGGGTAATCCAGAAAGTGCCGCGCTATTTGAAAGCCACCATCGACGCAAAGTTAAAACACTGAAACCACGCGTCGAAAGAATGAAAGCCTACGTTCGTTAGTCGCTGACGATGCTCGGCCAAAGTTTCGGGAATAAGCACGTTTTCAAGCGCCGCGCGTTTCTGCGCAATCTCAAGTTTGCTGTAGCCCTGAGTTTCCTTGAAGCGGTGATACAAATCGATGAACAGCTCATTGAGCTGCGGGTCAGGGAACTGGATCTTCTCGGAGATCACGAGCAGGCCGCCGGGCCGCATACCGTCATAAATTTTCTGCATGAGGCTTGCGCGCGCCGCAGGCTCGATAAACTGCAGGGTGAAATTCAAGATCACCATCGACGCGTCACTTATCTCGCTCGCCCGAAGATCCTCCTGCCGACACTCGATATTCGACGCGAAGGATGTGCTTTTTATGCGTTCTTGAAGACGCGATGTCATGGCCTCGGAATTGTCTATTGCGACTATTTTAAAATCTCTATGGGGCAGCTGATGCGCTACGGCGAAGCTTGCGCCGCCCAGACTCGCGCCCAGGTCATAGATGCGGCTCCCCTCTCTGCAGTAGCGCTCAGCGAGCACGCCTATCATCGACACGATGGTTGAGTAGCCCGGCACCGAGCGATTGATCATGTCGTCGAACACGCTGGCGACCGTATCGTCGAAGGCAAAGGCCGTGGGCAAACGCTCGGTGGCGAAGACCCTGTCGGTACCCGCCGCCTCTATTGGCTTCTTGTCTGTGCTCATGGTGCTAGATGTCCTTTACCTAGAATCGCTCTGTATCCCGTGAACGCCGCAAACGGGACACACGCGAGCCTGCCGTGGAGGCGTATTGTAAACGGAATAAAAGCGCCGTGCCCTATTCAGAAAACCGCCTCCCTGCGAGATACTCACTGTATGCTCGAAATTATTCCACTCGCCTCGCCTAGTCCTCATGCAGACTCCGATCAGCAGTCTCCTCAGGCCGGCGCTCAGCTAAGCAGCCTGCCATTTCACTGTACCGTGGTACGCCAGCCGCGTAAGACTCTAGCCCTGCACGTGCGCCACCAAAAGGTTGAGGTTAGAGTGCCGCTGCGCGTGGGGCGACGCGAGGTCGAGGTGTTTGTGGCCGAACACCATGACTGGATACAAAAACGGCTAACGGTAGAAGCCAAGCGCGATGCCGAACGCCTGCGCCTTGAAAACGGAGCGGTGATTCTCTACAAGGCTCGCGAGCTAACGCTGCGTTTTCGCGAGGCTCATAGCAGTGACGTCTACGAAGAGGACAGCGAGCTCGTCATACAAGGGCGCGGCCTGCGCGGCTCACCAGAGATTGTTGAAAGTAAGGCTAAGAAAATCCTCGAGCGCCACCTCAAAGCGCAGGCCGAAATTGTATTAATTCCACGCGCGCATGAGCTCGCAGAAAAAATGGGGCTAGGGCAAAGGCTGACTCAGGTTGGACTGCGCAAAACCAAAAGCAAATGGGGACACTGCACCTCTACGGGAGTTTTGCAGCTCAACTGGCTCATCATGCTCGCACCCAACGCGGTGGTGGACTATCTCATCGCCCACGAGGTCTGCCATCTCCAGCACATGAATCACTCAAAGCAGTTTTGGGCGCTGGTGAATAGTGTCTGTCCGGACAGTCAGCGCTACGTCACGTGGTTGAAAGCGAACGAGCACCGCTTGTTCTTTTAAGAAAATTGTAAAGTAGAGTTTCTGCCTCAGGCCGCCTCGGAGTAGCGGTTCTTGCGCTAAGCAAACGGCGCGCGGAGAGCGCATGCCCTAAGGGTTGAACACCAAGATCAGCAAGGAACTAAAGAGCCTCGCGCTCCTTCGCATGCAGGAGGGCTCTGCATAGAATGCTGCACAGGGCCTGCACAGGAGGCCATGCATAGGATCTTATGCAGGAGTCTGCGCAATAAAACTCAGAAGCTAATGAAAAGCAGCGCTAACGCTTTTCGTAAAGCAGATCCCACACGCCGTGACCCAGGCGGATGCCGCGACGCTCGAACTTAGTTTCTGGCCTATCAGGCTGCTGCCAAAATTGGCCGGCGCCGTTAAGGTTTTCAATCCCCTCGACAGCCTCCATCGCCTCGACCATGTGTTCGGCATAGGGCTCCCAGTCAGTCGCAAGATGAATGCGGCCGCCATCAGCCAGAAGAGGGAGTTGCTGCGTGATGAAGTCTGTCTGCACAAGCCGGCGTTTGTTATGACGCTTCTTATGCCAAGGATCGGGAAAGAAAATGAGCAGCCGCGCGATGCTGGCCGGCGGTAGGCAATGAGCCAGAATTTCCCTGGCGTCGTGGCAAAACACTTTCACGTTGCTGAGATTCTGCTCGACGACGCCGTGCAAAAGTTTACCCACACCAGGCTTATGCACTTCTATACCGAGAAAGTTGATCTGTGGGTTTGCCGCCGCCATCTCTAGAAGGGAATCTCCCATGCCAAACCCGATTTCCACCGTGAGCGGATTGCTGTTGCCGAACAGTTCCTCGGTGGGAAAAAGGCGAGGTTCGTAGGCAATGACATAGTCATCCCAATGCTGATCGATAGCGACCTTTTGCGCATCTGTGTAGCGGCTAGCTCGAATGACATAGCTGCGAATAGGACGATGTTCTTGCTTGGCGCTGTTTTCGCCGGCTTCGCTGTCGATTAGCGGTGTGTCACTCATTGCATGTCTCGTCGATGGTCTTTTCTAATTTTCGGTTTTCATTGGGTCGCTCAGTGCTGCGCAGGAAGTGTGAAGGCGAACCACGCCAGCAGCGCCCAGGCAGCGAGAAAGCAAA
>JAYOBL010000009.1:0-42737 GCA_038104835.1 Gammaproteobacteria bacterium | reverse complement strand
GCAGGAAGTGTGAAGGCGAACCACGCCAGCAGCGCCCAGGCAGCGAGAAAGCAAACACCGCCAAGCGGAGTAATCGCGCCGAGCCAGCGCACGCCGGTAATCGCGAGGATGTAAAGGCTGCCTGAAAACAAAACGATGCCAGCCATAAACAGATAGCCGCTCACTCGGGGAATAGACGCTTGAGGCATGACTAAAACTAAAAGGCCGACACCGAACAACGCGAGAGTATGCACAAGGTGATACTGCACTCCGGTTTGAAATACTGTAGCAAGCTCGGGTGTGAGTTTGTCTTTTAGGGCATGGGCGCCGAAGGCGCCGATGCCAACACCTAGAAACCCGCTTAGACCGGCAAGTGTGAGAAAGAGAGAGGGCATGGTTGTAACTCGTTAAGTGGTTAGGCCAGCATTCTACCGTGTTTAGTCAGCGGTTCGAGTCCTGTAAATCAGGAAAATCAGGAAAATTTTGAAAGTCAGGCGTTGGTGGTATTAGAGCGTGAAGAGTAATAGAAGCCATGAGGGCTCAGGCGCGTCCAACATCGAAAGTCTCGTCGCCACTGCGATTAACTCGGGGTATGCATCAGCGGGAACCAACATGAATATTGAGCACAAAAAAGCCGCGAATATGCGCGGCTTTTTCAATTGTTTGTTACGTTATTAGCAAGATTCGGGCTGCATTGCCGCCGGCTCTACGCAGCCATCTTCGCCTTAATCTTATTCATCGCGTTTTTTTCGAGCTGGCGAATTCTCTCGGCAGACACGCCGTATTTGTCGGCTAACTCGTGCAGTGTCGCTTTCTCATCACCCAGCCAGCGGCTTGCGAGAATGTCTTTGCTGCGCTCGTCTAGGCCTTCCATCGCAAGGTAGAGGCTGTTGTTGGTAGTCTCTTCCCACTCTTCCGCTTCAATCTGAGCGGCTATGTCTGAGCTCTGATCTTCAAGGAAGTAAGCCGGTGCTTTGTACGCGGCTTCGTCGTCGCTGTCGTTGTCAGCGTCGAAGGCCATGTCGTAAGACGCCATGCGGCCTTCCATCTGCTGGACCACTTTGACATCAACGCCAAGGTCTTCGGCCACCGCGTCGGCTTCGGCGCTGCTTAGCCAGCCGAGGCGCTTCTTGGAGCTGCGCAGGTTGAAGAACAGCTTGCGCTGGGCTTTGGTTGTCGCAATCTTAACTATGCGCCAGTTGCGCAGAATGAATTCGTGCATCTCGGCTTTGATCCAGTGCACGGCAAAAGAGACCAGGCGCACGCCGACTTCGGGGTTGTAGCGCTTGACCGCTTTCATTAGGCCTACGTTGCCCTCTTGGATGAGGTCCGCCTGTGACAGGCCGTAGCCGGAGTAGGATTTTGCGAGGTGAACAACGAAGCGCAGGTGCGCGAGCACGAGTTGGCGCGCGGCGTCGACGTTGTCTTCATAGTAATACTGTTTAGCGAGTTCCAGCTCATGCTCAGGTGACAAAATAGCGATGCTATTCACCGAGTTCATGTAAGCGGAAAGGTCTCTGCCCGGCGTGTTGGGGCCGAACGAGGGGTCGAAAGCCTGAAGGCTTGTACCGCGAGTGTTTGTCTCTGCGCTTAGGTCATTAGCTAATAAGGCAGTCATTGTTACCATCCTTTGTGTCTGAATCTCAGCCCACGTTGTTGGTGTCAGGTGTTGGTGTCAGGTGTTGGTGTCAGGTGTTGGTGTCGAGTGTTGGTGTCGAGTGTTGGTGTCGAGTGTTGGTGTATTAGACTCTCTCTATCCGATCGGGCTTGTTGCCCAATAGAACCCGATGAACTCCAAAACCTACGTTGCATCCCCCAAGAGCGATTACCGTTATCGATTCGCTGTTGGTGGGGCGCTGTCAGCAGTTTTCCGGCCGCTTTAACTTGAGCCAACTTGATTAAAGTGGCAGTTACTATTCGCGCACCGCGTCCCTACTTTTCCCGATTCGGCCGCGTAGTTTAGCACTTTGCGGCGTGGCAAGCATCCTCTACGGTGTTTGCTCACTGGGCACTCTAGCCTCTTTCCCCTACAACACTAGTTTAGTCGAAGCAGGGCGAAGACGCCTGATACTGATCAAATTGGGTTCGAATTGCGGATTTCAAGGGCCTGCGGGGCATTTCTTACTCTAAAGCTGGCCTCGAACAGGCTTTTCGAGGGGGCTAGCGGGGTCTCTCAGGCCTTTTGTCGGCGTTTAATCAATCTTTCTCAAACACCTCTCAAGCACCTCTCAAGCTCCTTTCAGCCACATCAACGGGCTCCGAACGCTTTGCGAGCGAACTCTAGGCCACGTTCTAGCTTCTCTCTTTACGTTCCCCGCAGGCTTCTCGGGACCTACATGGAGCCTCGTAAAGCCCCAGCCGAGTCACTCAGGCGCCGATCTGCCGAGCCTCGGCAATCGCCCGTCGTGTGGCGAGCTGCGCCGCTATCCAGCCAAGGAGCGCACCCGCGCCGACCAAAAATTGCTGTCCAACAACCCTAAGCGGTGCTGAGGCCTCGCTGGCTGTGCCATAAAGCATTAGCAGCTGCGCCACTTCGCGGTTGAGCAGCCAAACCATGAGGCTCGCGAGCAGCCAAGCCAGCACTCCGCCGCCGGCGCCCAGGAACAGGCCGGTATACAGGAATGGCCGGGCAAGATACGCCGGCTCTGCGCCGATCAGCTGGCTAACCCGAATCTCGTCGATGCGCGCGAGCACGGCCTGCTGGACACTTGCGCCAATCACCGCGAGTAAGCCCACGCTAACCAGCAGCATAAGTAGCTGCCCACCCCGATTGAGTAGCCCAGACAGCGCCTCGAGCCGTCGCAGCCAATCGCCTTCCACACTCACGCTCTCCACGCCTGCTAGCGCTGAAATCTCCTGAGCAAGGGATCGGGCTGCTGCGCTTGGGGCTTGCTCGCCGGCCTCAATCGTGACTATTAACGTATAGGGCAGGGGGTTAGCTTCCAGTCCGGCTAGAGAGTCATCAAGGCCAATGGCCAGTGCTAAATCGGCCAGTGCGGCGTCTGGTGAAAGCGTCTTTACTTCCGCCGCTAGCGGCAGCGTAAGTATGCGCTTACTTAATTCAGAGGCCTCAGATTGACTCGCTTTTTGTTCGAGAAAGACGTTTACCGAGGTCTCAGCCTCAAGGCGCGCGAGGCCCGCAGACAGCGCGCTTTCAAGGCTAAGCAGTAGGCTCGGCAGGAGCAGGGCAATGCCAATAATTAGGACGGTGATTGCAGTAGTCGCCCGTGTGGCGACAAGCGCTTGGCCTGCCCGCAGCAGATCGCGGCGGTGCTCGGCTAGACGCGATATTTTGCGTGGGCCGCTGCTCACGTTGGCTCTGTTCACAGCGCGGTCTCCGCAGAATCCTGTTTGAGTTTGCCCTGCTCCAAAGTCAGCGTCCGGTAGCCCAAACTCTGGATTAATGCGGTGTCGTGGCTGGCAACCAGCAGGGTGACGCCCACACTCATGAATCTTGCGAATACCTCCATAATCTCGGCTGACAGCGCGGGATCAAGGTTGCCGGTAGGCTCGTCGGCAAGAATTAGTTTGGGCGTGTTGACCACGGCACGGGCGATACCCACTCGCTGCTGCTCACCCCCTGACAGTGCGGCGGGATTAAGTTTTTCTTTGCTCAGCAGTCCGACCGTGTCGAGAGCCGCGCGCACGCGCCGCTGACTGTCGCGGCGATCAAAGCCTGAGATTTCCAGCGGCAGCGCGACGTTGTCGAAGACGCTGCGGTCGTTCAGTAGCTGGTGGTCTTGAAACACTGTGCCGATCTGTCGGCGGTGAGCGGGCAGGTCCTTCGCGGTCATCGCGCCGAGGTCGGCGCCGTTGACTATTAAGCGTCCGCCGCTAGGCCTTTCGATGCCTAAGATGAGTTTCAACAGAGTGCTCTTACCTGCGCCGGAGTGGCCGGTGATAAAAGCAAACTCACCGCGCTCGAGTGAGAAGCTAAGGTTAGCGAGTGCCTGCTGACCTCCGGTATAGCGCTTGCCAACTCGATCGAGAGTGATCATTCATTACTCCGCCGTCGTCTTAGGAGCTTCCTGTTCTTGGTCGCCGAGCAGCGCAGCGACGAAGTCCGCGGCGTTGAATTCCCGCAGGTCGTCTATCTGCTCGCCAACGCCAATGAAACGCAGCGGGATGCCAAGGCGCTTGGCCAGCGCAAACGCGACACCGCCTTTGGCGCTGCCATCTAATTTGGTGAGCGCAAGCCCGGTGAGCTGGGTCGACTCGTGAAAGCTGTCGGCCTGACTCAGCGCATTTTGCCCGGTGGTGGAATCGAGTACGAGAAGCACCTCGTCTGGTAGGCGTTCTTCCTGTTTTTTCAGTACTCGCACGATCTTCTCGAGCTCGGTCATCAGATTGTCTTTAGTGTGCAGGCGGCCGGCGGTGTCGGCTATTAAGATATCGACGCCTCGGGCCTTGGCGCTTTGGTAGGCATCGAAGATCACCGAGGCGCTGTCGGCGCCGGTGGCCTGGGCCACAACCGGTACTGCATTGCGCTCGCCCCACACCTGCAGCTGTTCCACGGCGGCGGCGCGGAAGGTGTCGCCGGCGGCGAGCATGACGCTATGGCCTTGGCCCTGATAGCGTTTGGCGAGTTTGCCGATGGTCGTGGTTTTGCCGACTCCATTCACGCCAACCATCAAAATCACAAAAGGCTTGCTGGTCGTGTCGATGACCAGTGGCACGTCGCAGGGCGCGAGAATGGCTCGCAGTTCGTCGCCCAGCGCCCGCATAAATTCGCCGCTGTCTTTAAGCTGCTTGCGCCCGAGCTTATTGCGCAGCCCTTCGATGATCGCGTCGGTAGCCTCTAGCCCCACGTCTGCAGAGAGCAGCTGAGTTTCAACATCTTCGAGCAGCGCCGCGTCGACTTCCTTGCGACCCAGCACGACCGCGCCGATGCCGTCGCTGAGTTTGCTCCGCGTGCGGCTGAGACCGTCACGTAGGCGGCCAAAGAAGCCCTTGGGAGTTTCTTCGCTAGGGCTGTCTTGATTCGAGGTTGCCTCAATAGCCGACTCCTCAATAGCCCCCTCTTCAACAGCCCCCTCCGCGCCCTTGGAGTTTTCACTCGCCGCCTGTTTTTTCTTGCCAAAGCCAAACATTGCTTGTCCTTATTAATGATCACCGAGGCACTTGTTAGCGCCTCGTTTTTTCGCCGCTCGAAGCGGTCGCTATGCTACCACTTTTCCTGCGACCTCAGGCAGCGCGCAGTTCGTCGACCGCCTGTACCCCGCGGCACGACTCAAGCCAGAAACACTGTCGCAGGCTGCGTGCGCTTAACAAGTGAACGGCGAGTGGCGCAGTCCTGAGCTGAGCTCCCCTAACGCCACAGATCTCAGGCCAATCGCCGCCGTGGCTCTTATAAGCGCCCCCCGCTACACTACGCGTCATGACTAAAACTGGTAACACAGCTGCAGGTAGCGTGCGCTTAATCGGCGGCGAGTGGCGCAGCCGCAAGCTGAGCTTTCCCGATGCCAACGGCCTCAGACCGACCGCCGACCGCGTGCGGGAGACCTTATTTAACTGGCTGCAGGCGCAGGTGCCGGCAGCGCGTGTGCTGGATCTGTTCGCCGGCAGCGGCGCGCTGGGCTTCGAGGCGGCCTCCCGCGGTGCGAGTCAGGTGCTTATGCTCGAGCTTCGCAAAGAGGCCGCAGCGAGCCTGCACGCCAACCGTGAAGCCCTGCAGGCTAAGCAGGTTGAGGTGGTCGCTGGCGATGCCTTTACTTGGCTTGAGAACGCGGGTGCTCGTGGCGATGCAGGTTTTGATATCGTATTTATCGATCCGCCCTTCGCCGAGAACTGGCATTACCGTGCGGCCGCAGCGTTAGCCAGTAGCGCTGTCTTAGCTCCTAATGCCTGGGTCTATATCGAATCCGCCGCACCGCTAGACCACACGCAGCTGCCGGCACACTGGCGCGAACACCGCAGCAAGCGCGCGGGGGCGGTCTACTCCACGCTGCTGCAATGCGGCGAAAAAGTAGGCAGTTAACACGATTGTGAGCGGCAAGGTGATTCGCTATGATGCGCCAAACTCACCCAACAGCGCGCCCGCAGCGCCGCACTTTTGCCCGCTGCCCACACTCGTTAATAAAGCACTAGCCTGCATAATAAGAAGCGCGTCCCAAGAGAGCCTCCTATGAAAACCGCCGTCTACCCCGGAACCTTTAATCCGATCACCAATGGCCACACCGATCTCGTAGAACGCGCATCGCGCCTGTTCGACCATATTATTGTTGGCGTGGTGGGATCTAATCGGCAGAAGGCCGGAGGCATGCCAACCGAGCAGCGCGTGGAATTGGCGCAAGAGGTACTCGGGCATCTGCCGAACGTTGAGGTGCGGCCGTTCGAGAATCTTCTGATTCAGTTTGTGCAGGAAGTCGACGCTAAGATTATTCTGCGGGGGCTGCGCACGGTGGCGGATTTCGAATACGAATTCCAGCTTGTGGGCATGAACCGCGTGCTAGAGCCCAGCATCGAAACGGTGTTCTTGGCTCCTGCCGAGCACTTGTCCTACATCTCGTCTACGTTGGTGCGTGAGATCTCTTCCTACGGCGGCGACATTTCGAAGTTCGCACACCCCGCGGTAGTCGAGGCGATGAAGTCTTACTCTAAGGTCTAGACCTGAAATCTCGATCTGGGGTCAAGCTAACGCTGGCACTGCGTGCAGTAAACGGTGCTACGCTGACCCAGGCGAATCTCCTTCAACGGTTTCGCACAGCTGCGGCAGGGCTCCCCGCCTCGTCCGTAAACCTGCAGTGACTGAGCGAAATACCCCGGCTGGCCATCGCCGCCAACAAAGTCGCGCAGCGTGGTGCCGCCCACCTCGATCGCCTGCGCGAGCACGCGCTTAATACAGGCAACTAATACTTCGCAGCGCGCGAGCGACAGCTTGCCTGCGGCGCGCTTGGGATGAATGCCAGCAAAAAACAGCGCCTCGTTGGCGTAGATATTGCCCACGCCCACCACCACTTTGCTGTCCATGACGAAGGTTTTAATCGGTGCCTTGCGGCCGCGACTGCGCGCAAACAAGTGCTCGGCGTTAAAATCTTCGGCAAGCGGTTCAGGGCCAAGCGCAGCTAGCAGTGGGTGCTCGCTAACGGGGTGCGCCTGCCACAGCGCGCAGCCGAAACGACGTGGGTCGTGATAGCGCAGGCGCGTGCTGTCGGCCATCACCAGATCGAAGTGGTCGTGTGTCTTGAGCGCATCGTCGCTGCCCGCTGCGATAACCCGCAGGCTGCCGCTCATGCCGAGATGAACGATGAGGCTGCCTTTAGCAATGCGCAGCAGTAAATACTTACCTCGGCGTTCAACGCCCAAGATTTCCTGTCCCGCAAGCTGGCTTTCCAATGACGCAGGAATGGGCCAGCGCAGTCTGCGCTCGCGCACAATAAGTTCGCTGATTTTCTTGCCACTGATGTGCGGCTCAATACCGCGGCGGGTAGTTTCTACTTCGGGTAACTCAGGCATGGTGGAAGTATAGTCGAAAAAAAACGGTTATCCTCGCCTTATGACAAGCCAACTCGCCACACCACAGCCTAGCGCCGCGAAAATCCTTTTGGGTATCGATGCCGGCGGCACCTTCACTGACTTCGTTGCGCTTCACTCGCCCGCAAGCGGCAGGCCCGCGCAGGTTCACAAAACCCTGTCGACTCCCGATGCGCCAGAGCGGGCCATACTGCGTGGCATCGAAGAGATGGGCTTGCAGCAAGCGCTCGCTAACGGCGAGCTGAGCATCGTTCACGGCAGTACCGTTGCGACTAACGCTGCACTCGAGGGTAAGGGCGCGCGCACGGTTTTCGTGACCAATCGCGGTTTCGCCGACCTGCTCGAGATCGGTCGCCAAACCCGGCCCAAGCTCTACGCGCTGGAACAGCCACCCGTGCGCACGAAAGTGCCGCGGGAGCTGTGTATTGAAGTGCCGGGCCGAATCGATGCTGAAGGGAACGAGATCGAGGAGCTGAGCGATGCCGCAATTGCCGAGGCGGTGGCGAAGATCGCAGCGCTGCAGCCCGATGCCGTGGCGATAAACCTGCTGTTTTCTTTTCTCGCGCCCGCTACTGAAGAGCGTCTGCAGTCTGCGCTGCGAAAAGCATTGCCCGACTGTTTTGTGAGCCGTTCGTCCGAGGTGCTGCCGGAATATAAAGAATACGAACGTGGCGTTGCCACGTGGCTTAACGCATCACTTGGGCCGGTGGTGTATCGCTATCTCTCCGCGCTGTCCCAGGCGCTGGGCACAACGCCTTTGCAAATTATGCAGTCCAGTGGCGAGACCATAGCCGCGCGCGAGGCTTCACTTGCCGCGGTAAAACTGCTGCTCTCGGGCCCCGCTGGCGGGCTCACTGCTCTGCACAGACTAGGCGCCGAACTGGGTGTGCAGCGCTTTATTAGCTTCGACATGGGCGGCACCTCGACCGACGTTGCGCTGCTAGACGGCGCGCCGGCAACCACCAACGAGGGCACGATTGCCGGGCTCCCCGTTGGCGTGCCGATGGTCGACATGCACACGATCGGCGCCGGTGGCGGCTCCATCGCCTACCTCGATTCCGGCGGCATGCTGCAGGTGGGTCCGCGTTCGGCGGGCGCTATGCCGGGGCCCGTTTGTTACGGCCAAGGCGGCACCGAGGTGACCGTCACCGACGCTCATGTGGTGCTGGGACGCATCGATGCCAATGCGTCTCTAGCAGGCAATCTGCGTCTCGATGTTGCCGCGGCGACGCGCGCAATGGAGACGCTAGCACAGGCCATGGGCGTAGATATTAAAACCGCAGCCGAAGGCGTGCTCGCCGTTGCGAACGAGGAGATTGCCGCGGCAATTCGACTAATTTCGGTGAATCGCGGCTTCGATCCCGCGCAGTTTAGACTCACGAGCTTTGGTGGAGCGGGTGGTCTCCACGTGTGTGCGCTCGCCGAGGCGATGAACATGACCCGGGCGCTGGTGCCTGCCAACGGCGGCGTGCTGTCTGCTTTGGGAATGATTTTGGCGCGGCCGGGGCGTCAGCTTTCGCGTACCGTGACCGCGCCGCTCGCGCAGCTGAGCGATGCGGATATCGAGCAGGGGCTCGCTGCGCTTGCTGATCAGGGCAGGGCCGAGCTACACGCCGAGGGACAGGCGCAGGCCTGCGAGGCGCAGCCTAGCGTGGATCTGCGCTACACCGGCCAGTCCTATACCCTCAATGTGCCGTGGCGCAGCCGTGAACAGGCGAGCCAAGAATTTGTCGCGCAGCACAAGCGGCGCTTTGGCTATGTACATGACACCGAGCTTGAAATCGTTAATCTGCGGGTCAAAGTGGCGGCAACAGGCGAGCAGCCTAGCTATCCCAAAGCAGGGACCGCAGATTCCGCCGAAGAGCACCATAAAGGAGCAGTACCGAGTATCGAGCGCGGACAACTCGGCACCGTTTGCCACGCAGGCCCGCTTGTCGTTACCGAGCCCGCCGCGACTACCTACATCGCTGACGGCTGGCAGGTTCAAAGTGATGCGATCGGTAATCTTGATCTAGTGAGAATCCGCTAGCTTGCCCCTGTCAACGCCCACACGGCGGTGTTATAAAAGGGGTAAAGAATAATCGCTTGCCCGCGAGTAACAGCTGCCCAGCCCGGTTGCTTGGTAACCGCTGATCTCGCGCGAGGTCGTGATCGTTATAGCTATCGACCCCTGGCAGTTTGGTCAGTAAGTTTCAAGTTGCTAGCTTTGAGGCTTGGTTCGGCGCTCACCACAGCGCACTAACAGCGCACTGGGATCACACTGGCGTAGCGTGGTCACAGTAGGGTCACCGGTGAGGCTAAGAACCTGCGCGTCAAGTGTGGTCGAGAGTGGTCAGGGGCGGGCAAGGCGCGGACCCAAAGCGGCAAAGCGAATAGCACAGAGGGAAGTGAACGCGAATTTTATGCGTAGCTTAATCGAGAGGCGCAGCAACGATCAGCGGCTCAGCCTGCTAACTAGGCGAAGCCGTGCATCCCGACAGTCGCTCCAATCATTGGACGCGCCGGTTGTCTGCAAGCGTTTGTTGGCCAACGGAGCAGCGCTTCAAGAAACCACCCGACGACCGTTTACCCTTCTTCCCAATTCTCTGTTCTCTCTGGTCCTACTCAGTCTTTTCAGTGCCAGCAGCTTCGCTCAGGTGCCAAGCGGTAGCGAGGCGGACGACGCACAGCTGAAGCAATCCGGCACCGCTCAGCTTGGCGAGTCTCGGCAGGGCGCGCAGAATGCGTCCTCCGAATCCACAGGGGCTTTTTCTGTTCCGGTCACCGAATCAACGTCCGACTCAACTCTCGAACCCGCGCTTGACCCAGATCCTGATGGGTCTCTTGAACCTGTCTCTGAGCTTGCCTCTGAACCGACCCCGCGCGCGTTGGCGGATCTGATCTTCGTGGATGAGCCGGTCACGCTGGTGTCCCCCTCGCCGTTCTTTCATCAACTACCCGCTGGGGTTTTGCCCACGCTGCAGCGCGCTAGCAGACCGAACCCGAGGGCGGTCCTGCGCCCGCGCGAAGTAAGGGGGGAGCCGTTTGCCGCATTACAAGGCAAATCGCCTTTGATACGCGGCGGGCAGAAGTACACGCGTCTATCTAGTCCTAGTCAGCCTAGTCAACGAGCCTCGGAGTCTTCCGAGCAAACCATGCCCGAGGATAGCGCGCAGGACGCGCTTGCGCGCCAACGTTCAATCGATGCGTACACAGCCGCGATTGCCGAGCTCGAAGTGGGGGGCGGCGCTTACAATGCCGCGCTGGCCGAGGAACTTAACGCGCTAGGGCTCCTATTTCAGCAGCAAGAAGAGCACGACGAGGCGGTTCGCCTATTCGACCGATCGGTACATATTTCCCGAATCAATTCGGGGCTGCACTCGATAGGCCAAGTGCAGGCGATTGAAAACAAGCTGGCGAGTCTGCTGGCTGCTCAGCGCTGGGCAGAGGCCGATGCCACTTTCGACTATCTCTTCTACGTCCAAAAGCGCGTCTATGGCGACAACGATCCAAGACTGCTGCCGACACTAGACAGCATTGCCCAGTGGAATTTGCGCGCTTTTTCCATGGGTCACGGCGAGCCACTGGCGCTGCGTCTCAGCAATGCCATGCAGTACTACAGCGCCGCGGCGCGCGTTCTGCAGATAAATTTTGGCACCAAAGACGAGCGGCTTGTATCGTATATGCGCGGCATCGCCAACTCCTCCTATCTCATGGCGCGTAATCCAGACCTTCAGGCCGCGCTAAATGACCCACAAACACGCAACACGCAGACACTACTGCGCGATCGGTTGGCGCAGCCTCGGGCCATCGGCATTCAGGGTTTTACGAGTGGTGCCCAGGCGCTCATTCAAATCCTTCAGCATGAGATTGAACGCCGTGATGACGCCCTAGCGATAGCCGAGGCCTTCGCCAATTTGGCAGATTGGTATCTGCTCTTTGGCCGTGGCGATGAAGCCGAGGAGCAGTACATGAATGCGTGGCGCTTACTCGCGAACCAGGACAACGGCGACGCACTGCTCGAAGCGGCGTTCGGACGAATTGTGCGCATGCCCACATTCGCCACCGACGCACAGATTGACGCTCAGTGGTTAGACAGCGGGGATGAAGCTCCGGCTCAGACGCTGCGTTTCGACTACGCCGATGTGATGTTCGACGTCAGCCGCGGGGGCAGCGTCCGCAACGTAAGAATGATTACCCAGGAAACAGAAGAGAATGAGATTCAGCTGCGCAAGCTACGGCGAATGGTGAGAGACTCTACCTTTAGGCCCATAATCAAGGGCGGAGTGCCCCAGCGCTCGGAAGATAACGTGCTGCGTTACCGCTACTGGTATTAAGCGCAGCTTCAGCTTGGCGGTGTCAGTTTAAAGGCGCGGCGGGTGATAAACAGAATTACTCGCGAGTCGCGGCGCGAGGCACAGACAGATCATTGAGCTCTGCGCGTAGAATGACCCTTGCGTGGGGAGAAAGAGACTAAGGAAAGCACTATGGTCCGAGAACAGCGAGAACAGAGAGTGCATTTAGAGCAGACATCACTGCAGACAGTCAGGCAGACGGTGCAGCAAAAGAGAAGCAAACAGTGGATCTCCGCGGCCCGCAGCTTAGTGCTAGGCGTGGCAGCGGTGGCTCTTGTCGCCTGTCAGTCTTCTTCCCAGAGCTCAAGCTCGAGCAGTGCGCCTTCCATGCCATCGCCTTCGTCGCCGAGCAGCGCGTCGAGTTCGCCGTCTATGCCGTCGCCTTCATCGCCTTCGTCTCGGTCTCAGTCTTCTTCGCAATCGTCTTCCCAGTCGAGCTCGCAGTCATCATCGCGATCTGCCTCGCAGCCTTCATCCTCTTCATCACCTTCTTCGGCGAGCTCGTCGTCTCAGAGTTCTCAAAGCTCTCAGGGCTCGAGCCAGACGGCTGCAAATGGCATGCCTAGCGGCTCGGCCGGCTCGCAGGCTTCAAATGCAGGCAGCGACTCGGCGACTATTGGCAGTAGCGCCGGCCAGTCGGGCAGTCAATCCGCCGCAGGTGCTATGCCGGGTGTTAGCGCGAGCCTGCCCGGCCGCAGCCAGAGCCCAGCAGACACTGGGCCAAACGGCGAGAACGGTGAGCAAGCAGGTAGCTCCTCAGCCGGGCAGGGTGACCAAGGCGGGCGTGATCTCGGCACAGGCGCTTCCGGACAGCCTGGCGGCCAGCAAAGTGGAGCTAGCGGGTCTTCAGGATCGGTTTTGGGCTCACCAAGTGGAGATTACAGTCTCGATACTCTGCCCGATGGCGTATTAAGTGGTAGATCAGGGCGTGAAGCCGGTTCGGCTGCGGGTGACGGAGCGGTCGCGGGTAGCGCCGGTGCGGGTCGCGGCACCGAGGCGATGACCACTACCGAGCGGGCTGCGGTGTTAGACGAGCAGCTGCGGCGCGGCTACGAGGCCTTCGACGGCTTTATCCTAGGTGAGCGCGAGCGCGCGCAGGCGGAAACCAATGCCGGTGGCGCGGGAGCCCAGCCCGGCGAAGAGGCGGGAGCCGGCGGCAGTGCGGCCGCTGGGCCACAAATACTCAACGGCGGCGGAGTCGGTCCGCAGGTTGCTACGCAGGCGCCGCCTATGCCGGGCGGCCAGACTCCAACCGAGACGTTCCCGCCACCGGAGGATATTCCTAGCGGCCGCGACGACGACGTGGTTGCACGCCAGCTGCGCGAAGCGGCCATGAGCGAGCCCGATCCCGAACTGCGCGAAGCGCTGTGGGACGAATATCGTAACTATACGGGTCTTAGTGATAACTAGGCCTTTGACGAACAAAGCAGACCATAGACCGTAAACCATAGAGAGGAGTGCGACAGTGATTCAGCAAGCAGTTAACCCGCCTATCGAACAGCGCAGGGCTGAAATGGCCTTCGGCGGCAGCCGCGCGTCTGTCAGGGCGCGCGCTGGCCTGATCGCTGTGGTGATGCTTCTGCTTACCGCCTGCGCAACCCACACGGTGAAGTCCACAAGCTACACGCCTATTGTGCGCGGCGAAGCGGTCCCCGAGGCGCTGCTGCTCGACGTTGGCATCGCAATTTTCGATCCGGGGCTGGACGGACTCAGCCGGCGCGAAGAAGAAACTACCAACGCGCAGATTCGCGTTGCCGAGTCTCGCTACGTGCCCTACTTGCTAGCCGACACGCTGCAGCGCTCGGGCAACTGGGGCATCGTGCGTGTGCTGCCCAACGACAGCAGCCCGATCGATGTTGCGATCAACGGCACGGTGCTACATTCCGACGGCGAGTCGATGGCTTTGCGCATCGACGTATCTGACTCTTTGGGGCGCGCTTGGTACAGCAAAGAGTACGACGAGGTCGTGAGCCGTTTTAGCTACGAGCCAGCCGAGCGGCAGAAGAACGATCCATTTCAGGTGGTTTATAACCGTATTGCAAATGACCTCCTCGCCTATCTGCAGCGCTCGGTCGACGCGGCGGAAATCACCGAAATCCGCACGGTGTCAGAGCTGCAGTTTGCGCGCAGTTTTGCGCCAGATGCTTTTGAGGGCTTTCTTACTGAAAACCGCAACGGAGAGATTGAAATTACCGCGCTGCCCGCGGCCAACGATCCACTACTTGCCCGCGTGCGCAATATTCGCGAGCGCGACTTTATGTTTATCGACACAGTACAGGACTACTACGCCGGCTACGCGCGGGAAATGCGGGTGCCCTATGATTCGTGGCGCGAGCAGAGCTATGACGCAACGGTGACGCTGCGCGAGTTGCAGGGCTCTGCGCGCCGCCGCTTCATTGCGGGTACAGCGGTGGTGTTGGGGGGAATCGCTGCAGCGGCCAACGGAACCGATTTCGTCACTCAAACCGGTGGCGCTGCGAGTGTGGGAGCGGGTGCCTACGTGATCAAAAGCGGTTTCGACAAGCGCGCCGAGGCGCAGATGCAGTTGGAGTCGCTGCAAGAACTTGGCGAGTCGCTAGAGCGTGAGGTGGCACCGCGGGTCATTGATCTTGAAGATCGTACAATCACCCTCACTGGTACTGTGGAAGAGCAGTATTCACAGTGGCGTGAGATACTTGCCGACATCTATGCGGCAGAGACCGGTCAGCTCTAGTCTGCGTTTCGCCCTCGGGCTTTGGTGCACTGCGGCTACGCGCCGCCGCGCTTGATGAGACAAACAAAAGCAATGCCAGAAAATGACACACCGAGCAGCGAGCTCGAGGCTGCGGACTCCGCAGCGCCTCAAACAGTGACGGCCGCAGATTTTGCGCCGCTAGATCAAACGCAAAAGGGCCAGCCTTGGTGGGTGTGGGCGGGCATGGGCGCACTCGTCTTAGTCGCGCTGTTTGTCGTATTCGTGCTGCCTGGCATCGTGGAAGACTATGAGCTGCCGCTCGAGCGCCGCGTCGACACGCTCTCAGCCACTACCCCAGAAACAAGCCGCGCCGCAACAACCGACACAGGCGTGTCGCCTTTCCTCGAAGCCCAGCGATCGCGCGATCGCAAGGCGGCTCAAGACGTCCTCGCTGAACTATTGGAGAAACAGAGCGCGCTCGATGCGCTCGATGCAGCAGACTGGGCCGAAACTGACTATAGCGCGGCAGTGGCCGCAGCGACTCGCGGTGATGAGTTCTATCGCACACAGGAATTTGTGCCTGCCCAGGAATCCTACCAGCAAGGCCTCGCTGCGCTCACGGCCATCGAATCTAGCTTACCCGCAGTGCTGGAACAAAAGCTCATAGCTGGCGAGCAAGCACTCACCGCTCGCGACAGTGATAGCGCCTTCGCCGCTTTTGAACTCGCCGCAGCAATAGAAGTGGCACTCATAGACGAAGAGGCAATGGTGCCGGTGCCGTCCCCTAGCCGAGCCGAAATTGGTCTTGGCCGAGCGGAGGTTCTGGATGAGTTAAACGAGCTCATCGAGCAAGCAGCGCGTACCCGCGAGGCCGGCGAGCAAGTTGAATTACTGGAACGTGCGGTTGCTTTAGACCCCTACAGCGACGAAGCCGACTCGCTGCTCACTCAGGCCCGGGCGCGCCTTTTAGAGCAGCGCTTCGCCGCCGCGATGTCCCAGGGCTATGAACGGCTACAAGCGGGCGCGCCTGACGCGGCGATAGAGCGTTTCGAGGCCGCTGCGGCGTTGGGCATAAAAACCGATGAAGCTCTCGCGGCAATAGATCAGACCACAACCGAGCTAATCAACGCAGAAATCAACGCACTGCTTACCGCGGCGCAGGCGGCAGAGCGAAACGAGCAGTGGGACAGCGCGGTTTCGGAGTACGAGGCGATTGTCGCGCTTGATCCCAACCTGCCGGCGGTAAACGCCGCGTTAGATTATGCGGGAAAGCGCGCGCAGCTCGACGCGCTTCTCATTGCGGCGTTGGATGCACCAGAACGCTTCGCAGAACCGGCGGTGTTCGAAGAAACCCGCGATGTGTATTTTACCGGCCGCGCAATCGAAGAGCCCGGTCCGCGCTTGGTCTCTCAGCTCGACACGCTGCAGGGCTTGCTCGAGTCTTCACAGATTCCCGTATCTATTCGCTTCATCTCCGACGGTCTGACCGACGTGAACCTATTACGCATTGGCGAGCTAGGCACATTCGAAGCCACCCGCGTGGATCTTAAACCCGGACGCTACGCGGCGGTCGGTCGCCGAGAAGGTTTCCGCGAGGTGCGCGAAGAATTTACCGTAGGCTTCGGGCTCACTCCGGCAGTGGTTATCGTGCGCTGCGACGAACCCATCAGCGCGGCTCTAGGACGCTAACGCCATGACCGATACGCAGCGCCCAGAAGACAATGAAGCGATCGCCATTGAGGCGATAGATTTCGAGCCGGCGAGTGCTGATACCCGCCGCTTTCACTACCGATTCCATTGGCTGCACGGCGTTATCGCAGTCTTTGGAACCGCAGCCGTAATAAGCGCGTGGTTCGTGCTCACCGCGCGCTCGGTGCTTATCGACGTAGAGCCCATTACTGCGGAGGTGCAAATAGAGGGCGGTTTCGCGCTACAGCTTGGCCAGCGTCGTCTGATGCGCAGCGGCGACTATGAGATCACGCTGAGTAACGAAGGCTTCCACGATCTCGTTCAAGCTTTGAATATTGATGACGCCGCCGCCCAGACCCACAGCTATACGCTGGCGAAGCTGCCGGGCATTGTTACTATCACAAGCGCACCGATTGACGGCGCACGAGTGCTCATAGACGGCGTTGACGTTGGCACAACACCGCTTGCAGATCTGGACGTTGAACCCGGCACCCATACGCTCACGCTGTCGGCAGAGCGCTATCTCGATGCGAGCCAAACAATAGAAATCGAAGGCCGGCGCCAGCGCCAGGAATTTTCGAGCCGCCTAAACCCAGCCTGGGCCACGGTGAGCTTTACAACCGTGCCAGCTGGAGCCGAGCTTTTAGTCGACGGCGAGAGCCAAGGCACCACGCCGCTGAACGCCGAAATTCTGCAGGGCAGGCGCGAGGTCATGCTAAAGCTCAGCGGCTTTAAGGCATGGCAAGAGCGCGTTGAGTTAAGCGCCGGCGAGAATCGTGTCATACCCCCCGTTACTCTTGAGCCCGCTGACGGCCTAGCGTTTATTCAATCGACGCCCACCGGCGCCAGTGTGACTATCGGCGGCGAGTTTAAAGGCCAAACACCGCTCGAGGTCGCTCTTGCGCCCAACACGCTCCACGACATCACATTTTTTAAGAACGGCTATGAATCGGCACAGCAGAGATTTGTCACTCAGCCCGAGGGCGAGAGTCAGGTGAGCGTGACGCTCACGCCGGTATTAAGCAACGTGAGCATCGAGACCACGCCGAATGGCGCCGAGTTGTTTATCGACGGCCAAAACCGCGGCAGTGCCAATCAAACCCTCGCACTGATGGCGATAAGCCAGCGCGTTGAGATTCGTAAGCCTGGCTTCGTTCCCTACGAGGCCGAGTTTACGCCGCGACCCGGGCTCGAGCAGGTGCTGCGCGTTGAGCTACAGTCCCTAGAGGAGGCTCGCATTGCGGCTATAGAGCCGCTCATCGTTAATCCTGCGGGACAGCGCATGAGCCTGCTTAACCCTGACGCCTTCACCATGGGCGCCTCGCGCCGTGAAGCGGGCAGAAGACCGAACGAGGCCATACGCGATGTCGTATTAGAACGCCCGTTTTATATGTCGTTTAATGAAGTCACTAACGCCCAGTTTCGATTGTTTGATTCCGAGCACAGCTCCGGCACGAGCAACGGCATGACCCTGAACAACGAGCAGCAGCCGGTGGTTCGCATTCGCTGGGAGCAGGCCGCCGCGTTCTGCAATTGGCTCAGCGAGCAGGAGGATCTGCCGCCTTTCTATGAGCTCGCAGAAGACGAAGAAGGTGAGCTGCAGTTTGTGAGCGTAAATCCGGAGAGCCATGGCTATCGCCTGCCGACCGAGGCGGAGTGGGCCTGGGCCGCGCGGCGGGATGACACAGCGCCGAACGGCGTGCGTAAATACAGTTGGGAAGGCGAGCTGCCACCGCCGCCAGGCGCGGCGAATCTGGCAGATGTCAGCACCCGTGCCTTCCTGGGCGATATTCTTTTCGACTACGACGACCGCACGCCGCTTACGGCCTCGGTTGGCAGTTTCGCGCCCAATCAGCATGGCCTCTATGACTTAGCCGGCAACGTGGCCGAATGGGTTCATGATTTCTACGGTGCGTCTGGCAGCCTTTCGGTCGAGCGCGACCCACTGGGTCCCGAGGCAGGGCAGTTCCGCGTGATTCGCGGTTCGAGCTGGGCGCACGGAGCAATCACCGAGCTGCGTCTGAGTTTCCGCGACTTCGGCGAGCAGGCGCGCGACGACGTGGGCTTCCGCGTCGCTCGTTATTTGGAGGACGAATGATGAGCAAGGTGGCCGCCAATGCTAAATTTTTGCTGCTTACGATGTTTCTGACCGCGGCCTTAGTGCTGCAGACTGCGCGCGCGCAGCAGGACAGTGCGGCCGCGAGCGAGCAAGCCGCGGAGAACGGCGCAGCGGCTATCGAGGCGGCCCAAGAGAACACCGCCCAATTGGAGCGAGAGGATCGTGAGGATCAAGAGGAGTTAGACGAGCCAGAGGAATCTGAGGAGTCTGAAGAGCTAGAAGAATCCGAGGCGCGCTTCGTACCTACCGAGGAGATCTCCCAAGACTTAGGCGTGGCGTTTCCCGTAGATATTTAAAGCGCTCTGACCAGCCGCCAAAGCAGCGCTCATTATTTGGTGAGTGAAGAAAGAAAACAGCTTGAAGAAGTAGAATCCAACAAGCTAGGCCACAGTCAGGGACACATTTAAGGGCACTATCAAAGGCGCTATCAAAGGTACTATTAAGGACAGAATATGAGACAGGGTTTTCTAAACGGCGCACTATTCCAAGTCGCTGCGCTGATCGTTGCGGTTATCGTCGTACACATGGCCTATGTCGCCGTGATTCGTCCGAACGCCGAGATCGTTGAACAGCAGCAGGAGTATCTTCAGCAGACCGACGAGGACTATACGCCCGAGCGGTCAGTGTATGTCGTGCTAAAAGACTTCGAGCAGGAAACCTGCATCATTCTTTTCCTGTGGGCGACTGCGATTATCAGCTTAAAGGCTCGTCAGACCCTGAACGACAGAAAACTGCTAGACCGCAATCTCCTACAGGTTCCCGAAGGCACGAGTATCTTGCCGCAGGACGCACGCAATTTTGCGCGGCCAGTGCAAGCGCTCGCAGAGGCCGAGCGTAAGTCGCTTTTGCCGCGCGCGCTGATCGCCGGTCTGCACCGCTTTCAAAGCACGCAAAGCATTCAGGACGTGTCGACCACGGTAAAAGACGTGTGTGAATCCGAAGCCGACCGCATGGAAACCGAACTCGCCATTGTGCGTTACATCGCCTGGGCTATTCCTTCTATCGGCTTCCTCGGCACTGTGCGCGGTATCGGCACCGCACTGGGTCAGGCGTATCAGGCGGTGAACGGCGACATCGTCGGCGTAACCGGAAGCCTGGGCGTGGCCTTTAACTCGACCTTCGTCGCGCTGGTGGTGAGCATTATTCTGATGTTTGTTCTCCATCAGTTGCAGCTAGTACAGGACCGGCTCGTACTTGATACCCAGCACTACTGCGACGAGCGCATGATCCGCCATCTGCGTTCCGGCACCCAAGGTGCCCAGACCAGCGAGCTTAGCGCCTAGCAATTCGCTGCCGCCAAGCCAAAGAATTAGGGAAAGAGAAAAACCATGTCACTGCAGGTTCTCGAACTCAATGATCACGCCCTGGTGCTAGGCAATGCCGAGGGCCCGCAGGTGGTCAGCCCCGGCTTCGTGCTTGCCGACGACAAAGATTTGGTTTTTGGTACAGAGGCACAGGCGCAGTCGCGCCTGCATCCTAATCAAAGTCACAGCCGGTTTTGGCAAGACCTTAGCTTAGAGCCCCTTGCCAAAGGCCGGCTGCCTAATCCGCGCTGGCGCCACCTTGCCGATCTCGCCCACGGACACCTCAATGCTCTTGTGCAGCAGAACGGCGGCGAGCAGACTAGCACGGTGCTTAGCGTGCCCGGCAGTTTTTCGCAGCAGCAGCTTGGAATCCTCGTGGGTATAGCCAAGCAAACCCCGTTGCAGGTTAATGGCCTGGTGGACTCCGCGCTGTTAACGGCCGCAGCGCTGCCCGTGGCGAAAACCTCTTTAGTGATGCAGCAGCAGCTACACCAAACGCTATTCTCCTTGGTAGAGCTCAACGCCGGTCAGCTGCGCGTGGTCGAAACGCAGGCCGTGGCGTCTACGGGTAGCGCGCAGGTCCTGGATGCGCTCATGCATTTGAGCACCGATCTCTTTATAGAACAGTGCCGCTTTAATCCGCAGCACGATGCCGCCACCGAACAGCTTCTCTACAACGCGCTGCCGCAGTGGCTTAGCTCGCAGCCCAATGGTTCGACCCTGCAGCTAGACCTTAATGCAGACGGCACCGCCTACACCGCCAAGTTCACGTCCGACAGTTTGGTCGCGGCGCTCGCGCCCATTCGCAGCCGGCTTCTTGAGCAGCTTGCTGCGCTGCGCCAGCGCGCACCGGAAGCCGAACTCATCGCCTGTCCAACTCTTGCTGCACTGCCTGGCCTCCACGATGCGCTGCGCTCGCTGGGCTCACTCAGCATCGTAGCTGTAGAGCAAAGCCTTGCGGTAGCGCACAAGGTCAGCGACCAGCTAACAAGCGGTGAGGGCCTGAGCCTGCATCGTGCGCTGAATGTCGAAGCGCTAGACACGTTAGGACCTGCAGTGGCGCCGGATAATGAGAGTGCCAAAGCTCGGGAATCTTTTGCCACCGCAACACTGCATGCCGACGGCGGTGACGCCGAGCAGCTACTTAAACAGCTCCGTCTCGGTGGTCAGCCGCTAAACAGCGCCGGTACTGGCGCGGTCCGAGTCGAGCTCGGCGATGGCGAGCGGTTAGTGATTCGCGCCGCCGACTCCAGCGAACTCACTATCGAGCTTTCTTCTAAAAACGCCGCCGAATCGCAACGAGGTAGCGATGGCCAAGGGTAAGTCACAGCGCCGCGGTGTGAGCCCGCTCAGCCTTGCGTTTCTCGACGTAATGTTCTGCGGCTTTGGGGCTGTGATTTTACTTTTCTTAATCCTCGATCATGCGACCACAGTCGCGGCAGTGACGATAGATCCAGATTTGTCTGCGGAGCTGAGCTTGCTCGAAGAGGAAGTACTCGAAGGCGAGGCGAATCTGGTGCGGCTGCGCAACACCGTTGCCGATGTGAGCCTCGAAGTTGTGACGGCTGAAGGCTTAGCGCGGGAGATTCAGGAGCAGCTAGATACCTTTCTTGAAGAACTGGCTGCCTTAGAAAACTCCAGCACTGCGACCGTTGAAAGCATCGAGAAACTGCGCGCGGACGTCAAAGCCTTAGAGGAAGAACTGCTGCGCCTGCAGGCAAGCGCCTTAGACCAAGAGGGCAACAGCGTTCGGCAATTTCTTGGCGATGGCAATCGTCAGTACCTGACCGGACTGTTTCTTGGCGGTCAGCGGATTCTTATTTTGGTCGACAGCTCAACGAGCATGCTCGACGAAACACTGGTCAATATTATTCGCACCCGCAATATGAACGACGAGCGCAAGCGGGCGGCACCTAAGTGGCAGCGAGTCATTAAGACCGTAGACTGGGTTAGCACGCAGCTGCCCATTAGCAGCCAGTATCAGCTCTGGCGCTTTAACGACAGCACCGAGAGTTTGGTTAGCGACGCGCTTGGCGAATGGCAAGAGGTCGCAGACCGCGACGGGCTCAACGCGGGTGTCGAGGCGCTAAACGATGTCGTGCCCGACCGAGGCACTAATCTCGAGCAGGTGTTCGCCGCCGTCGCGGGAATGCAAACGCGGCCGGATAATATCTTCCTTATTACCGACGGCCTGCCGACGCTGGGGTCGCGGGGCAAGCGCACGGGGCTGGTCACGCCCAAAGACCGGCTCGACCGTTTCGAAGACGCCCTAGAAACGCTGCCTGACAACATACCGGTGAACATCGTGCTGCTGCCGCTTGAGGGCGACCCTAGCGCCTCCGCCGCCTACTGGCAGCTCGCTCAGTTTACCCGCGGCTCTTTCATTACGCCGTCGAAGGACTGGCCCTAATGCTTAAGCGCAGCCGCGAGACAGAATCCTTCACGGTATCGTTCCTCGATGTCGCTTCCTGCGGTTTCGGCGCGATGATTATTCTCCTTATGCTAGCCAAGCCTTCTTTGCCGGCGCCCATCGAGAACGCAGAGTCCGACCCTACGGCCGTCGTCGCCGAGCTGCAGGAGCAGCTGTTCGAGATACGGGGAGAGACTCGCGTAGTAAATAATGACCTCAATGCGCGGCAAGAACAGCTGTCTTCTATAAAGGAGCGGGTCGCGCGGCTGCGCCGGGATCTGAGCGACGTGCAGGGTGAGTTTCAGTCATCGCAGCAGCTGTCGCAGGAGAGTACCGACGAGATAGGCAAACTCTCGTTAGCTCAGCAGTCACTCACCGAAGAAATGCAGCGCCTTGCTGCGAATAGTCGCGCGCCCGAGAACAATGCGATCGGCGGCGTGCCCGTAGACAGCGAGTACATTATTTTCGTGATCGATACCTCGGGCTCGATGTTCAACAACCCAAGCTGGGGCAAGATGCTGGGCGTTATCGAGGACACCTTAGACGTATACCCCGACGTTAAGGGCATACAGATCATGAACGACATGGGCGACTATATGTTCGACTCCTTCCGCGGCCAATGGATCCCCGATACCCCCTCGCGGCGTAGACAAATACTGTCGACCCTTCGCAATTGGAATCCTTTCAGTAATTCCAGCCCGGTAGAGGGGGTGACGCGGGCGATTAATACGTTCTATGCCCCCGATAAAAAGATCAGCATTTACGTGCTGGGGGATGATTTTCAGCCTGGCGGCTCTATTAGAGACGTACTGAGGACCATTGATCGTATTAACGTGGAAGACGCCGACGGCAACCGCCTAGTTCGTATTCACGGGATCGGCTTCCCAACTATTTTCGCCGGCCCCGCGCGCTTCAGACAGAGTGTCTACCGGTACTCAACGCTCATGCGCGAGATGACGCAGCGAAATGGTGGTACATTCGTAGGTCTGAACGATTTTCAGTAGCGCGCGTGTCCTGTTCTGGTAGGAAGATTAGGGATTTCGCAAAAGGGCCAGCAAGCGTCGAGTCAGTGCTACGGTTGTAACGAACCTAAGCCTCGCTGAATAGCCAAGGCTGCGCTAAATTGAAATAGGATGCTTAGAACAGGGTGCTTAAGAAGAGCGATGAACAGCATTAGCGGACAAACAACTTCGACCAACACTTTTTACAAACGTGTAAAGAGTCTTTGTGTCGCTGCCCTCGCAGTTTTACTGGCTGGCTGCGGCGTGAGCAATGTCGTCATCGAAGGGAACTACCCTACGCCAAACGTAGCTTCCCTTCCTGTTAACGTGGCCGTGGTGTTCGACCAAGCCCTGCGCGACTTTCATTACATCGAATATTCCGAAATCGGCGACGAAGAATACAATATTGCGAGTGGTGACTCTCATATCGCTCTATTCTCGGCTATTCTGCCGGCGATGTTCGAATCCGTAGTGATGGTAGACAGCCTAGAAGAAGCGCAGGGGCTTGGAGTCGATGCGATTTTTTATCCGGTCATCGACGAGTTTCAGCTTGCCCTGCCACAGAAGACCAAGCTCGATGTTTACGAGGTCTGGATCCGCTATAACATGCGTTTCTTTGCCGGCAACGGGGATCCCATTGCCGACTGGGTGCAGACCTCTTACGGTAAGACACCCACGGAAACCATGCGCGGCACAGACGCTGCGATAAACGACGCCGCTGTCGTTGCCCTGCGTGACCTTGCGTCGAGCTTCTCGCTGAGCTTCGCCCAGGTGCCCGAAATCAAGGATTGGATAGCCGCGCGTTAGCGGCAACTAGTTAGCCAATAAGACGGCCAATAAGTCCGTATGGTAATTAAACAGCCGCAGCCAAGGAGCGTGACATGACCCAGTTAAGCGCACCAACAAAACGCTACCTGCAAGCGTTGGCCGGCCTCGGTCTGTTAACAGTGCTAGGCAGCTGTACGAGCACGACCGTAGACGAATTCCGCCAAGGCGCCACCGGAATCGACAGTGGCGAGTCCATCGTTATCCTCGGCCGCCGCCACGCGAGCGACTACGAAACGCGAGCGGAGTTTGTCGACTGCGTGGGCGAGCGCATGAATTCCGGCAGCGACTCGATCTCGGTAATCCCCGAGAAAGAATTCGTTGACGCCATGTTCCCCTGGTTCGAACCCCGCACCGCGCCGCTGCGCACGCGCGACCTCGAGCGCTTGATGGCAGAGCAGGTGGTCGCCGACAAAATGGAAGAATTCGGCATACGCTACATGGTGTGGCTCGACGGCTTTACCGAGACCTCGGGCCGCACCGGTTCGATCTCCTGCACCGTGGGCCCCGGCGGCGCCGGCTGCTTCGGTTTTGGCAGCTGGGAAGACGATTCCAACTTTGATGCCCGCGTCTGGGACGTTGGTTCGCTGCAGAACGTAGGCACGATAAGCACCGATGCCACGGGTCAGTCCTATGTCCCTGCGCTGGTCATTCCCATTCCGCTCATTGCGCGCGTCGAAGCCAACGCCTGCACGCGACTCGCCGACCAGCTCAAACAGTTCGTCAACGGCGAGTAGGGCCAAGGAGGAGCTTCGCTATGACACACGCTTATGCCTTGCGGCCAACCATTCGGCTCGCCGCCACTCCCAAGCTCTTGGCGCTTGCCGCGATGCTCGCAGCCGCTCTGCTGCAGGGCTGCGCGGTAAATCCGGCCACCGGCGGTGCCAATCTCGTGCTAATGACTGAGAACAAAGAAAAAGAGATTGGGCTGGAGGAACACCAAAAAGTGCTCGAGTCTATGAGCGTCTACCGCGATGAAGCGCTGCAGGCCTATGTGGAAAAGGTCGGCAACGCGGTAGCGGCGGCGAGTCACCGTCCGGATCTCGACTACACCTTCACCATTATCGACAGCCCCGAGATCAACGCCTTCGCCCTGCCCGGCGGCTACGTTTACGTGAACCGCGGCTTGCTCACTTATATGAACAGCGAGGCCGAGTTGGCCGCGGTGTTGGGTCATGAAATCGGCCACATCACTGCGCGCCACGCGGTGCAGCGCCAAGCGCGCGGCGGCCTAGCGAAGACCGCAGCGACCATCGGCGGCGTAGTCACCGCAGTCGCAACCGGCAGCGGCTATGTCGGCTCGCAGATAAATGAAATCGCCTCGATCTGGGCGCAAACCGGACTTAGCGGTTTCGGCCGTGAACAAGAGCTAGAGGCCGATCGCCTCGGCGCCGAGTACCTCGTCAATGCTGGCTACGACGCCAGCGCGGTCATTGAGGTGATCACCGTCCTCAAAAACCAGGAGGACTTTAACCGCCTCGTGTCTGGTAACGGCGGCGGCTACCACGGACTGTTCGCAACACATCCGCGCAACGACAAGCGCCTGCAGGAGGCCATCGAAGAGGTCGCGCGCATGGGCGAGTCCGCGCCTAGTAAGCGTGACGACACGGAATTCCGCAGCGTGCTCGACGGCCTAGTGGTCGGCCAGAGCAATCAGAGTCTGCGCACCGATGAGCGCAATCGCTATTATCAAAACCTGCTCGGCTACACGCTGGTGCTGCCGCCGGAGTGGGAAGTGAGCGAAACCACAACCACGGCAACTGGCTCGCTAGATGGCCGTGGGATGCTAAAAATCGAAGCTCAACGCCTGCAAAGGGCAGAAGAGCCGCGGGTCTTCCTGCGCGAACGCCTCGGTATCGAGGACCTGCAGCAGTCCGAGCCCTTGGAGCAGTTTCGTCTGATTGGCCACACCGGCGTGGTGGTGGATGATCAGGGTCAGGCGCAGCGCGTGGCAGTTGTGTATCTTGGCCGCCGGGCCTTTGTATTCCGCGGCACCGCCAGCGCCGAAGCCAATTTCGACGAAGTAGACGAAGAGCTGCTTGCCGCGATCCGCTCGTTCAGAGCTATACAGCGGGGCGAGGGCACGGGCATCGAAGCAAAAATACGCTTCGTGCAGGCCAGCGAGTATTTCGATTTCTCAGTGATATCCCAGCAGAGCCGCATTAGCAACTACCCCGAAGAGACT
Organism: Gammaproteobacteria bacterium; assembly: GCA_038104835.1. Lineage (GTDB taxonomy): Bacteria > Pseudomonadota > Gammaproteobacteria > Pseudomonadales > Pseudohongiellaceae > UBA9145. Next base: position 16,744 of record JAYOBL010000009.1, on the reverse strand, counting down.
CTGCGCCTGCTCAATAACTACTACCCCAGGGGCAATCCCGAGGCCGGAGAGTGGGTTAAGCTGGTCGAATAGCGCGCAATCCTTTCTCAGGTGACTCCGAGCACCTGCAAGCCCTGTCCCTAGCTTGGCGGCGAGAGTAAACTGTGCCGATGGTAAAGCGCAGCGATAGCTCTGAAGTTGGCTCTTTAGTTGGGACGCAAACTGGCTCTCAAGCCGGCCTACAACTCGGCCCCCACGCCGAAACTCAGGTCGGGCCGAAAGCCGATCCGAAAGCCGACCCCGAAAAGATCCTTATCATCGGCCCGTCGTGGGTGGGTGACATGGTGATGGCCCAGAGCTTGTTCATCGCACTCAAGCGTCGCAATCCAGATTGCGAAATCAGCGTTTTGGCACCGGCCTGGACCCGGCCCCTGCTTGATCGAATGCCCGAAGTCGACCACAGCCTAGCCTTGCCGTTCGGGCACGGCGATCTGAAGCTTCTCGCGCGTCGCCGTTTCGGGCGCGACCTGCGCGAGCATCGATTCAATCAAGCCATCGTGCTCCCGAACTCGCTGAAATCCGCCCTTATTCCTTTTTTCGCCAACATCCCGCTACGCACGGGCTGGCGCGGCGAGATGCGTGGGGGGCTACTCAACGACTGCCGCCGCCTAAATAAGACGAAGCTCCCTCTTATGGTAGAGCGCTTCGCGGTCCTCGCAAAACCGCCAACGGACTATCCCGAAAAGCGCGCAGCGAGCCCGCGGCTACTCGTGAGTCGTGAGCAGGTTGATGCCGCGCTAGACAAGTTTTCCCTGCAGGCCGCCGCGAATACCGGCCGCCTAGTCGCGCTGTGCCCCGGCGCAGAATTTGGTCCGTCGAAGCAGTGGCCGGCGCAGAACTTCGCGCGTGCAGCCACCGATCTAATTCTCCTAGGCTGGCATGTGGTCATTATGGGTTCCAAGGGCGATGCCGAGGTTGCTCAAGAAATAGAGCAGGGCATCGCTACTAAGGTAGGAGAGAAGCTGCGCTCGCGGGTCTCTAATTTGGCGGGCAAGACCGACCTCGCCGAGGCAATCGACATTCTGGCGGCCTGTTCTTCGGCAGTCAGCAACGATTCCGGCCTTATGCATATAGCCGCCGCGCTGGACCTGCCTGTAGTCGCGCTATACGGCTCGACTTCACCGGATTTTACGCCGCCGCTTGCACCTTTAACGCGAATACTGGCCTCGGATATTGACTGTCGACCCTGCTTTGATCGCCGCTGCCGCTTTGGCCACAATCGCTGCATGACCGAGATCACGACAGATACCGTGGCGAAAGCCGTAATCGACTTCGATAAGAAATAGAACGAATAATGAGTGAGAGAAATTAAGTGCGCGTACTAATCGTTAAGGTCTCATCACTCGGTGATGTTATTCACACCCTGCCGGCGGTGACAGACGCTCAGCGTGCCCGCCCCGACATTGTTTTTGACTGGGTGGTTGAGGAAAACTTCAGCGAGGTGCCAAGCTGGCACCCGGCGGTCGACCGCGTTATTCCTGTGGCGCTGCGCCGCTGGCGTAAGAACGCGCTGCGCTCTTTTCGTGGCCCCGAGTTCAAGCACTTCCGCGAAGAGATAAAACGTGAGCACTACGACCTTGTGATCGATGCGCAGGGGCTCATAAAAAGCGGCCTCATTAGTCGCCTAGCTAGAGGCCTGACGGTGGGCCTCAGCGACAGCACCATTCGCGAGCCGCTTGCGACGCTTTTCTACAACAAAGTGTATTCGGTGCCTTGGTCTGAGCACGCGGTAGACCGCGTGCGACAGCTTTTTTCCCGCGCGTTGCAGTACGAATACAACCCGCGCGTTGTTGACTACGGCATTGACGCAGAGGCGCTTCTTAAACAGGACGCGCAGGCCGCAGCCGGTCAGTCGGTCAACAAGAAGCAACTTGTGTTTTTGCACGGCACTACCTGGCAGAGCAAACACTGGCCGACTGCCTACTGGTGCAGCCTCGCGCGGCTTGCGCGTCAAGCCGGCTACGAGGTGCTACTACCCTGGGGCGACGCCGACGAGCGTGAGAGCGCCCAGCTCATCGCAGAGGAAGCAGATGCGAAGGTATTGGATAAGCAAAGTTTGAGCGGACTCGCTGGGTATCTGGCCACTGCCGCGGGCGTTATCGCTGTGGATACGGGACTTGGCCATCTCGCCGCCGCGCTTGCGCGGCCTACGCTCTCGCTCTACGGCCCTACTAACCCCGGGCTGTCCGGAACCTACGGGCATACTCAAAAACATCTCCAGGTTGATTTCGACTGTGCGCCCTGTATGAAGAAAACCTGTCGCTATAAAGGCGAGCCGGTCGTTTCAGCGGAGGGGGAAGTGAATCCGCCGTGTTTTTCCAGTCAGCCGCCGGAGTCGGTGTGGCGCGAGTTTGAAGCACTTCTCGCCGAGTCCGCAGAGGGGCATCGTGTTGCCGCCTACGGCGATCCTGAATTGCGTTTCGCGCGCCCCGCAGCTAATCCTCTTGCGGTTGAACTGAGCGAAGAGCGCTGAGCCTGTGTCGCAGCCCGTTACTCTTGTCTTTGTCATCTATCGCTATTTTCCCTTTGGCGGGGCTCAGCGTGACTTCATGCGCATACTTCTCGCCTGTCAGGCGCGCGGCTTTGCGATTCAAGTCTTCGCGCTAAAATGGGAGGGGGAAATCCCTGAGGGCGTGACCGTGACACTCGCGCCCTGCAAAGCGCTGAGTCGCACCGCGCTGTATACGAAATTCTCGGACTGGCTAAGCACAGCCGTCAAAAACATCGAAGGGCCGCGCGTCATAGTCGGATTCAATAAGATGCCGGGTCTGGATGTGTACTACGCCGCCGACCCCTGTTTCGAAGAGATCGCGGCAACTCAGCACGGCGCCTACTATAAATACACCGCGCGTTGCCGCCACTTTCGGCGCTTCGAGCAGGCGGTCTTCGCCCGGGCTGGCGCGTCGCAAGTACTGTATTTGTCGCCCCAGCAGCGAAAGGCTTTTACGCGCTACTACCCCGGCTGTGAATCTAGGCTTATACCGCTGCCGCCGGGACTCGCCGAAGACAGGAGGCCGCCGGATGCCACAGTCGAGGCGCATGCGCAGCGCAGAACGCGCGCCCGCGAGGTATTGTTAGCCGAGCTGGGCCTTGCCTCAGACTGTACGCTGATCTTGCAGATCGGCTCGGGGTTTAAGGTGAAAGGGGTTGATCGCTCGCTGCGAGCCATCGCCGCCTTGAATGCGCCGCAGGTTCACTATCTTCTCGTCGGCGCGGACAAAGCGGCGCCGTTCCGCCGTCTCGCTCGTCGCCTAGGCATCGCCAAGCAGGTGAGCATAGTCCAGGGCCGCAGCGATGTGCCTGCTCTGCTGGCTGCCGCCGACCTGCTGCTGCATCCGGCGTACCGAGAGAGCGCAGGCTACACGCTGCTCGAAGCGGTGGTAGCGGGGCTGCCGGTGCTCACAACGCAGACCTGCGGCTACGCGTTTCACGTGCAGCAGGCGGGCGCCGGTGTTGTGTGTGACGAGCCTTTTTCGCAGGAGCAGCTCAACACCCATCTCGCCTCTATGCTTGCGCAGCTTAGCGAGCAGGAGTGGTCGGCGAATGGACTGCGCTATGGCCAAAATGATGAGCTGTACAGCATGCCCGAGGCTGCTGCCGAGGCGATTATGCAAGCTGCGGGCAAGACGGTCGAACCTTGAACAAAAAGGGCGTACACTGCGCGCCCAACTGGGGACGAAGCGCGTAGCGCACGAGACTTTTCGATGGCGAAAATCACTCTTGGCTTGGCCGGCGCAGTAGGACACGATCCTGCGGCTGCAGTGCTGCGCGGCGGCGAGCTTATTGCCGCGGTCGAAGAAGAGCGCCTCATACGGCGGCGCCACGCCAACGGCGCAGCGCCTCATCTTGCCGCTCGTCACTGCCTGCAAGCCGCTGAGATTCGCGGTCAGGATGTCGACCGGGTCGCTGTCCCTTTCGCGCCAATCAATCTTTTTAATAAGGCACGCTGGCACTACGCCTACCGGCATTGGTATGCGCCAGACCGGGCCATAGACAGCGTACTAAACGGCAATCGGCGCTACCGCCGTTATCGCTGCGAGCTAAACCACTTTCTCGAGAAGCTACATATTTCCCCCGAGCGCGTTGAGATTATTCCGGTCCAGCATCAGCATGCCCACGCCGCCAGCGCCGTTTTCATTAACGAGCGCGAGGGCAAAACCCCGGTCTTCTGCATCGACTCCAAGGGTGAATACTCAACGCTGTTCTTCGGCTACAGCGAAGCAGGCAAGCTGACGCGCATTAAGGAGTTCTATAACCCGGACTCCTTAAGCGGAATGTATGCGGCACTCACCGACTACCTTGGCTTTGAAATACTAGATGGCGAGTTCAAGGTGATGGGTATCGCACCCTTCGGCGACCCCGAGAAGTACGATCTTAGTTCGCTGGCGCGCTTCAAGGGCCGCCGTTTCAAAGTGAACAATCACCTTATTAGCACCGTTGGGATCAGACGCTACAAGGCTAAGAACAAAGGCCATTATTTCAGCAAGAAACTGGTCGAACTGTTGGGCCCGCGCCGCGTTGGTAACCTCACCGACGATCCTTACGTGCACTATGCCGCCGCGATTCAAAAACTTTATGAAGATCTCGCGTTGCAGATGATCGATAGGTTTCTAGGCGAGCACATCGCCGAAAGTGGACGCCTTGCTGTTGCCGGCACGGGGTCAATGAACATTCGTCTCAACCGCCGCTTAGCTTCGATCCCCGGTGTCGACGAGTTGATAGTTACGCCGGCCTGCAGCGATTCGGGCACGGCGATCGGTGCAGCGGCCTTCGCCGCGCGCCGCGATGGTGAGCCTCTGGCGCCGGTGCAAAATCTGTTTCTTGGGCCGCGCTACACGCGGCGACAGTGTGAGCTTGCGGTGGAGTCGCACCGCGACCGACCGTCGGCGGAGGTGCTTGAAAATCCCGCCGAGCGCGCAGCGCAGCTAATAGCCGAGGGCCAGGTTATCGGCTGGTTCCAAGGCAAAATGGAATTCGGATCGCGCGCGCTGGGCAATCGCAGCATCCTCGCCGATGCCAGTCGAGAAGACGTGGTCACCAAGATCAATCAGCAGGTTAAGTTTAGAGAAACCTGGCGTCCGTACTCGGCAAGTATTCTTGCCGACGACGGCGACCGCAGCGCAGACTTCCCGGAATTCTCCGACGAATTCATGTGTGTGAGCACGCAGGCGGGCGAGCTCTTTAAGTCGCGCTATGCGCCGCTGGTCCATGTAGACGGCACCGTGCGTGCGCAGCTCGTGACTCAAGACCGCTGTCCGCAGCTACACCAGCTACTTAGCGAATTCAAAAAAATCAGCGGACATGGAGTCGTTGTGAATACCGCACTCAATCGCCCTGGCGAGGCGATGGTGTGCACGCCCGAGGAAGCGCTAGCGGTGTTTATGGGCACCGACCTTAATCATTTAATCCTCGGTGATCTTCTGGTGAGCAAGCGGCCGGAGAACGACGACTGGTAATTGGCGGCGCGCTGTTGCTAGTTCTTTATTTAGGCGAAAAGCTTGTAGTGCTAGCGCTTCATTAACACCGCGACGCGCACCGCCTCACCCAGTGCGTCTCGATTTCTTTCTTCCCCCACAGGAAAAACCGCCATCGTCTGCGCGTTCCCATTGCTCAAGAGCTCAGTCAGACGTGCGCGCATCTGCGCGTTCATCTCTATCGCGATCACCGTGCCCGAGGCAGCGACATCAAAGGCATCGCGGGCGAGAACGCTTGGCACGAGATCGTAGTCTTCTACTAGGTCGCTCGCGTAGGCTAGTCGCCGCGAGTTGCTTAGCAGTGCCGTGTTCGGGTTTTCTACACCGTACTGCGAAACCCACGCTTCGGCCTCGTTCAAATAGTCTTTGTCACGGCCAAAGCTTACGAAGGAATCGACTGCGCAATAGGTAAAGAACAGTCCAAAGAAGACCCGCGCAAACCCGCTCGCGCTTTCTGCATGCCAGCGCGCTAAAAGCAGGGGCAGCCACAGCGCCACTAAAAGCCCCAGCAGCATGACGTAGCGGCCAGAGACGAAGCGGGTGACTAATGCAAAGCCGCACAGAATTAAGAGATTAATCAGCGCGAAACCTAGAATCAGTGTCTGTGCATCTTGCTCGGCGCCTAGTGGCGGTGATGGCGTGCGGTATCGCAGTGCGGCGAGAGCGAGCAGCGCACAGAAGATCGGCAGGCTAACGGCCGCGAGAATCGCATGGCCCAGAGAATAAACGGCGCCCGCGCTGCGCAGTAGAAAAGATTCGCTCTGGAAAAATAGCAGAGCGTGGTCTGCGAGAATCGTCTCATCTAATGTGACGCGCTGCGCGCCGCTACTACTCAGCAAAGAATCGAAGAAAGGCCGATAGTTTTCAAAGAATCGCGCAAACAGGCCGAGTAAATCTAAACCGGCGAGCGCGGCCATCACGGCGGCGAGTGAAGCCGCAAACAGAATCAGTGCTAAAAGCCGCGCCGCATCACCCAAACGTCTCGCGCCTTGGGAATCCCTTAAAACGAGAAACAGGCACGGACTCAGAAGCAAATAGGCTAGCGCCTCGACACGAAATAACAGCGCAGCGCCTAGGCTCAAAGCGAAAGCCACAGCGCTGCGCCAAAAAGTCGACGCTTCGCTAGCTCGCGCAACGCCAATAAGCTGCTGCAGAGCGAGCAGTGTAAACGCCCAAAATCCTACGTCCCGCAGCAGCATCGTTCGGTATTCATTAAGCTGCGGATATAAGCAAATAACCGCCGCTGCAAACAGCAGCGCGCCGGTTCTCTCCTGCGGCGACCACTGAGTAGTGAGCGTTGAAACTAGTCCCACAAAAGCTGCCGCGATCAGCGCGTAAAAAAGCGCGTTAATGATGAGCCCCGCGCTGAAGAGATCGAGGCCAAACAGAATAAGGTGGGCGAACAGCGCGGAGTATGAGGCCCAAGGGTAGTGCGCAAAGGCCGCGCCTATGCCGTCGTGAAGAAACAGCTCGGCGACGCGCACATACGTATAGGCGTCGTTGTTAACCGGCGTGCCCTGAGCGACCACCAAGGCGGCCGCGAGTAAAGAGGATGCGATTGCCAAAAGGCGCGGATGGGAGACTATCCAAGATTTCATTGTGGAGCCGCGCATGCAGGAACCAGAGTCGTCGTGAGCAGTGTAGTAAGACTTAGAGTAGTGACAAACAATCGCTGAGGCCAGTGCCGCAGTCGATTTTGCGTGAGTGTAACAGAGCCGACGCGCGCGGCCACAGGCATTGCCGTGCTTTTAGCTAGGTCGACTGCCACTGTCATCGGCTCTCTGTTACCGTCCCTGTGAGCTTCTGTTTGCTCGCCACTGTTTGCTCGCCACTGTTTACAAGCCCCTGTTTATAAGCCCTTGTCTGTTAGCCCCTCGTTGTCAGCCGCACCCTGTCAGCCCGTTCCAACCAGCCCCACTGCCTCCCGCACCGTGCCTCCACCGGGACTTCAGCAAGCAGAGTGCGACCCTCAATGTCGCCATCCCGCGGTAAAAGAGCCTATGGTAAACTACGCCAAATTTATTTAACGCGAAGACGCCAGCGGCCTCGAATGCCTGGCGTACCGGAGAACCCAGCCATGCCTCAGTCAATGCCACCCTTCCAAGAGGCGCGCGTGCTCGTGGTGGGCGATGTGATGCTCGACCGCTACTACCATGGCAGCGCCAATCGCATCTCGCCCGAGGCTCCGGTACCCGTTGTGCGCGTTAGCAATCAAGAGGACCGACCCGGTGGCGCCGGCAACGTGGCACTAAACATTGCTGCGCTTGGCGGCGCGGCGACGCTAGTTGGCGTGGTCGGCACAGACGCCACCGCGGAAGATCTTGGTGCGCGACTAAGCGCGGCGGGCGTGCGCTGTGAGTTTTTGGTGTCGCAAGACAAGCCCACTATTACCAAGCTGCGCGTGATCAGCCAGCATCAGCAGCTGCTGCGCATGGACTTCGAACAGCCCTTCGATGCACAGGACGTCGCGGATTTGCAGCCGCGCTTCGAGTCGGTGCTCGAATCCGCGCAGGTGGTGATCGTCTCCGACTATGCCAAGGGAGCCCTGCAGGATGTGCCGGCAATTATCCGCGCCGCCCGGGCAGCCGGCAAACCGGTTATTGTCGACCCCAAAGGCAGCGACTTCGAAAAGTATCGCGGTGCCACGCTTATCACGCCAAATCTTCACGAGTTCGAGACCGTTGTGGGTCACTGCAGCACCGAGCAGGAGCTGATCACTAAGGGCCTCGCGCTCATGAGCGAGCTGGCGCTCGAGGCGATACTGATCACCCGCGGTGAGAGCGGCATGACCTTGCTGCGGCCTAACAAGGCTGAACTGCACCTGCCTGCGCGCGCGCAGGAAGTATTCGATGTGACCGGCGCCGGCGACACCGTGATCTCGGTGTTGGCCGCGAGCCTTGCCGCCGGTGAAGACTACGCCGAGGCTACCGCGCTTGCGAATCTCGCGGCGAGCCTTGCAGTGGGCAAATTGGGCACCGCGGCCATCAGCGGACCCGAGCTGCGCAGAGCCTTGCATAGCGACAGTGCAAGCGGCCGTGGCGTGATGAGCGCCGAGCAGCTGCGCAGCGCGGTGGAAGAGGCCAAGGTCCACGGCGAACGCATCGTGTTTACCAACGGCTGTTTCGACATTATTCACGCCGGCCACGTGGGCTATCTTGCTGAGGCGCGGAAACTTGGCGATCGACTCGTGGTGGCGATTAACGACGATGCGTCGGTGACTCGGCTTAAGGGCGCGGGCCGACCCATCAACCCGGTGGAGCGCAGGCTTGCGGTGTTGGCAGGTTTAAAGGCCGTCGACTGGGTGGTGAGCTTTAGCGAAGACACGCCCGAGGCTCTGCTGCACGAGATCAAGCCCGACGTGCTGGTGAAGGGCGGCGACTATTCTATTGAGCAGGTTGTGGGTGGCGAGTTCGTACTGTCTTACGGCGGCGAGGTGAGGTCGCTAGATTTTCTCGACGACTGTTCGACCTCTGCGATCGTGGAGAAGATGCGCGAAACCTAAGCGTTGATTCCTGCTACGTAGCCCGACGACCATGCCCATTGAAAATTGAAGCCGCCAAGGTGGCCTGTGACGTCTAAGACTTCGCCCACGAAAAAAAGTCCCGGCTGATCCTTCACCTCCATTGTCTTAGAGCTCACCCCCGCCGTGGCTACGCCGCCGCGGGTCACTTCTGCTGTTCGATACCCTTCCGTCGCCGACGGTTTTAGTTGCCAAGCATTAAGCCTGCTTCCTAGCTCGCGTAGCGCGGCGTCGTTGCATTCGGCGAGCGGGCGCTCAGCGATATCGGCCCACCACAAGGGCTCGAGCGCTGCGACTAAGGCTTTCGGCAGGTGCCAAGAAAGCACGCTACGCAGGCGCTGTTTGCTGTTGTCTTTCTTTTGTTCGAGCAAGAAATCGGCTGCTACAAGATGCGGCAGCAGATCGATAGTCAGGGTATCGCCGGGGTACCAGTAATTAGAAATTTGCAGAACCGCAGGTCCGCTTAAGCCGCGATGAGTGAACAGCATATCTTCGGTAAAGCTGCTTCCGCCGCAGTGAATCTGAACCGGAGTCGAGCAGCCCGCGAGTGTGCTGCAGAGTGCAAGCGTTGAGTCGCTGAACATAAACGGCACAAGTCCTGCGCTGCGTTCTTCTAATGCAAGATCAAAATCCTGCGCCAGGGTGTAGCCGCGGTCGCTGCCGCCGAGTGTGGGTACCGACAGCGCGCCGGTCGCCACGATGACCGAGTTGCAGCCAAGCTGCTGCGAACCACTGGGCGTGTCGCAGCTTACTTGGTAGCGCGAGTTTTCGATCTGCTCGCGAGTGACACTTGTGACATCGCAGCGTGTTCGCAGGCTTACGCCGCTCAGCTGGCATTCTTCCTCGAGTATCGCGAGTAGGTCCTTGGCGGAGTCTTGGCAAAAAAGCTGGCCGTGCTTGCGCTCTTCATACGCCAGCCCGTGCTGTTCCATAAGTGCGATGAAATCCCACTGGGTGTACTGACTTAGCGCCGACTTACAGAAGTGAGTGTTGGCAGAGAGAAAGTTCTGCGCTTCGATAAACAGATTGGTGAAGTTGCAGCGTCCGCCGCCGGACATAAGAATTTTTTTACCAATCTTATTCGCGCGCTCCAGCACGACCACTCGGCGCCCGCGCTGCGCAGCGGTGAACGCGGCGAAAAGCCCCGCAGCGCCGCCGCCAAGCACAACCACATCGAAATATGTTTCGCAGGATGCTTTAGAGTTTTGAGTCATGCCGATGAACGTGCTTCGCGTGGGGGCTTAAGATGCGCCTAGTATAGCCGTTTTAGCCTGCGCTGCATTGTAAGCGCGAGGCTAGTGGTCTTCGCCCCTTCGAAATATTATCGCCCATCTTGGTAGCCAATCGGCTACTAGGCTCTTAAGCCATCCACCTATTCATCTTCCGCGCGCACGCTCACGCTGGGGAATCCGCTGCTGTCGACTTCGGTGGTAATCACCATGGGTGCGCAGCACACCTGACAGTCTTCGACATATTCCTGGCTGTGAACAGAGCAGTCGATTAGCAGCTCAATCGGCTCGCCGCAGTAGGGGCAGTAGTTGTTTACAGACTCGATTGCTAGATGGCTCATATCGGCTAACCCGTATTGTGTTTTGCAGCTGGCATTAAAGTGTTTCGTCGGCGGCGGTAGTTGGCTGAGCTAATTATGTAGTCCGTACCCCGCGTATCTGACAGGCCTAACGGGGAAATAATAGCTGCTTGCCGAAAGCATTACGCAGGGGATGGCCATTCGGGTTCGAACTCTGTGGCGCTCGGATTGTCGTGCCCGGCATTGCTGCGCGGCAAGCTAAGGTCGAGTTATGTGTGAGAGCGAGTGATGCAGCGCGCTGGCCGTACATCAGCTGCGCCCGCGGGTTCCTTAAGAGCCCGCCATCAGTCTGCCATGGGCTCGCTATGACTCTGCTGCGAGTCTTAGGCGTTCGTAAATCACGCCGCTGGTGAAACTTAGCAGCGGCTTTTAGCGTTTACAAAGGCTCAGTAGCAGCAACGAGAGCCCCATGCCCGAAGGACCCGAGATACGCCGCGCCGCGGATAAGATCGCGGCGGTGTTAGAAGACCAGGTGATAGAACAGGTCCGTTTTGGCTTGTCCGACCTCACCCAGTACGACGAGCAGCTCAGCGGCCAGCGCGTTACTTGGCTGGAGACTCGCGGCAAAGCGCTGCTCACCCACTTCGACCATGGGCTAAGCATCTATTCCCATAATCAGCTCTATGGCCGCTGGTACGTGGTGAAGCGCGGCAAAGAGCCGGCCACTCGGCGCTCACTCCGGCTGGCGTTGCACACCCAAAGCCACAGCGCGTTGCTCTACAGCGCTTCCGATATAGCGGTGCTAGATAGCGACGGCATGGCGCAGCACCCGTTTTTAGCGCGCATTGGCCCCGACATCCTCAACCCGACGCTTCACTGGCGCGATGTCGCTAAGATTCTTAGCTCCCCAAGCTTCGTGCGCCGCGGCGTCGGTGCGTTCTATTTGGACCAGTCTTTCTTGGCCGGCATTGGTAACTATTTGCGGTCGGAAATTTTATTTGAAGCCGGAGTTAATCCGCGTAAGAAACCCGGCGAGCTCAGCACAAAACAGTTAAACGACCTAGCGCGCGCTACGCTATCTATCTCCCAGCGCGCCTATAAAACAGGTGGTATCACTAACTCCGAAGCCAATGTGAAGGCGCTAAAGAAACAGGGGCTCAAGCGCCGCGACTATCGCCACTGGGTATTTGGCCGCGACAATCAAAACTGCCACCGCTGCGGCGAAATCATCATCAAAGAACCCATTGCCTCGCGCCGACTCTACTGGTGTCCGCTATGTCAGTACTAAAACCTCAAGCTACCGCCAATGCCACGCCCGCTGCGGACGTGGAGCCTTTGGAGCAGGGTGGTGATGAGGTGCAGCAGGTCTCATTGCAAGAAGAAGCCGCGCCCAAATCCGAGTTGCCATTGGACTACCCCCGCTGGCTCATCCAAGAGCTGCGCTCCGATCAGGCAGGCGAGGTGGGTGCGGTAATGATTTACCGAGGCATCCTAGCCGTTTCACGCAACAGCGCTATTCGCGAATTCGCCGAGCATCACCTGCAAACCGAACGCAAACATCTAGCCGAGATAAACGCACTGCTCCCGCGCGCTCAGCATAGCCGCCTGCTTCCCCTATGGCGCATTGCAGGATTCCTAACGGGCGCGCTGCCCGCCCTGTTCGGCGCCAAGGCTGTCTTCGCCACCATCGAGGCTGTGGAGACCTTTGTAGACCAGCACTACGCCGCGCAAATCGCGCGCCTAGACGCCGAGCAGAGTTTCCCCAGCCTGCGCGCAACGCTAAACCAGTGCCGCCTAGACGAAGTCGCTCACCGCGACGAGGCCGCAGACAATCTCACCTCCAGCCCGGGCATGCTCTTAAGCACTTGGTGCAGGGTTGTTGGTGGCGGATCAGCCTTCGCCGTTAGTTTAGCTAAGCAATTCTGATGGTAAAATTAGTGGCTAGCCCCTTTTCCCCCAATCACTCCTCCCTGTAAGTCCGTCCAGCTGCAAACGGGTAGCAAGCTCCTGAGCTCCACTCATTGTCCCCCTCTCTAAGCTCCGGAATCAGACTTGGAAAAAGCCGCTCTAATTACCCAAAACGTCACTGGAACGACATACACCAGAAATAGACCGACGGATAAGGTTCCGTAGCCTTTGGCAATAAGTGAAACAACCCCTATTTTGCCGGCAAGAGCGCCGCTCGAGAGCAGGACAAATACAATGATGCTTTTAACCAGTGGGGAAAGTGCTTGGTCTTTCGCATGTTCAAGGCGCTCGATAATGCCTTGCACTAAGCCTAATGCAGTTTCAATGAGGGTTCCTACGAGCGCTACGCTGAAAAAAAGAACCAAGGCAGCCCCGCCATAGTTGGTCACCATGTAATAATTAGGCAAATTCGCAAGAAATACATCACCAGAGTCGCGTTGGTAACTCAAATGAAAAAGCACAGCAGGTAGACAAATAGCCGCCGAGGTGAGTCCTGCCACCATGGCGCTTTGCTGCACTGTCTGAAGGCCGCGAACGGCGTAGAGTAAGACCGGGAATACAGCAGAGTTATAGCCTGCATAGAGCAGGCCCGAGCCTAGCCAGTTTATTACCGAACTGTTGATGCTTGACTGTAAACTCAGATCGAGAGTAGCTGGCCACATCACCCAAAGAAAGACCGCAAAGACACAATACATAAACCCTGTCCACGCGGTTAAAAATCCTTCGATAAAACGCTTACCGATAAGCGTCATTATCAACACAGCCGCCAATAAAGAGCTTAGGCTCACAGCGGGTGGCAAAGATAATCTATCCTCAGAAATCTCAACGACAGAGGCGCTTATAACTCCGATGACTAAGACGAAAAGTAGCGGATAGAGAATCTCATAAAGCCACCAGAAACGCCCGAGAATTACTTTAAAAAATGAACGGTAATCGTGCTGGCTTGTTCTTCTCACGACTTCGAAACTCGAGAATAGGATTAAAAAGAAAGCAAGAGCAGAAGAGGCGATAGCAAGCAAGCCGGGTCCTGCGCCAAATCGACTAAAATATTCGACAACCTCTCGACCTGTTCCATAGCCTCCGCCCATAATGACAGCTGCATAAACAGCAGGGGTTACTACGTAAAGCTGCTTGGTGCGTGAGAGCATTAAATAACCTACTAAGAAAGGAGTCTGGCAGGAGAGACCCACTGAGGATCAAAATTTACTTGATTAAACGCATCAGGCAATGGCTTGTCGGCGACAAGCGAGGCAAGCAGTTGAGCAGCCGCCGGCGCGATCTGTATCCCATGCCCGCCTTGGCCCGCTAGCCAATAGAAGTTCGGTGTTAAGGGATCCTCGCCGATAACCGGACTCCCATCCTTTGCAAATGTCCGTAACCCAGCCCAGCTGTGTTCTATTCTTTTTATGTTAAGAGACAACGCTTGCTCGACATTATAGGCGGCAGTGGCAATATCGATCTCTTCGGGCACCGAGTCACAAGGAATTGAAGGAGTTGCATCAACGGGCGACGCAAGCAATTTTCCTGCATCGGGCTTTAGATAAAAGCTTTCATCAGCTGCAAGAATCAAAGGCCAACCTTTGGTCTCGGCATCAATATTAAAATTGATAGCGGTACGGCGTTTTGGTGTGAGATGACCACTGCTAGCGCCTATCATCTGAGCCACGTTGTCGGCCCATGCGCCCGCGCAATTGATCAATTTGTCGGCGTGAAATACGGTGGTGCCGCAGGTCACAGCCCAGCTACCGCTTTTGTTTTCAATTTTTTCGATCGTGACGCCAGTAAAGACAACTCCACTGCCTCGCTTAAGCTTACGAAGATAGGCCTGTAATAGAGCATCTACGTCAATGTCTGTGGCATCGGGCTCAAGCCACCCGCGCGTGGCGAACTCTGGCTTGATGGGAATCGACGGAAATTCACGCTGGAGATTCTCGACGGCAACTATCGAGGGAAAGTAACCCCGCAATCGCTGTAATTCTTCGGCATAGTTGTAGTTACCGAGCGGGGTAAGGTTCAGTAATCCGCGCGCTTTTAATAACGGGACCTCGCTGAGCCCTTCGAGCCGACTATCGAAGGCAGGTTTAGACAGCGAGGTAAGAAGACGTAACGAGGGGTCATCGTATCCGTAAGAGGGGATATAGGACGCAGCCGAACGACCGGTCGAATGGACGCCGTGAAAGGCTTCTCTTTCAAGCAATATCACCTTGAATGAGTCGCTTAATTCGGCCGCGGCAGACACACCTGCCATACCGCCGCCGATTACGATCACAGTTTCACTCATAGTAGTTCCAACCTATCTTCATTTTTCTCGAAGTGTCTCTATCACGTTGCTATAGCCTTGTAGCGAAAGCGACAAGAGTAATTCGGTTTCGCTTCGAGACGCGTTGACATAGTGATGACCGATCGAAGAGTCGAATAAGAGGCTGTCGCCGCGCTTTAAGGTAATGGGCTCTCGGTCTTCGGCATGCAAAACAAGTATGCCCTTTAGAACATAAATAAACTCTTTTCCTGGGTGTCTATGCCAAGGCAAATTAGGCTCAAGGCTTCGTGATTTAACCGAAAGCTTTGCATACCCCTGATTTCCGCCTGCGTGATCGGCACAGAGAACCTCATAATCGACGTCTCTTGTCTCGAAAACAGCGCCGCCTCCGCCTAACGTCATTTTTGTGTCTTCCGTATGTGCAAGACCTGGCGATGTTAAGTCGGTCACAGCAACACCAATCCCTTGGGCGAGTTTATTAACGGTGGAGAAATTTAATTTCGTTTTGCCATTCTCTAGTTTCGACAGTGTTGCTACAGAAATACCAGTTTTCTCAGATAAGTCATGCAGCCGCCAGCCGTGCTTTTTTCGCAGTGCTTTTACTCGGCTAGCAATATCCAGCGTTTCTTGGACCATTCTCCTACCCAATTTTTCTATCTAACGACTGGAGCGAATCGAATCGGTTTGCCTGCCGTAGTCCCGAGAAGCGCTTTGTCGTTTTCGAGGACAACATTTCCACTAACTAGCACAGTCTTGAATCCAGTCGAGGGAAGGGTGCCTTTACGGTAAGTCGAATTATCTGTGACGTTTGCGGGGTCAAACACGACGAGATCCGCAATTGCGCCCTCTTGTACTTTGCCGCGTTCACTCATCGACTCAAGTCCCATCGCGGCAAGATGTACAGCAGAGTTTGTGCTCGCCTGCTTTAAAATAGCCATGAGAGACAGATTATTTTCACGAGCGAGACGAAGCGCTTTGGCGTAAGTACCCGTTGTTCGAGGATGCGCGTTTGGCAATTGCGTCAGATCAGAGTCGAGCGGAAGCGGAGCTTTATCGGGTAATCCGTCACTCGCAATACTGATTCCATCCAAGCCAAGCCACTGAACAATTTCTTTCTCAGGATTTTTAAAGACAATGACTATTCGTGTCGGATCGCTTTCTCGAAGACTTAAATACTGGCGCTCTGTAAGAAACTCATTAGTGCTTGGGTCAAGCATCGTTTCTTTATAATTACGACCAAGGCGATCGCGCCAAATACTCGGGTCGAAAAAGACCGCGTTGATTGTTGTTGCGCCGGCGGCATAGGGATAAAGCTCGCCCCAAACATTATGGCCATTTGATTGCATACGATTGATTAATTCGTAGACGCGGCGCCAGCCTGGATTATTAAAGTGATTGATGATGGCCGGCGCACCTAGCGCAGCTGCGTTCGCAAGAATTTCTTGCGCGCCATTAATTTCATCAGTCTCGGTGCCAGGGGTATGGCGTAGATGTACTGCGATTTGACGTCCATAACTCGCGCTTAACGCCTGAATTTCGAAGACCTCATTCGCGGTCGCGCCAGGCATATAGCCAAGAGTTGAACCTACGCCAATGCCGCCAGCGCTTAGACCTTTATCGAGAACAGCGAGAATTTTTTCTGACTCCTCCGGTGTTGGGACTAGTCCGGCCCAGTTGGGATGCACACGGGTTAGCTTAGCTTCCGACGAATCGATCGCGTCCACGCCGTCAAGCACGCTTGCTCTGGCGAGTTCGTGACTTACGCTCGTCCCATAATTTATTAGGCTGGTACCGTTGCGGTCAGAATACCAGTCGTCGATCCGCGTGCCCAAGGCGCCAAATTCTAGATCCATAGCGGTGGTAACACCCATTCGCAAGGCTAGCCTGTAGTGAAGCGGCTGAGTGCCATGAAAGTGTGTATCTATGAAACCGGGTGCGATGACATGGCCGTACGC
>JAYOBL010000070.1:9664-11134 GCA_038104835.1 Gammaproteobacteria bacterium | reverse complement strand
TGATAAGAGAGGCCTAAGGCAAGAGGCGTTTTAGAAAGTAGAGGTCTTTTAGAAAGAGTGCTTTTAGACAGCGTGCTTTTAAGAAAAATGAGCTCGACAAATAGGTTTAGGGAAAAAGTTCCTGGGAAGCTGGTTTAGCTCTGCTTGCTTTGGCAGGCGCCCCAATAACCGCATAAAGGCGCGCTATTGACCGCAGGCGAGACGCTGGTCTTACAAGCTCAATTGAGAGCGCGTCTTAGACGGCTATTTTACTAGGTGCTCCTCTAAATTGTTCGCGTGAGTCGAGAGCTTGCCGCCGCGACAAGCCGCGATAACCAGCCGCTGTATTTAGAGCAACGCCTTGCCGCGATGTTAATTCATTTCGAGATAGCTGTCCGCAAAACGAGCCGTTTAACGTACACTGCGCGTCCCGGGGCGCCTTGCCTCATGCCGTTGTTGACGAGTGATATGAGTAAGACTCTTGAGATCCACCCTCAGAATCCGCACCCGCGATTGATCGCGCAGCTTGTGCAGGCCCTGCGTGATGGGGCTTTGGTGGTCTACCCAACGGATTCAAGCTATGCGCTCGGCTGTCATCTCGGAGATAAGGCCGCGCTGGAGCGTGTCAGGCGTCTTAGGTCTCTAAGCGACAAGCACAATTTCACTTTGATGTGCAGTGACCTGTCGGAGCTTGCAACCTATGCGCAGGTGAACAATAGCGCGTATCGAACCCTGAAAACGTTAACCCCGGGGCCTTTTACCTTTATTTTGAAGGCTACCGCCGAGGTGCCGAAGCGCCTGATGCACCCGAAGCGCCGGACTATCGGGTTGAGAGTTCCGGACAACGCCATCGCGCTGGCGATACTGGCGGGCATGGGTGAGCCGCTCATGACGACAAGTCTGATTCTCCCAGGTCATTCGGAACCGCTGTCTGACCCCTACCTGATGGAAGAGAGGCTAGGCAAGGATGTCGATTACATTGTCGACGGCGGAAGCTGTGGTCTGAGGCCAACGACAATGCTCGATCTCACCGAGGGGGTGCCGCAGCTGATACGTGAGGGCCTCGGCGATGCCTCCGAGGTCCTAGCCTAGTGTCGCCACCCGCGACATCCGAGTATACTCTGCCTTTTCCGCGAATTCGGAGCTCAGATTGTCCACAGTAGATTCACAGCAGCGCGTGCTGTCTGGCATGCGTCCCACCGGACGCCTTCACCTCGGTCACATGCACGGCGTGCTGAACAATTGGGTAAAGCTACAGCACGAGTACGAATGCTTCTTTTTTGTCGCCGACTGGCACGCCCTTACCACGCACTACGGCGATGCGACTATTTTCGAGAATAATGTACTGGACATGGTGATCGATTGGCTCGCCGTGGGCGTGAATCCGGGTTCTGCCTCGCTTTTCGTTCAATCCCGAGTGCCAGAACACGCCGAATTGCATTTGCTCCTCTCGATGCTAACTCCCCTCGGCTGGCTCGAGCGCGTACCGAG
>JAYOBL010000070.1:4947-9654 GCA_038104835.1 Gammaproteobacteria bacterium | reverse complement strand
AAAGAACTCGACACCTATGGCTTCCTCGGCTATCCACTTCTGCAGGCCGCAGACATTCTGATTTACCGCGCGGGTCACGTGCCGGTAGGCGCCGATCAGGTCGCACATGTTGAGCTCACGCGTGAAGCGGCGCGTCGATTCAATCATCTTTACGGCCGTGAGCCAGGATTCGAGGAAGCGGCGGCAGCCGCGGTTGCGAAGATGGGGAAAAAGTCGGCGCGGCTTTACAATAATTTGCGCACAGCCTTCCAAGAGCAAGGCGATCATGAGGCGCTGGAAAAGGCTCAGGCCCTGCTTCGTGAGCAGCAAAACATCTCATTGGGAGATCGCGAGCGGCTGTTCGGTTATTTGGAGGGAGGCGGCAAAATGATTCTCGCCGAGCCTAAGGCGCTGCTCACGCCTGCCTCGAAAATGCCTGGCCTTGATGGACAGAAGATGTCCAAGTCCTACGAGAACACGATCAGTCTGCGTGAGCCTTTAGAGCAGGTTGAAAAGAAAATCAGCACCATGCCCACCGATCCAGCTCGCGTTAGGCTTACCGATCCGGGTGATCCGAGCAAGTGCCCTGTATGGCAGCTCCATGAGGTCTACTCCGACGACGAAACCAAAAGCTGGGCGAGTGCGGGTTGTCGCAGTGCCGGCATTGGCTGTCTCGAGTGTAAGAAACCAGTGAGCGACGCGATCGTGGCTGAGCTTGAGCCAATTCAGCAGCGCGCGGCACAATACGAGAAGGACCCCGATACGGTGCGCTCAATTATCGCTGAGGGCTGCGAGGCCGCCCGTGAAACGGCGCGCGAGACGCTGCACGATGTGCGTAGCGCTATGGGTTTGACCAGCTGGTAGCGTTGGGAGAGGGCGGTGACGACTGACAGGCAAGTAAACGAAGACGAACCGGCTGCGGATGCTGATGTTAGCAATACAGCGCCCTTTAATGCGGAGACTGGCGATCAAGAGCACCATTTAAGGCAGGAGGCGGAAGCGGCAAAACTCTTTCAGCGCGAACCTTTCGCTCTCGTCGACGGTGAAGTTTTTGATGAAATCCCCAAAGATCTTTATATACCGCCCGACGCGCTTAAAATTTTGGTTGAAAGTTTTCAAGGGCCTCTCGACCTTCTCCTCTATCTAATCAAGCGTCAGAACATCGATATTCTCAACATCAATGTGGCTGAGATCACTGATCAATACATGGCGTATGTCGAGCTCATGGAAGCGAGCCAATTCGAACTCGCCGCTGAGTATTTGGTCATGGCTGCGATGCTCGCCGAGATCAAGTCCAAGATCCTGCTCCCACGCCAGGAAGAAGCGGACGCCGAGGAAGACGATCCGCGGATGGAGCTTATTCGGCGGCTGCAAGAGTACGAACGCTTTAAACGTGCTGCGGAGCAGTTGGATGCGATACCGCGCATGGGCAGAGAAATTTTTAATGCGAAAGCGATCCCACCCAAAATTGAGAAAGTGTCTGCTGATCCGGACGTGGAACTCAATGATGTGCTCGCGACCCTCGCTCAGGTGTTAAGGCGGGCAGACATGTTCGGTAGTCACCAGGTGGCAATGGAAACGCTCTCCACCCGGGAAAAAATGTCGGAGATCCTCGTTCGCCTGAACGATAAGAAATTTGTCCCGCTTGTCTCCCTGCTGCTTAAGGAAGAGGGGCGCTTGGGTGTTGTAGTGACTTTTTTGGCGATGATGGAGCTGCTCAAAGGCAGCATGGTCGAGATTGTTCAAGCCGAACCTTTTGCTCCAATTCATATCAAGTCTCGCGGGGCGGCCGAGCGCGCGCTTCACGCGGGTGATGACGCCCAAGAAAGCGAGTTTGACTAGGAAGCCGAGTTCGAGCTGTCACCGAAAAAAGACGTTTAGATAGGAATTACCCCGCGCATGAATGACGTAGACAACAAAGTAAAAATGATTATTGAAGGCCTCCTCTTGGCAGCAGGCCGCCCGTTGTCTTTAGCGAGCATCGCGGCGGTGTTCGCCGAAGATGAGCGCCCCGATGATGAAGAACTCCTGGCCGTGCTTGAGCGAATCGACACCGACTGCAGCGATCGCGGGTTCGAACTCAGCAAGGTCGCCACAGGCTATCGCTTTCAAGTGAAACAGGAGCTCTCCGAATGGATAGCGAAGCTGTGGGAAGAACGCCCGCCGCGCTATACCCGTGCGCTACTTGAAACCCTTGGTCTGATCGCCTATCGACAGCCGATCACGCGCGGCGACATTGAGGAGATTAGAGGGGTTGCCGTCAGCTCCAACATTATCCGCACGCTGCTGGATCGTGAATGGATCAGAGTGGTGGGGCAGCGCGATGTTCCGGGGCGACCTTCGATGTTTGCCACGACTAAGCAATTTCTGGACTATTTTAATCTTGAGAGCCTTCAGCAGCTGCCACCGCTTTCTGATATTAAGGATCTAGAGAGCGCGGCGAAGGAGCTAGGTTTTGAAGCAGAGCTTGCTGCGGCTCGAGTGCTAGAACTGCCAGAGGAATCCGAGGAAGAAGCTTCTCGCGAACTCAGTGAAGAGGAACAGGCACAGCTGCTTGCCGAGGAAGAGGCGATAGCCCTGTCACAGAAACCCCTCGATGAGATTCTTCATCCCAATGGTTTGCCTGAGACTCACGAAGAGGCTTCCTGGGAAGAAGAGGGCAGCGAGGAAGGCAGTCAAGAGAGCAGTCAAGAGAGCAGCGCAGAAGACGGCTCATTACTAGCAAAACACACCGAGTCAAGTGGCGCTTCCGGCAATGAGGAAGCAGCAGAAGCCAATAGCAGTGAAGGCCGGACTGCCCCCGAAGATCTTGGTGAGGTGCTTCAGAAAGGGCTAGAGAGACAGCTTGATAAAGAGCTAGACGAAGAGCCCGGTGAAGAAGTCGGTGCAGAGCTCGATGATGAGCTGGCCGAGATCGATCAAGCGCTAGATTCTCTCGAAAGGGATTTGGCACCTCCGCGCTCGGTAGTCGAGGGAGATGAACCCGAAATCACTGAGCCAGCAATGAACACTCACGCGTCGGATGACGCCGAGGCTGAATAGACTCTATGTCTGAAAAATTACAGAAAGTTATGGCTCGAGCAGGTTTCGCGTCACGGCGCGAAGCCGAAACATGGATCGAGAAAGGCCGCGTTAAGGTCAATGGTGTGGTTGCTAAGATCGGCGACCGTGTGACTGACGAGGATAAAATCGTCGTCGACGGCAAAAAGGTCGCAGCACAGCACAAAGCGAGTCATGAGCGCAGAGTCATTCTCTACAATAAGCCTGAAGATCAGGTTTGTACGCGCAAAGATCCAGAAGGCAGACCGACGGTCTTTGATCGCCTGCCACCAATTAAACACGGACGCTGGGTAGCTATTGGCCGCCTGGATATTAATACCAGCGGTCTGCTGCTTTTTACTACCGACGGTGAGCTGGCCAATAAGTTGATGCATCCAAGCGCGCAGATCGAGCGTGAGTACGCTGTACGTGTTCTGGGAGATGTGACTAAAGAGATGGTCGAGGCTATGCACGCCGGCGTTGAAATCGACGGCCATGTTTGCCGATTTACAGACATTCAGCACTTCGGCGGCGAAGGCGTCAACCAGTGGTATCACGTTGTGGTGCTTGAGGGGCGCAATCGCGAAGTGCGTAAGCTCTGGGAGTCCCAAGGCGTCAAAGTGAGCCGTCTGAAGCGCGTGCGTTTTGGGCCGCTTTTCATCCCGAGCACGGTAACTAAAGGACGCTATCAGGAATTGCCCAAGAAGGAACTAGATAAGCTGCTGAAAGTTGCTTATCCGCCCGTGGCAAAGCCGCGAGCAGAGGAGCCTGCTCCGCGCTAGTCGTTATCAGCTTGCCATAGTCCTAGAGTCGACAGCCTGTCCATGAAGCTCACCGCCAGCCGGCGACATAAGATATAGATACTTCGGCAACAGAGATTCCGCAGTGGGCTGCGTCTGCGGATCCTCAGCCGGGTAGGCGTCGCGGCGCATCGCCGTTCGAGTGCCGCCAGGGTTAAAGCTCATCACGCGTGTGTTTGACACGTTCTCCATTTCTTCCGCAAGCGTCTGCATTAGTCCCTCAACCGCAAATTTGCTTACGCCGTAGGCTCCCCAGAATGCGCGGCCCTTACGCCCTACGCTCGAGGAAGTGAACACAAGCCGAGCATCAGCCGAGCGCCCGAGGGCCGGAAGTAGCGCCTTGCTAAGCCCAAATGCGGCATTCACGTTCACCTGCATCAGTTTGCCCCAGTCGCTGTTGGGATAATGTTCTATTGGCGTGCGTGCGCCCAAAAGTGCTGCATTGTGAATAAGCCCGTCTAGGCAATCGAACTGCTCGTCGAGTGCGCTGGCGAGGGTTTTGTAATCGTCCTCAACGGCGATAGAAAGATCTAGAGGGTGGATAGTAATGCAGCCTGGATGTCGTGCCTCGATCTCGTCGTACAGCGTTTCTAGCTTTTCCTGACTTCTGCCGAGCGCGATGATGTGCGCGCCGTGATCGCTGAATCCACAGGCCAGTGCGCGGCCGATACCATCGCTAGCGCCTGTGATGAGAATTGTCTTGTCCGCGAGCAGGTCTTTGGGTGCTGAATAGTTAAAGGTCATTAGCTAAACTTCAATAAATTAAGCAGGTCGATCGCCTGCTCGGGTTGTTTAAGAATAAAGTCTGCCGGCCATTGGGTCGGGTCAGTCTCGTGGTCAAGGTAGCCGTAAGTTGCGGCAATGGCGATCACATCGGCGTTCTTTGCCG
>JAYOBL010000070.1:4162-4937 GCA_038104835.1 Gammaproteobacteria bacterium | reverse complement strand
TCGCGCAGGTGGTCGCCAAGGTAGACGCAGCGCTCCGTGCCGCAGTCAAGTTTCTCCAAAGCGAGCAGCAACGACTCTGGGTTGGGCTTTTTCGCCTGCACGTCATCCGGACAAACCAATACCGGGCAGTGTTTTAGCAGGTTCATTTGTGTAAGAAGCGCTTCGGCATAGAGTCGCGGTTTATTCGTGACTATTCCCCAAGGTATGGAGCTGTGTCCAAGCTCGTCCAAGAGTTCGGCAAGACCGGGATAGAGTTTTGCTTTCGTTTGGCTCAACTGCGCAAGATAGAGGTCAAGCAGCCTTTGTAGCAGTGCTTGAAACCGATCGCTGTCTTCGTCTTCGTCGAAGCCTAGTCTAACTAAGGCTCTCGCGCCGTCAGATACCGTTCGGCCTATGCGCTCCGCGTCGATACTCGGTCTGCTCTCCTCGCTGAGCAGCTGGTTCAGCGCGATCACGAAATCCGGCGCCGTATCGATGAGCGTGCCATCAAGATCGAAGAGCACGCACTCTATCGAGGTGTCGAGTCGAGTTTTCAAACCTCAGGTTCCGCCGGCCTGTGATAGTGCGCTAGATAGTTGACGTCTAGGTCCTGACCAAGCGAGTAGCGCTTTGTCAGCAGGTTGTAAGTCATACCGCGCTGTTCTTTTAGTGAGAGCCCTGCCTCTCGTGCCCAGCCGGCGAGTTCGGATGGGCGAATGAACTTAGCGTACTCATGGGTGCCGCGCGGCAGAAGATTAAGGATGTATTCCGCGCCAATAATCGCGAACAAATAGGA
>JAYOBL010000070.1:0-4152 GCA_038104835.1 Gammaproteobacteria bacterium | reverse complement strand
GGATTTAGGATTGCGATTGATTGTTGAGAAGAGCACCTCGCCATCAGGCTTTACGAGTTTTTGGCAGGCGGCAACAATGGCGCTCGGGTCGGGCACGTGCTCAAGCATTTCCAGACAGGTCACGACATCGAAGCTTGCGGGTTCCTGCTCGGCAAGCTCCTCTGCTGGAATGCGGCGGTAGTCGATGTCTAATTTGCTCTCGAGCTGATGCAAGCGTGCCACAGACAGCGAGGCTTCGGCCATGTCGATAGCTACAACCTCGGCCCCTTGGCGCGCCATGGCTTCGGCGAGTATGCCGCCACCGCAGCCGATATCTAAGACGCGTTTACCCGCGAGGCTCGTGATGCTGGTGAGCAAGCCCATGCGCAAAGGATTAATTTCGTGGAGCGGTTTGAATTCGCTTGTGGGATCCCACCAGCGCGCCGCTAGGGCTTCGAATTTTTTAATCTCGAGATCGTCTACATTTTGCATGATCGGTGTCCTTGTGCTCTGTCGCTCAGTTTATTCGCGAGGGGCTATAGCCTGTACGCGGCTCTGCCAGCGGCGGGTCTCTTGCCTGAGCTGCTGCGTGTCGATTGTTTGTAGCTCACCGCTGCGTAAGAGCGCTTCTCCGCCACTCCAGACGTCGCTGACCTGGCTCGCCTGTGTGGAATACACAAGCTGCGAAATTACATCGTAGAGCGGCATCGCATTGAGTGCCCGCATATCGACGGCAGTCATATCGGCGAATTTGCCAATCTCCAGACTCCCCAAAAGAGACTCTAACCCCATCGCACGAGCCCCGTTGAGCGTGGCCATCTGGAGTGCGGCAGCGGCGGGGAGGGCGGTTGCCTTGTGAGCTACAGCTTTGGCGAGCTGTGCTGCGGTGCGCATCTCAGAGAACATATCCAGATCATTGTTGCTTGCACAGCCGTCTGTCCCCAAGGCGACGTTTACCCCGGCTTGGCGCAGCGTCTCTACTGGGCAAAACCCGCTCGCCAGCTTGAGGTTAGACTCAGGGCAGTGAGCGACCTGAGTTCCGCTGCCTGCTACGTCCTCGATTTCCTGCGGTGTCAGTGCTGTCATATGGGTGCAGAATAGGCGCGGCGACAGCAGGCCGAGATTGGCGAGCCGTGCTAGAGGCCTCATGCCATCCTGGGCAAGCGCGGCATCAACCTCGGTCTGCGTCTCATGCACATGCATATGAATCGGAATATCGAGCTCCTCTGCGAGCGTGGCGATTTTGCTGAGCGGGGCATCCGATACCGAGTACGGTGAATGGGGGCCGAAAGCGATATGGACTCGCTCGTCATGTTTGTAAAGGTCTGCCAAGGCAATTGTCTTGTCGATATATTCGTCTGGATCTTGTGCCCAGGCGGTAGGGAAATCGATGACGGGGCAGGCAAGCTGGCCGCGGAGCTTGCTCTGCTTAATTACTCGAGCACTGGCTTCGGGGAAAAAGTAGTTGTCGGCGAAGCAGGTTGTACCGGATCGAATCATTTCGGCTGCCGCGAGGCGAGTGCCGCATTCTACGAAATCATCGTCAACCAGCTGGCCCTCAAGTGGCCAGATGCGCTCCTCTAACCAGGATTTCAAAGGCATATCGTCACCCACCCCGCGTAACAGGCTCATCGCCGCATGGCCGTGTGCGTTCACGAGACCTGGGATCAAGGCGTGGTGCTCTAATTCGATAGCGCTGGCCAGAGCTTCAGGGCTTAGCTCATGCCGGGCCTGTTCAGCGGGCAGCAAATGGCTAATCTTGCCATTGCTCACCAGGATGGCGTGGTTTTCGAGAACCACCCCCGACGGAACGACAGGGACAATCCAGCGAGCAAATACAGCTAAATCGTGCGTTAGTTCTTGCGACATAAAGAGGCCTTGGGAGCGAGGTTTTCGCAAGTATAACCGCTGCCTTGGGGCGCTGTCGCTAGCTCCGCAGCTCGTGTACTACACAGCGGTCTAAAGGCAGCGATTTAAAGCGCTCTATGTTAGAATTCAACATGTTTCAAGCGGGCCGGCGCAAACCTTTATTTATCCTCAGGCTGGCCGCTATAACGGGTGTTGAATTGGCGCCTTTGTGCACCGTTTTCTTCACGCTAGAACGCCTGATCTGGCTTTCTAGTGAGTTGTCTGTGCGGTCGTTGAAAGAGGTGCCCAAGCGGCTTTGTATGGGGCCGCTCTCAGGCGTTAAAGCGAGTGCAAAGCCGAATACCTTTTACAAAAGAAAAAATGAGCCTCGCAAAGGCCGAGAACACGCCGAAAATTCGATTGATCCGTGTTTTCACTCGCGAAACCATCCGTAAGCGGGTAGTGAGCGACACTTATTTATTTGACCCAAAGCAAGTCCCAGGAAAGCAGATTTTATGAGCGAATTCGCGAAACAGGTCCTCCCAGTAGCGCTAGAGAGCGAAATGCGCGAGTCCTATCTCGCCTATGCCATGAGTGTGATCGTGGGACGCGCTTTGCCCGATGTTCGTGACGGTCTGAAACCGGTGCACAGGCGGGTACTGTTCGCCATGAATGTGTTGTCGAACGACTACAACAAGCCGTACAAAAAATCTGCCCGTATCGTGGGTGATGTGATCGGTAAGTATCATCCCCATGGAGACACCGCGGTCTACGATACAATTGTCCGCATGGCGCAGGATTTTTCGCTGCGTTACCCCCTCGTTGATGGTCAGGGCAACTTTGGCTCTATAGACGGCGACTCGGCGGCGGCGATGCGTTATACCGAGATTCGAATGGCGAAGATCGCCCATGATTTGTTGGCAGATCTGGACAAGGAAACCGTCGATTTCTCGGACAACTACGACGGCACCGAGCAGATACCCGATGTGCTGCCGGCTCAAATTCCCAATCTCTTGGTCAATGGCTCTAGCGGGATCGCGGTGGGGATGGCAACCAATATCCCCCCGCACAATCTCACTGAGGTCGTAGGCGGAGCGATAGCGCTGCTGGACGATCCAGATATTGGTATCGAAGGGCTCATGGAGCATATCTCGGGGCCCGATTTCCCAACCGCGGGAATCATTAACGGCAAAGCCGGAATCCTGCAGGCATACCAAACCGGGCGCGGCCGGATTTACATGCGCGCCCGCGCCGAAGTGCTGACCGATGAGAAGAGTGGTAAGCAGACTATCATCGTGTCTGAAATCCCGTATCAGGTGAACAAAGCGCGGCTTATTGAGAAGATTGCCGAACTGGTTAAAGAAAAGAAGATCGAGGGCATTACCGAGCTGCGGGATGAGTCCGACAAAGACGGTATGCGCATTGTAATCGAGCTGCGTCGTGGCGAGATGGGCGATGTAGTGCTCAACAATCTGTATGCACAGACACAAATGCAAAACGTGTTTGGTATCAATATGGTGGCTCTCGTCGACGGTCAACCGCGGCTGCTGACTTTGAGAGAGATCCTCGACGCATTTATTCGTCATCGCCGGGAAGTTGTGTCTCGTCGCACCGCCTTCCTGCTGCGAAAAGCGCGTGATCGTGGCCACATTCTCGAAGGTCTTGCTGTCGCTCTCGCAAATATCGATGCAGTGATCGAGCTCATTAAGACCTCGCCGACCTCGGCTGAAGCCAAGCAAAAATTACTCGAGCGCTCATGGAAATCAGATAGCGTGCTGGCCATGTTGGGTGAGGTGGGCGCCGATGCCTGCCGCCCTGAAGGTCTCGATTCCAAGTATGGCTTGAACGGCGCAGACTATTTCCTTTCTGAAGAACAGGCACAGGCGATTCTTGAGCTGCGTCTGCATCGCCTGACCGGCTTGGAACACGAAAAACTCATCAACGATTACAAAGCGCTACTTGAGCAGATCGCCGACTACCTCGACATCCTCGGTAATCAAGAGCGTCTGCTGTCGGTTGTTCGCGAAGAGCTCGGCAAGGTTCGTGATGAATATGGCGATGCGCGGCGTACCGAAATCGTTGGCACGCAGCAGGATTTGACCGTCGAGGATTTAATCACCGAGGAAGATCGGGTAGTTACGATCTCGAAAACCGGATACGCGAAGACGCAGCCTCTTAGCGACTATGCGGCTCAGCGCCGCGGCGGCATGGGCAAAGCCGCCGCCGCCGTAAAAGATGAAGATCTGGTCGAGCATCTCCTAGTCGCAAGCACCCACGACACTCTTCTGTGTTTCACGACTCTCGGAAAGGTGTATTGGCTTAAGG
>JAYOBL010000161.1:0-1955 GCA_038104835.1 Gammaproteobacteria bacterium | reverse complement strand
GGGCAGGCCCCTATCGAAGCAGTCCTTACCGATCCGCAGTGTCTCGAAGTTACCGTTGATTCGGCGCTAACTATGAGTGATCTCTTTAAGCTTTTCCTTGAACGCAATATTGAGGTGGCGTCCCTACGCAGCAAGAGCAATCGCCTAGAGCAGCTATTTCTCAACAGGCTCAACGACGCGCGGGAGGCAGTGTAGTCATGGCTTACAAGATGATCGCATTTGAAACAATCGTCATAAAGGAAGTTAGGCGCTTCACCCGAATTTGGGTACAAACTCTTGTGCCGCCTGCGATAACCATCGCGCTCTATTTTGTCGTATTTGGCAACCTTGTGGGGCGACGTATAGGTGACATGGGAGGCTTCAACTATATGGAGTTCATTGTCCCGGGTCTGATCATGATGGCAGTCATTCAGAATTCTTATTCAAACGTGGTCTCTTCATTCTTTAGCCACAAGTTTCAGCGTAGCGTTGAAGAGCTGCTCGTCTCGCCGGTGCCGAATTCGGTGATTTTGGCAGGCTTTGTGGTTTGGGGACTGGTGCGAGGTCTTTTAGTGGGAGGCGTAGTGAGTCTTATGGCTTTGGCCTTCGTTGATCTAAAGGTAGAGCATCCTCTGATCATCATCTCAGTGATCTTGCTTACCTCCCTAGTATTTTCTCTAGCAGGATTTATTAACGCGCTGTTCGCTAATAGCTTTGATGACATCTCCATAATTCCTACCTTCGTGCTGACGCCGCTGATCTACCTAGGCGGTGTTTTCTATTCCTCGGCACTGCTACCCGGCTTCTGGCAGGGCGTGTCGGCAATGAATCCTATTTTTTATATGGTTAACACCTTTCGCTATGGTTTCTTGGGTGTCTCCGACGTCCCGGTTACTGTGGCCTTTCTTATTTTGATCAGCTTCGCTGTGGTGCTCTCCGGAGCATGCCTGTTGCTGCTTAACCGCGGCACTGGCTTGAGGACTTAGTTCGATGACTGAGCAGGAGAAAACCGAGTTTGCTAAGGCTAATCCCCTAGGGGAAATCCTCGCTTCGCCAAGTCGCTATGATCCAACGATCCTTTACCCGATTCCCCGCGCTCCCGCGCGCGCAAACATTGCTTGGGAAGCGGCAGGGGAGGTTTTCGGTTTTGATCATTGGCAGGCCTTTGAGCTGTCTTGGGTAAACTCCCAGGGCAAACCGCAAGTTGCCATTGCCGATTTATTTTTTCAGCTCGACTCTCCGGCCATCGTTGAGTCCAAGTCGCTAAAGCTCTACCTAAATTCATTCAATGCAGAAAGATTTGATTCGCCTGAGTCACTGGCGGCGGTTATCGCAGAGGATCTGGGGCGTGCGAGTTCGTCGGCGGTGACGGTGCAGCTACATGAGCTTAGGCAGTATCGGGAAACGCAGCTTTCGCAGTGGCAGCAGCCGGCGCAGGAAGCAGTATGTCTCGACGATTACGAAATGGACGCGGAAGTAAAGCCGTTGGATGCGTCGATACTCAATTTCGAAAGCGCTGCAGATGAAATTGAGAAGGTATGGGTCAGCGATCTCTTTCGGTCCAATTGTCCTGTTACCAATCAGCCAGACTGGGCGAGCATTGAGATTCGCGCGACGGGCATTGAGATAGATCCTGGCAGCCTCCTTAGCTATCTTTGCTCCTTTAGGAATCATCAGGGTTACCACGAGGAGTGTGCCGAGCGAATTTATTGCGCCCTGCAGCAGCACTGCGCTCCGCAGTCGCTATCGGTGTCGATGAACTATTTGCGTCGTGGCGGGCTAGATATTAATGTTTATCGCGGAAGCCAGCCTCTGAATTATGCTGTGAAAAAAGCGCGCTCGGTAAGGCAGTAGGGCGTGTGGAGGACTCTAGCTTGTATTCTGTAGGACGCTAAGCTAGAGTTCGCGCCGAAAGTTTGCACGGTGAGGTGTCCGAGTGGTCGAAGGAGCACGCCTGGAAAGTGTGTAAGTCGAAA
>JAYOBL010000069.1:10899-11215 GCA_038104835.1 Gammaproteobacteria bacterium | reverse complement strand
CACTCGTTGCGAACACTCTCAATGCCATCGACGCCCATGCGCTCCACAGCCTGAGTGCCCTCTAATGCCATGCCCAAATGCCCGGCCACCAACAAAAGTGCGCCGAGAACTACGGCTTTGCTAGCGCCAAGATAGCGGTCGGCGATAATTCCGCCCAAAACCGGAGTGATATACACCAGGGAAATATAAGCGCCAAAAATCCCAGCTGCAGTTGCGTCGCTAAATAAGAAATGCTGAGTGAGATAAAATATCAGAAGGGCGCGCATACCATAGTAGCTGAACCGCTCCCACATCTCGGTAAAAAAGCAGATGACCA
>JAYOBL010000069.1:7757-10889 GCA_038104835.1 Gammaproteobacteria bacterium | reverse complement strand
GCCTTGGGGTGGCCAAAGAACTCGGTGCCTTGAGTGGCTGGGCGAGCCGCTGGGGGAGTCGCTGAGTTTGCAGTCATAATTCAGTCCTAAAAAGTAAACTCTTGGCCTAATCGGTCGCGAGTGTTTCGGCTGGCAGTAAGCGCAGCTTCTGTCCTGGCTTGAGTAAAGCCTCTTCCCCGAGCGCATTCAGCCGGCGCAGTTCTGCAGAGCGCAGCTGGAAGCGCCGTGCGATTTTCCACAGGTTGTCGCCGCGTTTAACCGTGTAGATCTCAGGTGCTGCGAGCATCGTGGCCTCAGGAAGAAGCGGTAAGTCTTCTAAGCCAAGTGCACCGTCACCCTGTGGGATCAACAGCGAACGGCCTGCGACTATTCTGCTGTCTTCGAGCCCGTTAACCCGCTGCAGTACGTCAACCCGCGTATCGAGGCGACGTGCTATACCGCTTAGCGTGTCCCCAGAACGGATCGCATAGCGCTCGTAGGTCACGAGGCTTTCGCCAGTTCTTTGTGCCATAGCTTCGCGGAATGACTTCGCGCTTTTGGCTGGCAGGTATAGCCACTGCTCAGTGTCGGGGGGCGTTGCCCACTGAAGATAGCGGGGATTCATGTTCTTAAGCTCAGGCAAGCTTATTTGTGCGAATCCGGCGGCACGGCTTAGGTCAATTTGTCGCTCCAAATCAACCTGAGTTAACTGCGCGGTATTCGCTATCGGTTCGAGTGTAATTTCGAAGGCTGCTGGCTCGGCGATTACGCGAGCTAGAGCAAGTAAGCGAGGCACATGCGCACGTGTTTCTCCGCTGAGTCGCAGCTGCCAGAATTGCGAGTTGGCCGGGCCGCTTCCAGTTCCAATGGCATCGCCGTGTCGTCTTTGAGCTCGGCGCACGTTGCCTGCTCCGGTGTTGTAGGCAGCCAAAGCGAGAAGCCAGTCGCCATCGAACTCTTTGTGCAAGGACTCCAAGTAATCGAGCGCCGCGTAGGTCGACCTTAGGGGGTCGCGGCGATCATCTACCCACCAGTCCTGGCGGAGGCCGTAACCGCGTGCGGTGCCTGACATAAACTGCCATAGACCAACCGCTCGCTGGCGAGAATAGGCGTTAGGATTGAATGCGCTCTCTATGAATGGGAGGAGGGCAAGTTCCATGGGAAGCTCGCGTCGTTCGGCTTCGGCTACGATGTTGTATAGGAAGGGTTTTGCGCGCGCCGTTACGGTGTCGAAGTAAGCTTGTTCCTTATTAAACCGTGGGAGCTGCTTAGTGACTTCGGGGTGTGAATAAGCCTCCTGTAATGCGAGGCCTGCGCGCAGCCGGTTCCATAGGCTGTTATAGCTCGCTCCAGTTCTTGGGCCCGCATCGTGCTCGCGGCCCGTTGGGATCTCCCCATCGCTAGTAGAGGCAAGCGAAGGAGTCTCCATTGCGGCGCGGGGTTCGGCTACATCGGTCGTGGTGGAGGGGGCGGTAAAACTGGAGCAGGCCGCCAAGAGCGCGAGCGAACTCGCAGCGATGCCTGCTCGAATACATCTAACTACTGGCTCTTGTAGAAAAGAGCGTGGCTGCGCTGTTGTTATCAAGAATTGTACCCGTACGCGGCGAATACGCTTTGCTTTACTCTGGAACATTCGCAGTTGTGAATTGCTGGATGGCGAAAGTTAAAACTCATCTTTCCACGCTCGAATCGCAGCGAATGTTTGCGTTTTCCCGCTAGGCGCTTTGCCTAGAAATTTTTCCGCGCTCGCTAGCAGTGAGGTTTGGTCGCAGCGTAGGAACGGGTTGGTTTTGAGCTCAAGACCTATGGTGCTAGGTAGGGTGATCTGCTGGTCGGTGCGCAGTTCATTAACCTGCGCTGCGCGTTTAACGAGGTTTGCATTGTCTGGTTCACAGGCTAGCGCGAAGCGCAGATTGGCCTGTGTGTATTCATGGGTGCAGTAGACTTCTGTCGCCTCTGGCAATGAGGCTAGCTTCTCAAGGCTTTCTAGCATTTGCTCGGGAGTGCCTTCGAACAAGCGCCCGCAGCCCCCTGCAAAGAGCGTGTCGCCGCAGAAAAGCTGGGGCACGGCTGCAGCGGGCGAAGTCTGTGAATTGAGATAGGCTATGTGATCGAGGGTGTGACCAGGGACGTCTATCACTGTAAGCGTGCTGCCCAGCACCTCGAGCGTATCACCCTCAGAGACAGGCCGGGTGATGCCTGAAATGCGTGAATTAGCGGGGCCGTAGACAGGGCAGGAATAGCGTTCTGTCAGCTCCGCGATACCGCCCGTATGATCTGGGTGATGATGGGTTATTAGCAGCGCCGTCAAAGTACAGTTTTCGCGCTTAAGGTAGTCTATCACTGGCTGCGGATCGCCGGGGTCGACCGCGCAAACCTTATTCGCGCTGTCACGAAGTAGCCAAATATAGTTGTCGTCAAAGGCGGGTAACGCGGTTATGGTTTCGATCATTATGTGCCTGCTGTCAGCGCCCGGATGTTGGCATTTTTGTTGGCTGCGACGCGCTGCTGCAAGCAGAGAGTTTGAGCCCTGCTTGGCGCGAACGAGATGCTAATTTGACGTTAATCCAGTGGCTTATGATATAAGGTTTGAGTGTTAATACAACTGCCTGAAGCTAGGCTTAGTTCGTCCAATTTAGACAGATCTACCGATTTTCTGTTTCAGGAGCGCCCAGTGCGGTTACCCAGAAAGCCAATTCACACTGATTCGGCCCTCAAGCCCAAGGCAGGACAGTCTGCCCAACTTTCCATCAGCGCCGAGGCTTCGCTTGCTTTTTCGCGCTGGCACGAGACTCCCCTAGCCAGCGAGCTCTATGAGTTAGAAGAAAAAGCGCTGAAGAAGATCCTGCCAAAGCTATTCGGTTTTCATCTACTCGTTCTGGGCGGTGCTGGGTCCAATGATCTTCTGCAATCCAGTCCAATCAGTCATCAAATCACCGTTGCCGAAACCGCATCTGATTTCGGCTCGCAAGAAAAGATTTCCCTAGTTTCGCCTTTGAATGCCTTGCCACTGCAAAACGACAGCGTGGACGTCGTAATTGTGAATCATGTGCTTG
The DNA here is from genome assembly GCA_038104835.1 of Gammaproteobacteria bacterium. GTDB lineage: Bacteria > Pseudomonadota > Gammaproteobacteria > Pseudomonadales > Pseudohongiellaceae > UBA9145. The sequence continues at coordinate 7,854 of JAYOBL010000069.1, read as the reverse complement.
AATTCAGTCACGACCCGCGCGGCATGTTGCGTGAGGCGGTGCGGGTTTTGCGTCCCGGGGGCCACCTTCTGCTGCTAGGCTTCCAGCCGATCAGTTT
>JAYOBL010000069.1:3339-7747 GCA_038104835.1 Gammaproteobacteria bacterium | reverse complement strand
AGTTTATGGGGAGCGAAACGGTTCTTTTTTCGTTTCTGCCATCGATTTAACCTGCTCTCGCTTCGCGGCCCTTGGGGTGGCAGGTTCCTCGGCAATCGGCGCCTGCGCGATTGGCTTGCGCTTCTTGAAATACAGGCTCGACCCACGAGCTATGTCAAACATGGTTTGGCGCTTGAGCACCCCTGGCTGCGTTCGAAAATTGGGCCCAGCAACACATTCCTCGAGCAGTGGCTCGCCCGCCGAGCGACAGACGGCGGAGTCCCTTGTGGGGCGGTCGCTCTAGTGTGGGGAGTGAAAGAAAGTCGACCGCTGACGCCAATTGGCTCCTCGTGGAAGCGCCCCATTAAATCAGCGCTCCCGGTCTCGACTGCCCCCCTGCGCGAGAGCCCGAGTCGGTCCAAGATGTGGTAGGCTGCGCCTTCACCGCCTCGCTGCAACGAGATCTTAAAGCACATGGACAAGACTATCGAACTGTTCACCGACGGAGCCTGTAAAGGCAATCCGGGTATCGGCGGCTGGGGTGCGCTCCTACGCTTTGGTGAAACCGAAAAGCGCCTGCACGGTGGAGAGAAAGAGACCACGAATAATCGCATGGAGCTCATGGCGGTTATTCAGGGGCTTGAGGCACTGAAAGAACCTTGTCAGGTTCGAATAACCACGGATTCAAAATACGTGCTTCAGGGAATGACCGAATGGCTCGCCAATTGGAAGCGGCGAAACTGGCAAACAGCCGCCAAGAAACCGGTGTTAAATGCCGATCTATGGCGCCGCTTAGATAGCGTGGCGGCGTCGCATGAACTCGAGTGGCACTGGGTGAAAGGACACAGCGGTCACAGGGAAAATGAAATCGCCGATCAGTTGGCCAATCTCGGGATCGATGAGCTCAGGGCAGCGGTGTAGCCTCATCGAGCGCTGCCGCTTGCTTTGAAAGGCGGTTCGCTAGCGCGGTGCGAATAGCAGAATGAAAGAGCAGGACTGAAGGAGAAAATTAGTGCGGCAGGTGGTGTTAGATACTGAAACAACTGGGCTCGATCCGGCGCAAGGGCATCGAGTAATAGAAATCGGCTGCGTTGAAATCGTTAACCGCAAGCTGACCAATAAGCATTTTCACTGCTATCTCAATCCTGACAGAGAGATCGATGCGGCTGCGATTGAGGTTCACGGTATAACGAGCGCGTTTCTGGCGGACAAACCGAGGTTTTATCAGCTAGAGCAAGAGTTCCTCGACTTTGTGCGCGGGGCGGAACTAATCATTCATAATGCGCCGTTTGATATCGGTTTCCTTGATGCTGAACTCGCGCGCAGCGACGCGGGCAATCAGCCGATGTCGGCCCATTGCGGAGTGCTGGACAGCCTGCTCTTAGCACGGGAGAAACATCCGGGGCAGCGCAATAACCTCGATGCGCTCTGCAAGCGCTACGGGATCGACAATACCCAGCGTACTCTACACGGCGCACTCCTAGATGCAGAGATTTTGGCTGACCTGTACTTGGTGATGACTAGCGGGCAGCGTGATCTGCTGCTCGGTGACGAAGAAAACGAGGCAGATGAGTCGAGTCGGGCGTCTAGAAGAGGGCAAGTGGTTCGGCCTAGTCTGCGAGTAGTGAGTGCAAGCGCTGAAGAAATCACTGCCCATGAACAGCGTTTACAGGAAATAGATAAAGTCAGTCCAGATGGGAGTCTTTGGCGAAGCGCCAAGGCGGGTAACTAAAAGATGAATAACGAGCGACCCGTATTCCTTACGCCGCAAGACTTGCGGCTCGACGATACCTTTATCCTGTTTTTCGAGAATCGAATAATAGCTAATGGCACCACTCCCTACTGGACCCTGGAAACTGTGAATCCAGAGGTGGTTGTCAGTGGTCAGCTCATCAGAGTAAGCCATCCAGGCCACCAAGAACTCGTTGCTGTCTACCTTAATGACTGCCCCGCCGAAGCGCTTCCAACGAGCGAGTCGATATCATTGCGCAGCCTACTGTTCTCAGGTTCCGAAGAGTTCTTAAAGACAGCCGGCGTCGCCAATCAGCTCGACGAATGGCTTAGCGCCCATCGCTACTGCGGCTGCTGTGGTCAGGCTACGCGGCCACATGCGCAGGAAAGGGCCTTGGTTTGTGGTGCCTGTAATCGGCACTTTTATCCTCGCATCAACCCTTGCGTCATCGTGCTCGTTGTAAAAGACGGTCAGTTATTGCTCGCGAAGAGTTCACGGCATAATGCGGATTTTTATTCCTGCCTCGCTGGATTTATGGAAGTGGGCGAAGCGCCAGAGGACACCGTACGACGCGAAGTTATGGAAGAGGTCGGTATACAGGTAGGACGTGTTGAGTATATCTCAAGCCAGTCGTGGCCTTTCCCCTCTCAGCTTATGATAGGGTTCATAGCCGAATATGAAAGCGGGAGTATAGTGCCTGAACCCAGTGAGATCGCGGATGCGCAGTGGTTTTCTCCCGATGCGCTTCCCAAGGTGCCGTCAGCTCAAGTCAGCGTTGCTGGTGGCCTTATAGAACACTACCTTTCTCTTAGTCGATAAGGAATTCCAATTGGATTATCTCATTCAGTACGGCCTGTTTCTCGCGAAGGTCGCAACTCTAGTCATCGCGCTAGTGCTCCTACTTTCGGCCATCTCGTCTATGGGGGGGCGCCAGCGACGGGGCTTAAAACGCGGATCTATCGTTGTTGAAAATCTAAACGACCACCTCGATGATCTGCGCGATAGCCTGCGCTGCGAGGTCCTTGATAGCTCCGAGTTTAAGCTCGAGCAAAAGCGTAAACTTAAAGAAGAGAAGAAGAGCGCCAAGCAGGCCAAAGCGGAAGCAAAGAAGAAACTCAAAAGCGTTCCCGCCAAAACTGACGGCGAGTCCGTGTCTATAGAAAACGATACGCGGCGAAGGCGTGTTTACGTTCTCGATTTCGATGGTGATGTTGCTGCGCAGGGTGTTGAATCTCTTCGGGAAGAGATCACCGCAGTGCTTTCTCTGGCGCAGGGTGAGGATGAGATTGTTCTTAAACTACAGAGCCCTGGCGGTATGGTTCATGCCTATGGTCTAGCTGCAAGTCAGCTGCAGCGAATCAAAGACGCGAAGATTCACCTCACTATCTGTGTAGACAACGTCGCGGCGAGTGGCGGCTATATGATGGCTTGCCTCGCCGACCGCATCGTTGCAGCTCCGTTTGCGATTATCGGGTCGATCGGGGTGGTAGTGCAGCTTCCCAACTTCCACCGCGTTTTAAAGAAGAATGATGTCGATTTCGAGGTGATTAGTGCGGGTGAATACAAAAGAACTCTCAGCACCTTTGGGGAAATTACTGAGAAAGGGCGATCGAAAGTTCAGGAAGACGTCGAGACTATTCATGAGCTATTCAAGAATTGGGTGAAGACTCACCGGCCGAGCGTCGAAATCGACAAGGTGGCCACGGGCGAGACCTGGGTAGGGTCTCAAGCTAAAGAGCGCTACCTGGTGGATGAGCTCAACACTAGCGATGCGGTGATTCTGCGGGCGTGCGAGGCCGCTGATGTTTACGAGGTAAGCTACAGAATAAAGCAGAGCCTGCAGGAGAAGCTAGGTGCGACGGTTGAGCGGGGTGTTATGCGTGCGATCCAGGCTCTTGCTTCGTCTGACCACAGTAAGGATTTTCAATAGTTCGTATTGGTGCCGTGTGCACTCAGCGCGCCGAGCGATAATCAACGTTTAGATAGGATATAGAAAGCATGACAAGTTTTAAGGCGTATGAAGTAGAAGAAGCGGCCGACGGCAGTTATTCAGGCAAGCTCGTTAGCAAAGAGCTTGCGGACTTGCCCGCGGGCGATGTCGTCATTGAGGTAAGTTACTCGTCGGTGAACTATAAAGACGCATTGTCAGCTTCGGGCAACAAGGGCGTCACCCGTCAATTTCCCCACACACCGGGTATCGACGCGGTCGGAACGATTGTTAGCAGCGACGTGGAGTCTCTCGCGGTCGGTAGTGACGCGCTAGTGACGGGTTATGATCTTGGCATGGGTACGGCGGGTGGTTTCGGTCAGCGAATCCGAGTGCCAGCAGCCTGGGTAGCTAAGCTACCAGCCAATCTAGCCGCAAAAGAGTCGATGTGTTTAGGCACGGCGGGTCTCACTGCGGCTCTGTGTGTCGACAAACTTCTCAGCAACGGCGTCGTTCCTGCAGGCGGCAAAGTTCTCGTTACTGGCGCTACAGGTGGCGTTGGGATGATTGCTTGCGCCTTGCTGAGCAAGCTCGGCTTCGAGGTCGTGGCCAGTACAGGCAAGCCTGAAGCTGGCCCGCGTTTGCAGGCCCTTGGTGTGAGCGAAATTATTTCGCGCCAGGAATTAGCAGAGGAAAATCCTCGGCCCTTATTGAAGGAGAGCTACGCAGCCGCAGTGGATGTGGTCGGCGGCAACACTCTAGCCAATGTG
>JAYOBL010000069.1:2021-3329 GCA_038104835.1 Gammaproteobacteria bacterium | reverse complement strand
CGGGAGTGTTGCTGCTTGCGGTTTGGTAGAGAGTCCGGCGCTCAACACGACGGTGCTGCCATTCATACTGCGCGGAGTAAATCTGCTTGGCGTGGACTCGGTTGAGATTCCTCTAGCCAAAAAACAGGCTATGTGGGATCTGCTCGCGAGTGATTGGCAGCTGCCTGAGATTGAGAGTCTTACCTCAGAGATCGGCTTCGGTGAGCTCGGTGATGCCTTGGATAAGGTGCTAGCCGGAGGAGCGATCGGCCGCTACGTTTTGAAGCTCGACTAGCTAGAACTGTAGCATCTGATAAGACTATTTTATTGCGCGGATTAGCTAAGCAGAGCGTTTCGTAAAGAGAGGCTCTGACTGCTCAACCGTTGCAGTATAGCTGTAGCTAAAATCATCGAAGGCTCGTAGGCATTCTTCGACTTCTTGATCGCCGCGCAGCAAGAAAGTGCTAAAACCGCAGCTCTTGAGGAAGCAGAGCTGGTCCCTCAATACGTCACCGATAGCTCGAATCTCGCCCTGATAGCCGTAGGTCTGTCGAAGCTCACGAGCCGTGGAATAGTGCCTGCCGTCTGCGAATGAGGGGAAATTAAGCGCGATTACTGGAAAATCATTGAGCCGTTCGGCAATCCCCTCTAAGGTCTCTGATGAATCTAACCAGATACCCACCTCGCTTACGTAGCGTCGAGCTTCGGCTTCATCGTCTTCGAGAAATGCTAAAGGCAGAAGGACTTTTCGCTGATTGAGCGCGGGAAACACATCTGGACCCGATGCTGCATTTATCAGTGTCCAGTCATCCCCGATTTTTTCTTGGCTATTTATTAGTATGCCCATGCGTTATCTCCTGGCCGACGCTGCGGTGTCTGCGCTATACACTCGAGCTTTAAAGGGGGCTACGCCGACTCGAGCTACGGTATCGATAAAGCGCTCATCGGGCTCTCTCTCTTCGCGATAGACCTCGATGAGATCGGCAACTACTCGCGGAATTTCTTCCTGTGCAAAGGAGGGGCCGAGTATTTTGCCCAGAGCGGCGCTCCTTTTTGAAGAGCCGCCGAGGGAGACCTGATAAAATTCTTCCCCTTTCTTATCTACGCCCAGAATGCCAATGTTGCCGACATGGTGATGGCCGCAGGCATTCATGCAGCCCGAAATGTTGAGGGAGACCTCGCCTAAGTCATTGAGTAGGTCGCGGCTCTCGAATCTGCGCTGAATCGCCTCGGCAATCGGTATGGATTTAGCGTTAGCCAAGGCGCAGAAATCACCGCCCGGACAGCAGGTGATGTCGTTAAGCGTTTGATGGTTGTCAGCCTCTAGAG
>JAYOBL010000069.1:0-2011 GCA_038104835.1 Gammaproteobacteria bacterium | reverse complement strand
CCCTGTAGCTGTGCGTAGAGTCTAGGTAACTCTGACTGCTCAACATCGGCCAAGACCACGTTCTGATTGTGAGTTATTCTGACTTCGCCAAAGGAAAACTCCTCCGCCAGATGGGCGACAAAATTAAGTTGCTCCTCGCTGACATCGCCCGGTGCGTAGCCGGTTTTTTTAAAGCTCAATGTAACGGCCGCGTAGCCGGCTCGCTTGTGTAAAGCGACGTTATTACTGTGCCAGCTTGCGAAGAGCACGTTCGCTGCCAGAGCCTCGCGAAGCTGTGAAGGGACGTCCTCCAATTCCTTATAGGGCGGCGGATTGAAATAGGCTTGGCAGCGCTGAATTTCTCGATCACTCAGCCTTAACGCGCCTCCGCGCAGCTTCTCCCACTCATTCATCACCTTTTTGCGGAACGTCTCAATGCCCGTTTCTCGTACGAGTATTTTTATGCGCGCTTTATACTTGTTGTCGCGGCGTCCTTCACGGTTGTAGACGCGGAGTATTGATTCCAGTGCGGTGAGCAACTCTTGCTTCTCGACGAAATCGAAAACGACTTGACCGATAACAGGTGTCCTGCCTAGCCCACCGCCGGCGAGAATTTTGAAACCCACTTGGCCACTATCGTCTTGGATGAGGTAGATACCGATATCGTGTACCTGCGTTGCCGCGTGATCCGCCTGCGTGCCGCAAACTGCAATCTTAAATTTGCGCGGTAGGTAGGCGAATTCCGGATGCAGGGTAGACCACTGCCGAATAATTTCGCAGTAGGCACGGCTATCTTCGATCTCATCGGGAGAGACTCCAGCGAACTGATCTGTCGTGGTATTGCGAATGCAGTTGCCGCTGGTCTGTATTGCGTGCATCTCAACTTCAGCAAGATGGGCAAGAAGGTCTGGAACATCCTCGAGCGCCGGCCAGTTGAACTGAATATTCTGACGAGTGGTGAAATGGCCATAGCCCTTATCGAAATGGCTAGAGATAAAGGCGAGTTTGCGCAGCTGCGCTGCGGACAGCATTCCATAGGGGATTGCGATACGCAGCATCGGTGCAAGGCGCTGCACGTATAAACCGTTCTGCAGCCTTAGCGGCAGAAACTCGGCTTCGCTTAGCTCACCGGCTAGGTAGCGATCAGTCTGGCCGCGAAACTGCTGCACTCGCTCTTCGAGCATCTTTGTGTCATAGCCGTCATATCGATACATCTAGTGCTAACTCCTGGCGAGTACGTGTCGAGTTATTAGTCCAAATTTGGTGTAAGAAGCCGAGTCAGCTCCGCCTCGTCGCGACCGCTGCGCTGAGCTAAGTCTGCTATCTGCTGCGTAGTGATTTTGCCAACGGAAAAGTAGCGAGCCTCGGGATGGCTGAAATAGTAGCCGCTGACGCTAGCCGCGGGGGTCATTGCGAAACTTTCGGTCAGCTCAATGCCGGTCGCGCTGCCGGCATCAAGAAGTGCGAAAAGCGTTTGCTTCTCTGAATGCTCTGGGCAGGCGGGATAGCCTGGGGCTGGGCGAATGCCTTGATACTTCTCCGCGATCAACTCTTCGACTCCAAGCGACTCTTCTCGCGCGTAGCCCCAGTACTCGGTGCGCACCCGCTCGTGTAGATGCTCGGCAAAGGCTTCGGCCAGTCTGTCCGCAAGAGCCTTAACCATTAGCGATGCGTAGTCGTTGTTTTCATCTTGGTACTTTTTGGCTAGAGCTTCGGCGCCTATGCCTGCGGTGACTGCGAAGCCGCCGAGGTAGTCCTTCTTTCCGCTTTGCTTGGGCGCTACAAAATCCGCGAGGCATAGCTGGGATTCGCTTGCAGGTTTCGGTATTTGCTGGCGGAGGAAATGAATTGTCGTGTCTTTATGGGAATCGGCTATATTAAGCTCAACGTCGTTGCCCTGACTGGCGGCTTCCCAGAAGCCAAACACGGCCTTGGCCTTGAGCAGTTTGCCCTCAACGATTTCTGAGAGCATTTTCTGCGCGTCGGCAAAGAGTTCACGCGCTGCGCTACCCACTTTGTCATCGCTCAGTAT
>JAYOBL010000068.1:2103-11350 GCA_038104835.1 Gammaproteobacteria bacterium | reverse complement strand
AAGCCGAACACACCGCCATTTTTCGCATCGCGGAAAAGACTTAGCGCTGCCAGAATCAACCCGAACTACTCAGCGAGCAGCGCCCAATTCACACTCGCAATTGGAGAACACAGATGAATAGCTGGGAAGACGAAAAAGGCTTGGCACGGACTCAGCGGATGTTCAGCCTAAGTATGGCCTGCTATTTACTACTCAGTTTGCTTAGCGTCTCTGTGCAGGCCGATGAGCTAGCCGACCGCATACTGCCCCTGCGCGAGCGTGCCGCGCTGCAGGACGAGATCATGCTAGAACGACTCGAGACCCTTGTTCCGTCGTTAATGCGCCGCGAGGGTATCGAGGCTTGGGTTATCATAGGGCGCGAATACAACGAAGACCCCGTGCTTAAGACCATGTTGCCGGCAACCTGGCTGAATGCGCGTCGTCGCACCGTACTTATGTTCATCGACCGCGGCGAGCGGGGCGTCGAACGACTGGCCGTTGCTCGCTACGCCGTAGGCTCGCTTTTCCCCGGCGCTTGGGATCCTGAAACCCAGCCTGATCAATATCAGCGGATAGCCGAACTCCTTGAGGAAGCTGACCCCAATAAGATTGCGCTCAATACCTCCGACGACTATGCCTTGGCCGACGGCTTGACGTATTCAGAGCAGCGCGACTTCGCCTCCGCCCTCTCCCCTACTCTTAGATCACGCGTGGTATCGGCCGAAGCTCTTGCTGTAGGTTGGCTCGAGACTCGAACAGAGAAAGAGATGGAGGTCTACGCCGATGTTATGGCGATTGCACACGCTATCATCGCCGAAGGCTTTTCTCGTCGGGCTATCGAGCCAGGCTCAACCACTACCGAAGATCTTGAGTGGTGGTTTCGACAGCGCGTGAACGACCTAGGCCTGCGCACTTGGTTTCACAACAGCATAGAAATAGAGCGCCCGGCCGTCGCCACTAACGCGCTGAGAGCAGCGGGGCTGGATACCGAGGTTATCCATCCAGGCGACCATGTCCACATCGACTTCGGGATTAGCTATCTAAATTTGCAAACCGACACGCAGCAAAACGCCTATATCCTGCGCGCAGGTGAGAGCGAGGCGCCCGCGTATTTACAGCGAGCACTCGCCGAGGGTAATGCTCTGCAAGACATCTTGACCGATAATTTCCAAGTTGGCCGAACAGGCAATGAGGTTCTTGCTCGCACCCGTGCTCAGGCAATCGAGCGCGGCCTGTCTCCTATAATTTACACACACCCTATTGGCCTGCATGGCCATGCCGCAGGCACGACTATCGGCATGTGGGATAAACAGGGCGGCGTACCCGGCAGCGGCGACTATCCCATGCACGCAAATACTGCGTATTCCATCGAACTCACCGCAGCAGTCTCGCTACCCGAATGGGGTGACGAACCGATGAAAATGAAACTCGAAGAGGACGGCTTTTTTGACGGCACGGTCTTTCGCTATATTCAGCCAAGGCAGACTCGCTACCATCTTGTGAATAGCGATTAAACCAATATCAGCAGTCGCTAGCGATCTGAGCTCTATACCCACAGCGGTAGGTGCGGTAGATTAAAGCCCTACAAAAACAAGAGCCCAAGTACAATGCCTTCCAGTACAGCGCCCTCGAGCACAGCGCCGAAGCCTGCAGCGCGCCTCAGCCATGACGAGGCACTCGCGCTTGCAGTAAGAACCGACACAGCTGAGCTCGCCCAGCGCGCGGCAGATTTACGCGACAGCGGTTTTGGTAACGTCATCACCTATTCGCGTAAAGTATTTATTCCCTTAACGCAGCTGTGCAGAGACGTTTGCCACTACTGCACCTTCGCCCAAACTCCCAAGCATATTGGACAGGCCTACCTGCCTGTCGACGATGTGCTCGCGCTCTGTCACGAAGGCGCTGCACTTGGCTGCCAAGAAGCACTATTCACCCTGGGAGAAAAACCCGAGCTACGCTATCGCGCCGCACGCGAGGCGCTCGCCGAGCTGGGTTTCGCGAGCACCGTCGAATACCTCACCGAAGTTGCGCGTCGAGTGCTGGCCGAGACAGGATTGATGCCCCATATCAATGCTGGCAACCTAAGCCGCGAAGAACTGCTTGCCCTTCGCGACGTAAGCGCCTCGATGGGCATTATGCTGGAGTCCGCTTCTTCGCGCCTGTGCGAAAAAGGTATGCCTCATTACGGCTCACCAGACAAGGATCCCGCGACGCGCCTAGCCACACTAGAACTCGCGGGCGAACTCTCAATCCCATTTACCTCAGGCATCTTAATAGGGATTGGAGAGACTCGGCTCGAGCGTATCGAATCCCTACTCGCACTGCGTGACTCCCATGAGCGCCACGGGCATCTGCAAGAGGTCATCGTGCAGAATTTTCGCGCCAAGCCCAACACCAAGATGTCCGAAGCACCGGAGCCGGATCTCGAAGAACTCGTCTGGAGTCTCGCTGTTGCGCGTTTGATCTTCGGGCCAGAGATGGCGATACAGGCACCGCCTAATCTGAGCCCCGGCGTACTTGCGCAGCTTGTCGACGCGGGCATTAACGACTGGGGCGGCGTTTCACCTCTCACACCAGACCACGTAAACCCCGAGGCGCCCTGGCCTCACCTCGACAAGCTCGCGCGCGAAACCGCGAGCGCAGGCAAGTTCCTCGACCAAAGACTCACGCTGTATCCACACTATGTTCTCGATGGCGAGCGCTGGCTCGCGCACTCAGTGCGCCCCGTAGTTCTCAAGCAGAGTGACAGCACCGGCTTTGCTAAATGCGATGACTGGGTGGCTGGGGTCAGCGCCAAAGCGCCCGCTCGAAGCCCTTATCAGAACCCTTCCAATGCCGCGCGGGTAAGCACGCAGATCCAGCGAATTCTGCGACTCTGCAGCGAAGGGGTCACCTTAGAACACGCCGATGTAACGCGCCTGCTCAAAAGTCGCGGCGCTGACTTTGCCGCGGTAGTGAACGCTGCGGATGCAGTTCGCAGGCAGCGGTGCGGAGACACCGTAAGCTACGTAGTCAATCGCAACATCAACTACACCAACGTCTGCTATTTCAAATGTCAGTTCTGCGCTTTCTCCAAAGGCGCCGCGAGCGAGAATCTTCGCGGCAAGCCCTATGATATTAGCGCCGAAGAAATAGCGCGGCGCTGCATAGAGGCTTGGGAGCGAGGTGCGACCGAGGTCTGCATGCAGGGCGGTATCCATCCCGACTATACCGGCCAAACCTATCTAGACATTCTAGCGACGGTCCGCAAGGCGACGCCTGAGATGCATATCCATGCCTTCTCGCCGCTAGAGGTTTACCAAGGCGCTCACACGCTAGGCGTGTCTCTAAACGATTTTCTGAGGAAGCTGAAAGCTGCGGGATTGGATACGCTCCCTGGCACGGCGGCGGAAATACTGCACGACGAAGTACGCGATACCTTGTGCCCGGACAAGCTTACTGCGCGGCAGTGGCTCGAGGTTATGGAAGCCGCTCACCAGACCGGCTTTAAAACTACCGCGACCATCATGTTTGGCCACATTGAAACTGCGGAGCACTGCGCCAGTCATCTGCTCGCCATCGCCGACTTGCAGCGCCGAACCGGGGGTTTTACCGAGTTTGTTCCTCTTCCGTTCGTGGCGCACGAAGCGCCTTTGTATAAGAAGGGGCGCGCGCGTCGCGGACCTAGCTATCGGGAAGCGCTGCTGATGCACGCGGTGCCGCGATTAGTATTTAATGGACTTATCGACAATATTCAGGCGTCATGGGTCAAAATGGGACAGGATGGCGTGGCTGACTGCTTGAACGCTGGCGCCAACGACGTCGGTGGCTCGCTCATGAACGAAAGCATCACTCGCGCGGCAGGCGCAGCCCACGGCCAGGAATGGTCACCCTCGCAGATCGAACAGACCCTTGCAGCTATGGGTCGTACGGCACGCATGCGCACAACGCTTTATCAAGATGCGCCGGACGAGCGCCGCAGTCAGGCTAAATGCGCACAGGCACTCGAGCTTATTCAGCTTCAGCCCGCTATGAAGACCCAGCGCGAAAAACTCTCTTTAGAAAAAATAGGACAATCTGCATGAAAATAGCTATCACGGGCGCGAATAGCAGCGTCGGGATGAACCTGTTAGGTCAGTGTGAAACGCGCCCCGAGCTCAGCTTTATCGCGGGCGTAAGATCACCAAGCGCTCTGCCTGCCTTGCCCCAGTCGAGTCAAGTAGACGGCCGCTGCATAAGCTATGACGATGTCGAGGCGCTAGCGCAGAGCCTAAGCGGCGCCGATTGCGTCGTTCATCTAGCAGGTATTCTGATCGAATCGCAGCAGAGCAAATACCAACAGGCCAATGTCGAGGCCACCCGCGCCGTTGTCGAGGCGGCGGAGAAGATCGGCGCCAAGCACCTAGTATTCATCTCTGTGGTCGGTGCGAGCACCAATTCTAATAATGCCTATTTCCGCTCGAAGGGTGAGGCCGAAGAACTCGTTAACGCCTCCTCTCTCAGCACTACGGTGATTCGCACGCCCATCCTCCTAGGCCCCGGCACCGCAGGCGCCAGCGCACTGGTCGCTGCTGCAAAAAACCCGAAGGCCAAAGCGTTAGGCGGAGGCCTCTACCGCATGCGCCCGCTAGATATAGACGATCTCAACGCGGCCATTTTCAACGCGTGCGAGAGGCAGGCGCCGGGCAGCGCGAGCTACGAGCTCGTCGGCCCTGAAGCGATAGCCTACTGCGACCTCATTACCCGCACGGCCAAGCGTCTAGACCCCGCCTCCACGCTAACCGTAGGCTCCATACCCATAGGCCTCACTAAGTTCACAGCAATGCTGAGCAGCACCCTGCGCGGTGGCGGTTTTACCCCCGCGGTTATCGATGTGATTACGCAGGACGAAGTAGTGGAGCACAATGCGTTCGCCGAGCTTGGCATCACGCTCACCCCACTCGACACAACAATAAGTAAAATCTTGGAGTCTTAGCGCATGAGCGATTCACTCAACGAAACCCAAAACCCAGAGAACGACGCTGCACCGGCGCCGGGCAAGAAAAAGAGCGGCCTGGGTCGGGTCATTTTCCTCTTTATCACCGCGCTGTGTTTCTACTACCTCTATACACGCCTCAACGGCGCCGCAGCACGCGAAGATCTGAGCCTCATGGCCTATATGAGTCAGGTGTTTGCTGCAGTGAACTGGGTACCCTGGCTCGGACTCATGGTGTGCTACTCGCTTTTTTACTTCGCCATAGACACGCTGGTAGTGACCAAAGCACTCAACTGGTTTATTTCCGATATTAAGTATCAGGATATCGCTCCCGTCCGCGCAAGCGCCTACATAATCTCCATTTTTAATGAGCAGATAGGTAAAGGCGCCATGGCGTTTTACTTGAACAAGCGGCACGAGATACCGAGCTGGGAAGTGGGCTCGGTCATGATTTTTATCATGTTCTGCGAGGTCTTCTATCTGCTTGTCTGGGCGACAATTGGTTACAGTTTTGGCGGCGACGCTTTGCCTGCTGAATTTGCCCTCATTCCCTATCTCGCGAGTGGCGCGGCATTATTTCTCATTTTATGGATCGCCTATTTCCGCGGCCTGATTCTGCCGAACAACGACTTTCGCGACCGCCGAATTTTCCATGCTTTCCGGGCGGCAAAGCCTAGCCACTATCTCGGCTTTTTCCTCCTGCGTTCACCGGCGCTTATCGCGGCGATCGTGGTGTACACCATCGCACTAAATCTGTTTGGGGTAGAGGTCTCGATCATGACTTTGCTGCCACTCCTGCCGGTTATCTTCTTTGCCGCCGCGGCGCCAACGCCGATGCGTGCTGGCGCCATTACCTTTTGGGTGTTCTTGTTCCCCGAGAACGAAGGACAGCTCGCCGCATTTGGTTTCGTCCAACATAATTTCTTCATCCTATTTAACGCGGCAATCGGCCTACTGTTTTGGCGGCGCGCACAGAAAGACCTGTTCGGCTGATGCTTGCCAATGTGCTCACTGGGCTGCGTCTTATTTTAGCGCTGCCCGTTACCCTCGCTTTCGCCTATCCCGGCGCGCTCGCGCCGGAGTCGCTTGTAGCGCTCATTCTACTGGCAATAGCGAGTGATCTCGCTGACGGCCCGGCAGCTAGGCGCTTTGGCACCGCGTCGAGTGCGGGAATGCTATTCGATCATGGAACCGACTTCTTCTTTGTGACCTCGGCCCTTTTCGCAATCGCCTTTAGTGGGAAAGTCTCTGTTTTACTCCCCTGCCTCATCGTTCTTGCCTTTAGCCAGTATGTACTCGATTCCTATTTTTTGTTTCGACAAAAAAGCCTGCGCATGAGCTTGCTCGGCCGCTGGAATGGCGTGTTTTATTTCGCGCCCTTGATGCTGTTTGCCGCCGCAGACTCGACCGCGAAGTTCGGTGCTTTTTCAAACGCCTTAAGTCTCGCAGGGACAGGAGTCGTTTGGGCGCTGTGCGCAAGTACGGCTGCATCCATAGTGGATAGAGGGCTAGCGCCACTGCGCAGCGACCACTGAAGCCGCCCAAAATAGTCGTAATTACTGAGCCTCCGTGCGCTTCCACCTTAGCAAACACTGCAATCGCGCACGCTGCGATTGTATACGCTGGCCAGGAGGGGCAAAATTGGTCTTCCTCTAGCAGCTCAACCAAAGGCTTACTCCGATGTTTCCATCCGCCAGTGCCCGTGCGAACTTCTTCGCCGTCTGTTTGTTGAGCGTCACCGCTCTAGTGCCCACCGCCTCCGCTGCGCAAACACTGCCCCCCGTGGACACCTCAGTGCGGCAGAGCTTTGAACGCGTATTATCCGATCCGCGCGTAAAAGCCGCGCTAGCGGCAATAGAGCGAGCCGAACCAAAAGCTATTCAAGAGCAGTTCAGGCTAACTGAAATCCCCGCTCCGCCATTCAAAGAAGAAAAACGCGCTGCCTACTATCTTGATCTACTCAAAGCCCGAGGCCTCGACGAGGCGTATCTCGACGAGGAAGGCAACGCCATTGGACTGCGCAAGGGCAGCGGCAACGGCCCCCTGCTGCTAATCGCAGCTCACCTAGACACAGTGTTCCCTGAGGGTGTCGATACGAGCGTTAAAGAGCGCAACGGCCGCTTCTATGCCCCGGGAATCGGTGACGACACCCGAGGACTGGCAGCCATGCTGTCCGTCATCGACGCTCTAAATGCCAGCGGCATAGAAACCGAAGCCGACATCATGTTCGCCGGCAACGTTGGCGAAGAAGGCCGCGGTGATCTGCGCGGCATTAAAGCGATCTTCCGTGATCATCCTGATATCGACGGCTTTATCTCTATCGACGGCGTACGAATGGGACGCATAACCAATGGCGGCACGGGCAGCCGCCGCTTTGAGTTTCGCTTCACAGGGCCAGGCGGGCACTCTTTCGGCGCTTTCGGCTTAGCTAGCGCCATTCATGCCATGGGTCGTGCCATTGCCAAGATTGGCGATCTTGAAACTCCGAGTGACCCAAAGACTACCTTTACCGTGGGTACAGTGGCCGGCGGCACATCCGTGAACTCTATTGCCGCCGATGCCGTATTCGCTATCGACATGCGCTCGAACGATAGGACGCAGCTGGCGATACTGGAACAGAAAGCGAAGGACGCTGCTCTCGAAGCGGTTGCCGAGGAAAATGCCCGCTGGGGACGCGGCGAGATCAGCGTCGACTTCGTGCTTATTGGTGACCGACCCGTAGGGCGCACCGAGCCCAGCAGTCCGCTGGTGCAGCTAACGCGCCTGGCCTTTGACGAGCTGGCGATCGAGTTTCGCGGTCTCAGCATTTCCAGCACCGATTCCAACGTGCCCATGTCACTTGGGATCCCTGCGATTACCATAGACGGAGGCGGCGATGGCGGCGGCGCTCATTCTCCGGATGAGTGGTTTGTACCGACAGACTCTCACCTAGGCCCGCAGGCCTCGCTTCTCCTGATACTCGGCTTGGCGGGCATTGAAGGCAGCACCCAAGCGCTGCTGCCTAAGTTATAGCAAAGCATTTAGAAGACATTGCAAGCCACTGAATTAAAGAGAGATAATGCTAGAATCAAAACAGTACAGCCTTGGCCCCTTCGTCATCCGCATTAACTGGATCGTCGCGGCTTTTTTGGGTTTCGCAATCCTCGGGCTAGGCAGGCTTGGTCTGTGGCAGCTAGACAGAGCGGCCGAAAAAGTGGCCGCGCAGCAGCTCATGGAGGCCGAATCGAAAGTCAGTGCGCAGCCGGTGCAGGATATCCCCCGCGGGCATCTCAACCGCGCCAACCCGGAATTGCAGAATCGGCATGTCGCCTTAGAGGGCGAATACCTTAACGACCGCACCATCCTCCTGTTAGCTGAATTCCACGAGACCCAGATTGGCTATGGCGTCGTGACTCCCTTTAGGCTCAGCGCTACCGATCAGATAGTCCTCGTAAATCGTGGCTGGACCAGCGCTGTTAACCGCCCGGGTCAAAGTATCCGCATAGCGCCCGTTGACGGACCCTTGCAGCTCACGGCCCAGATCTACGTGCCTCCGGCCGATGCCAAGATTATCGCTAGCGACATAGACGCCACGTCCTGGCCCATCTTCATGCGCGATTTAGAGTTCGATGTGATCTCGCAGCTTCTCGGTGAGGAGGTCTTTCCCTTCGAGCTGAGACTCACGGCGGACCAGCCTAGCGTCCT
Organism: Gammaproteobacteria bacterium; assembly: GCA_038104835.1. Lineage (GTDB taxonomy): Bacteria > Pseudomonadota > Gammaproteobacteria > Pseudomonadales > Pseudohongiellaceae > UBA9145. The sequence goes on along the minus strand of JAYOBL010000068.1, from coordinate 2,733 downwards.
CATCCGCAATTGGCCTGCAGTCAGTGCCGACGTGAATCAGAACCTCTCCTACGCACTGCAGTGGTTCTCGATTGCGCTCATTGTGATCTTCGCGAGCCTCTTTGCCAGCAGCAACCTATGGGCGCTACTAAGGGGCCCAGAACGCGGCAGTTAACCACCATCGGCGCCTTGTTGCGCTACAGCGAACCGAAGCTCAAGACCCAGCCCGCGGGGTTCCACAGACCGCTTGGTAATGCTATCTTCGGCCTGTTAATAAGTACTCATGAGAGTGGAGTTTGTATTCCCACCGACTGAGACCTTCGTTTTTACGACCAATGACCACAGAATAGGAGTCGCTGCCATGCGTCACTTCACTCTCATTTCAGCCATTTCAGCCGCGAGCACTGCACGCGCTGCATTAAAGACGGCACTAAGCAGCCTCGCCGCTGTCGCCTCTCTAACTGCGGCCGGATCGGCGCTCGCGCAGGACGAGGTAACCTTCCATAAGGATATCGAACCGATCCTGCAGCGCAGCTGCCAGAACTGTCACCGCGTTGGCGGCGCAGGCCCCATGCCACTCGTTACCTACGAGCAGGTCGCCCCATTCGCAGGCCTGATCGAATACAAGACCGGCCTACGCGACCGCGCTGG
>JAYOBL010000068.1:0-2093 GCA_038104835.1 Gammaproteobacteria bacterium | reverse complement strand
CTGGCGCCATGCCTCCTTGGTATATGGAAAAGAACATCGGTATCCAGGACTACAAAGACGACCCCTCGCTCAGCGACGCAGAGATCGCTGCAATCTCAACTTGGGCACGCAGCGGAACGCCCAAGGGCGACGAGGCGGACGCGCCTGCAGCGCTGGTGTTCGATGACAGCACTAAGTGGAAAGCAGGAAAGCCTGACCTTGTTGTAGTCATGAACGACGTAACCAAGCTTGCCGGCACGCCAGACTGGTGGGGTGAGATCGACTATATCCCAACGGGCCTCGAGGAGGACCGCTACGTAAAGTCAGTCGAAGTGGTTGAAGTGAACGACGTCGACAACACAGCTGACGCAGGCACGGTGGGCGGACGCTACATTTTCCACCATATGATCTGGGGCACTGCGATGCTCGACGAGAACGGTGAGCGCGCTCCCGGCCTCTCAATCCCCTGGCCTGTTCACGAAGTAGGCCGCAACGCAGATATTTTCGACGAAGACGCGGGTCGCCTCCTGAAAGCGGGCTCAGCGATTGTCTCTGACTCGGTTCACCTGCACTCTAATGGCCGCGATACAACGGGTCACCTTGAAGTCGGTTTCCGCTTCCACGACAAAGACTACAAGCCTAAATACCAAAACGCTTTCATCGGCCTCGGTAACGGCGTAGATATCAGCATCCAAGGCAACGCCAAGGACCAAGAACTACACGCTTACACGGTTCTCGAGAACCACACCAAGATCATTAGCTTCGAGCCACACCTGCACGCCCCCGGCGAGCGCATGTGTCTAGAGGCGATCTGGGGCTACACTATCGAGACGCTGTCTTGCGTAGGCTACGACCACAACTGGGTGCGCGGTTATCCTTACGCTGACCAAGCAGCGCCGCTACTTCCTAAGGGCACTATCCTGCACATCGTGGGTTACATGAACAACACGGAAACCAACCCCAATGTGCCCGACCCACGCAACTGGCAGGGTTCAGGCAACCGTTCGGTGACAAATATGTTCATCGACCTTGGTATTCGGGTAACGCTCACTGACGATCAGTTCCACGAAGCGATGGAAGAACGCCGTCAGGCGCTCAACCTCGGGCCTAATGATCACGTCATCGGCTGCCCTCTGTGCCTAGCACCTATTGTTGCGCCTATCGCCGACAAGTCTGACGAGGGCACTGGCAACACCGTCGCGTCAAACTAAGCCAACACACTACTTGAGGAAGACAAGATAAGATGCCTGTTAACTCTCGTAGCTTGACCAGCAGGGCTTCGGCCCTGCTTGTTCTTGCTCTCATTGTATTGCTCTCCCCCCTCCCCCTTCTCGCTCAAACTAGCTATCAAACCGGTCAGCACGTTGAACCCGCCTATGAGGGCTGGCGACCAAACCCTGACGGCACCTTCAGTTTTATGTTTGGCTACATGAACGAGAATTGGCTAGAAGAGCCCGATGTCCCTGTGGGAGATGAGAATTTCTTTTCCCCCGGCGACGCCGACCGCGGCCAGCCTACCCATTTCCTACCGCGCCGCAATCGTTTCAATTTCGAGGTTGTGGTGCCGGCTGACTGGGGCGACCGCGAGCTCGTTTGGACGCTCAAGGTCAATGGCGTCGAACGCAAGGCCTACGCGACACTCAAGACCGACTACCAGGTTGACAACATCGTCATTGCATCAGAGACCGGCTCTCTTGGCGCTGGGACGAGCAGTCCTGAGTCACGCGCAAATATAAAACCAAACATTGAAGTTCAGGGCGACGAAATTCGTAGGGTACGAGTGGGCGAGCCCCTTTTGCTGCGAACAAAGGTTTTAGACGACGGCATCCCTAAACCCAGCCGTGAATCGCGAATAAGCGAAAGTGACCTTATGCGCCGCATGATGCGCCCGCCTACTCGGATTACGGTCGGCAAGGTTAACGGCCTGTTCCTGTCGTGGAATGTCTATCGTGGCGAGGGAGATGTAACCTTTGACCCACCCCTGCCTAAACCCTGGGAAGACACTCGAACTTCGGCGAATTCACCATGGGGCGCCATGTGGCTGCCTCCTGAATTGCCTGAAGACGGAATGATCGAAACGACGGCCACCTTCTCCGAGCCCGGCACGTATATAC
>JAYOBL010000067.1:10443-11457 GCA_038104835.1 Gammaproteobacteria bacterium | reverse complement strand
ATCAGCTAAAGAGGTAGGGAATAGTCATGCCAGTTGTAAAGTGTAAACCTACTTCGCCGGGTCGCCGTCACGTCGTAAAAGTCGTGCACCACGACCTGCACAAAGGCGAGCCGTATGCGCCGCTAACTGCGCCTAAGTCTAAGACGGGTGGCCGCAACAACCTTGGCCGCATCACGCGTCGTCACGCGGGCGGTGGTCATAAGCAAAAATACCGCATCATCGATTTCAAGCGTAACCGCGACGGCATCCCTGCGAAGGTAGAGCGTCTCGAGTACGATCCCAATCGTTCTGCGCTCATCGCACTTCTGCTTTACGCAGACGGCGTTCGCACCTACATCATCGCTCCTAACAAAGTGAAAGCAGGCGACACTGTCGTCTCTGGCGAGGATGCGCCTATTAAAGTAGGTAACTGCCTGCCACTGCGCAATGTGCCTCTGGGTAGCACTGTGCACTGCGTAGAGCTGAAGCCAGGCAAGGGAGCGCAGGTCGCTCGCAGCGCCGGTACTTCACTGCAGCTGGTCGCCCGTGAAGGCGCCTACGCTACTCTGCGTTTGCGTTCAGGCGAGATGCGTAAAGTGCTAGCAGACTGCCGCGCAGTTCTCGGCGAAGTGTCGAACTCTGAGCACAGCCTGCGTCAACTGGGTAAAGCTGGCGCGAAGCGCTGGAGAGGCGTTCGCCCAACCGTTCGCGGTGTTGCGATGAACCCGGTAGATCACCCACATGGTGGTGGTGAAGGACGTACCTCTGGTGGTCGTCACCCAGTATCACCTTGGGGCATGCCAACTAAGGGTTACAAGACACGTACTAACAAGCGTACCGACAACATGATTGTCCGTCGCAGAAATTCAAGCCGTTAAGGTAGGGGTATAAGCCAGTGCCACGTTCACTAAAAAAAGGTCCCTTCATTGACCTTCACTTGATGAAAAAAGTGCAGACCGCCTCGGAAGCCAACGACAAGCGTCCCATCAAAACATGGTCACGCCGTTCGATGATTTCTCCCGACATGATCGGCCT
>JAYOBL010000067.1:0-10433 GCA_038104835.1 Gammaproteobacteria bacterium | reverse complement strand
TCGGCAACACGTGCCAGTCTCGATTAACGAAGACATGGTTGGCCATAAGTTGGGCGAATTCGCTGTCACACGTACCTACAAAGGTCACGTGGCTGACAAGAAAGCGCGCTAAGCGGGGGCTGAAATGGAAGTTGTAGCGAAATTAAAAGGCGCACGTATGTCGGCTCAGAAAGCCCGACTCGTCGCTGATCAAATCCGCGGCAAAGCAGTGGAAGAAGCACTGCAGCTGCTGACGTACAGCCCTAAGAAAGGTGCTGCGCTAATTAAGAAGGTGCTGAACTCGGCTATCGCTAACGCGGAGCATAACGAAGGCGCCGATGTAGATGAGTTGAAAGTGTCAACGATCTGCGTTGATGAAGGCATGACGATGAAACGCATCATGCCCCGAGCCAAGGGCCGTGCTGACCGCATTTTGAAGCGCTCTTGCCATATAACAATCACGGTCGCTGATAGCTAGGAGTATCGGATGGGTCAGAAAGTACATCCAACTGGAATTCGTCTTGGCATTACCAAGAAGCATACGTCTACATGGTATGCCCAAGGCAAAGATTACGCAGACAATCTGCTCGTTGATCTTCGCGTGCGCGAATTCGTTAAGAAGAAGCTGGCAGCTGCCTCAGTCTCTCGCGTAGAGATCGAGCGTCCTGCTCAAACCGCCAAGGTTACTGTGTACACAGCTCGCCCAGGTATCGTGATCGGCAAGAAGGGCGAAGATGTCGAAGCGCTTCGCAACACGCTCAGCCAAAAGATGGGTGTGCCGGTTCAGGTCAATATCGAAGAAATTCGTAAGCCTGACCTCGATGCCCAGCTCGTAGCTGATGGCGTTGCCTCGCAGCTTGAACGTCGAGTTATGTTCCGCCGCGCTATGAAGCGTGCGGTACAGAATGCGATGCGCCAGGGTGCTGAGGGTATCAAGATTCAAGTTGGAGGCCGCCTAGGCGGTGCCGAGATCGCTCGTTCCGAGTGGTATCGCGAAGGTCGAGTGCCGCTGCATACGCTGCGCGCCGATATCGACTACGCGACATCAGAAGCCGCGACTACGTACGGCATCATCGGTATTAAGGTCTGGATCTTCAAAGGTGAAATTCTGGACTTGGACGAGGCCATCGTGCCTACGCCCGCTAAGTCCAACTAGAGGTAAAGAGACGTGTTACAGCCAAAGCGTACAAAATTCCGCAAGATGATGAAGGGCCGCAACCGCGGGCTTTCGCATCGTGGTAGCAATGTAGATTTCGGCGAGTTCGGCCTCAAGGCTGTTTCGCGTGGTCGATTGACCGCACGCCAGATCGAAGCCGCACGTCGTGCGATGACCCGTCGCGTTAAGCGTGGCGGTAAAATCTGGATCCGCGTGTTCCCTGACAAGCCAATTACCGGCAAGCCGCTTGAAGTTCGTCAAGGTAAGGGTAAGGGTAACGTTGAATACTGGGTTGCTCAGATTCAGCCGGGTCGAATCATGTTTGAGATCGAAGGTGTCGACGAAGAGTTGGCGCGTGAGGCTTTCAGCCTTGCTGCTTCCAAGCTTCCTTTCGATACAACCTTCGTTAAACGGACGGTAATGTAATGAAAGCTAGCGAATTGAGAGAAAAGTCAGTTGAAGAGCTGCAAGCACAGCTGCAGGAACTCTTTAAGGACCAGTTTAATGTGCGCATGCAGAATGCGACCGGCCAACTGGGTCAGGTACATCTCATCGGTGGTCTGAAGCGTGATATCGCTCGAGTCAAAACGATCATCACTGAAAAACAGAAGAGTGGTTCATAGTCATGTCTACTACAAACAACGAGAAAACCGCTCGCACAACTTCGGGCAAGGTCATCAGCAACAAGATGGACAAGTCCATTGTTGTTCTAGTTGAGCGCAAGGTGACTCACCCGGTTTACGGCAAGATCATCAAGCGATCTACGAAGATCCATGCACACGACGCGAATAATGAGTGCATGCCAGGCGATTCGGTAACGATCCAAGAAGTTCGTCCGATCTCCAAGACAAAGTCGTGGTCGCTGATCTCTATAGACGAGCGCGCTACACAGGTTTAAGGCTGGGGAAACCCGCCGAGTTTTTATAAGAATTTAGGTTAAGAATCGTTGCCCGCAAAAGCAGGTAACTGATGGAGCGAATCGATGATTCAAGTGCAGTCATACTTAGAAGTCGCAGACAACAGCGGCGCTCGACGAGTTATGTGTATTAAGGTGTTGGGTGGTTCTCATCGCCGTTACGCACGCATCGGCGACATCATTAAGGTCACCGTTAAGGAAGCAATTCCACGTGGCAAGGTTAAGAAGGGTCAGGTTCTTACAGCGCTCGTCGTTCGCACTAAAAGCGGCGTTCGCCGTCAGGACGGCTCGCTAATTAAGTTCGACGACAACGCGGCGATCCTGCTCAATGCAAACGATGCGCCTATCGGTACGCGTGTATTTGGCCCGGTAACTCGTGAGCTGCGTACAGAGAAATTCATGCGAATTATTTCACTAGCGCCAGAAGTACTTTAAGCGCTAGGTAAGAAGAGACAGAGGCAAACATGCGTAAACTGAAACGTGATGACGAAGTCATCGTAATCGCAGGTCGAGACAAAGGTAAGCGCGGCAGCATTAGCCGTCTTGTCGGTTCCGACCGAGTGATAGTCGCCGGTGTGAACATGGTGAAGCGTCACACTAAGCCAAACCCCAACGCGGGCCAGGCTGGCGGAATTATCGAGAAGGAAGCGTCGCTACACATTTCTAACGTAGCGATTTTCAATCCTGAGACTAGCAAGGCGGATCGCGTTGCTATTCAGGTGGCTGAAGACGGCACTAAGAAGCGCGTGTTCAAGTCGAACGGTTCAGAAGTTTAATTAGCGGTAGGTTGCCTAGCATGGCTCAGTTCAGAGAATTATATCAGCAGCAAGCAGTTCCGGCTCTCAAGGAGCAGTTCGGATTCGCGAACCCAATGCGCGTTCCTAAGATTACAAAGGTCGTGTTGAACATGGGCCTTAGCGAAGCCGTGACGGACAAGAAAGTATTAGAGAGTGCCGCCGAAGACCTGACTAAAATTTCGGGTCAAAAGGTCGTCGTCACTAAGGCGCGCAAGTCTATTGCGGGCTTTAAGATCCGTGAAGGCTGGCCTGTCGGTCTTAAGGTCACCCTGCGCGGCGAGCGTATGTACGAATTCCTAGAGCGTCTCGTAGACATCGCCATTCCACGTATCCGCGACTTCCGTGGCCTCAGCCCCAAAGCTTTTGACGGCCGTGGCAACTTCGCTATGGGCGTGACCGAGCAGATCATCTTCCCAGAGATCGATTACGACAAGATCGATGCGCTGCGCGGACTCGACATTACAATTACAACGACAGCGCAAACTGACGACGAAGGTCGTGCGCTACTGACAGCTATGCGCTTCCCGTTCCGCGGAACAGCGCCTGCTGAAGCTAAGGAGTCTTAAGATGGCTAAATCCTCAATGATCGCGAGGGAAACTAAGCGCACTAAGATGGTTGCGAAATACGCCGCTAAGCGCGCAGAGCTCAAAGCCATTCTTAATAGCGCTGAGGCTAGCGACGATGAGAAGTGGGCTGCACAGGTGAAGTTCCAGAAACTTCCCCGCGACGCGAGCCCCGTTCGACAGCAGCTACGCTGCCGCATCACCGGACGCCCACACGGTGTCTATCGTAAATTTGGTCTATGCCGTAACAAGCTTCGCGAAGCCGCGATGCGTGGTGACGTGCCTGGACTTACTAAGGCTAGCTGGTAAGCGGGAGAAGTATTATGAGCATGTCAGATCCAATTGCAGACTTCTTAACTCGCATCCGTAATGCACAGATGGCAAAGCTGCCTACTGTTGCCTGCCCAGCGTCTAAGATTAAGCAGGCCCTGAGCCAAGTGCTACAGGACGAAGGTTATATCGCGGGCTTCGGTGTCACTGAGGTCGAAGGCAAGCCACAGCTTACCATTGATCTTAAGTACTACGCGGGTAAGCCGGTTATCGAAGAGATTAAGCGCGTAAGCCGTCCTGGTCTTCGTAGTTACAAAGGTAGTGACGATCTGCCAAAGAACCGAGCGGGTCTTGGTGTAGCGATTGTCTCTACTAACAAGGGCCTGATGACTGACAAGCAGGCGCGAGCTGCCGGAATCGGCGGTGAGATACTCTGCACCGTATTCTAAGGTTTAGGTTTTCTTAGTTCACAGTGCTCAATGTTCAATCTAGAGCTGAGTTTTAAAGCAGAGCAATATTATGTCTAGAGTAGCAAACAACCCTATCGAATTACCGAAGGGCGTAGAAACAACACTGACCGACACGACGGTTGCAGTTAAGGGCAGCAAGGGTAACCTTCAGCTCGAACTGCATAGCCTCGTGGGTGTCACGCAGGACGGCGACGTTTTGCAGGTCGCGGGCAAGGTCGCTACGCGACAGGCGCGCGCGATGGCGGGTACATTCCGCTCGCTAATCAACAATATGGTAGTGGGCGTAAGCGACGGCTTCCAAAAGAAGCTGGAGCTGCAGGGCGTCGGCTATCGTGCAAAGGCCGAAGGCAAGAACGTCAATCTGACACTCGGCTTCTCGCACCCAATTAATTACGCGCTGCCTGATGGCGTAACCGCAGAGACTCCCTCGCAGACAGAGATCATTATCTCGGGTGCTGACAAGCAGCGAGTAGGCCAGGTTGCCGCTGAAATCAGGGATTTCCGTCCACCAGAGCCTTATAAGGGCAAGGGTGTTCGCTACGCAGATGAGCGTGTATTCAGAAAAGAAGCGAAGAAGAAATAGGTCATAAGCTATGAGCGTTAAGAAAGTAGCTCGTCTAAGGCGAGCAAAGAGAGCAAGGGCAAAGATCAGTGAGCTGCGCGTCGACCGTCTAACGGTCTACCGTTCGCCGCGTCACATTTACGCTCAGGTTATCTCAGCGAGTGGCGACCAAGTTCTGGCCTCTGCTTCTACAGTTGAGAAAGATTTGCGCGAAGGCGCCACGGGCAACGTCGATGCGGCCAGCAAGATTGGCGCATTGATTGCCGAACGTGCGAAAGCGGCGGGCGTCGAGAAGGTTGCATTCGACCGCTCTGGCTATGCTTATCATGGTCGCGTCAAGGCTCTGGCCGACGCTGCACGTGAAGGCGGATTGGATTTTTAAGGGTTTTTAACTATGGCGTACAAAGACGATTCCAATAAGAACGAAGAGGGCATGCAGGAGAAGCTCATCCAAGTTAACCGCGTATCTAAAGTGGTTAAGGGTGGTCGCATCTTCAGCTTCACAGCTCTAACAGCAGTCGGCGACGGTAACGGTCGTGTGGGTTTCGGTCGCGGTAAAGCGCGCGAAGTCCCTCTGGCGATTCAGAAGGCGATGGAATCAGCGCGTCGCAACATGGTCTCTGTTGATCTCGACGGCACAACACTTCAGTACGCCGTTAAGGCGCGCCACGGTGCTTCCAAGGTCTACATGCAGCCTGCTTCCGAAGGTACTGGCGTGATTGCCGGTGGCGCAATGCGCTCGATCCTCGAACTTGCCGGCGTGCAAAACGTACTGGCTAAGTGCTACGGCTCGACCAACCCAGTTAACGTAGTGCGCGCTACTTTCAACGGTCTGCGCGACATGCAATCTCCAGACGCCATCGCAGCTAAGCGCGGCAAGTCTGTTGAAGAATTAGTAGGGTAGTCACATGGCGAAGAAAACAGTCACTGTAAAACTCGTACGCAGCCCAATCGGCGCATTGCCCAAGCACAAGCTGTGCCTGCAGGGTCTCGGTTTGCGTCGCATGCATCAGTCGGTAGAGGTGGAGGATACTCCAGCGGTACGCGGCATGATTAACAAAGTTAGCTACATGCTGACCGTAGTTTAAGGGGTAGGACATGCATCTTAATACACTAAGCCCAGCGCCCGGCAGCACTAAAGCCGCCAAGCGAGTTGGTCGTGGTATCGGTAGTGGTTCTGGTAAGACTGCGGGTACGGGTCACAAGGGCCAGAAGTCGCGCAGCGGCGGCACTGTTCGTCCTGGTTTCGAAGGCGGTCAAATGCCTTTGCAGATGCGTTTGCCGAAGTACGGTTTTAGCTCACGCGTTGGCCGCAACATGGCTGAGATCCGCACTTCCGAGCTGAATAATCTCGAAGGCGACGTAATCGACCTCGAAGTTCTACGCAAAGCCAACCTGATCACGGCTAACATCAAGCGTGCCAAGGTAATGCTGTCTGGCGACGTGACCAAAGCGGTAACGCTAAAGGGAATCGGCGCAACTAAAGGCGCACGTGCAGCGATTGAAGCGGCAGGAGGCAAGGTCATCGACGATGAGCCTGCTGCGCCCGTTAAGAAGCTCGCTAAGAAAGTTAAGGCGGCAGACGCCTAAGTCTGCCCCCGCGCGCAAGCGCTCCCTTATTTAAAAGAGCAGTAATAGAGTCAATGGCAACTAAACCGAACATTAATCCAGAGAACATAGGAGCCGGCCTAGGCGAGCTTAAGTCGCGCCTGCTGTTTTTGCTGTTCGCGATTTTTGTCTATCGCATTGGTACGCACATTCCTGTTCCTGGAATTGATCCCCTTCAGCTTGCGGCGTTCTTTGCCCAGCAGGAAGGCACGTTCACAGACATGATCAATATGTTTGGTGGTGGTGCATTGGAGCGAATGAGTATCGTCGCTCTGGGCATCATGCCTTATATCTCGGCCAGCATTATTATGCAGCTGCTTACAGCGGTAAGCCCTCACCTCGACCAGCTAAAGAAAGAAGGCGAGTCGGGCCGCCGTAAGATCTCTCAGTACACGCGCTATGGCGCACTGGGACTGGCTACTATTCAAGGCACGGGTATGGCTGTTGGCCTGCTGGCGCCGATGGCTTACAACCCAGGCGTTGCCTTCACTGTTACCGCTGTCGTGTCGCTGGTAACCGGTGCCATGTTCATGATGTGGCTCGGTGAGCAGATCACTGAAAAGGGCATCGGTAATGGAATCTCGATGTTGATCTTTGCAGGCATCGTGGCTGGATTCCCCGCTGCTATTGGCACATCGCTGCAGCAGGCTTACGAGGGCCAGATCAACGGCGTGCTGCTGATGGTTGTCGGACTAATCGCAGTTGGCGTTATTGCGATCATCGTTTACGTCGAACGCGCACAGCGCCGCATTACTGTGAACTACGCGAAACGTCAGCAGGGCCGTAAGATGTACCAGGCTCAGGCTAGTCATCTGCCTCTTAAGATCAACATGGCGGGCGTAATCCCGGCGATCTTCGCGAGCAGCATCCTTCTGTTTCCTGCGTCAGTGGCGCAGTGGTTCGGACAGGCTGACGGTTCAGAATGGCTTGCAGAGCTCGCCTTTCTTATCGGGCCGGGGCAGCCGCTTTACATAATCATTTTTAGCGCAATGATCATTTTCTTCTGCTTCTTCTATACCGCGCTCGTGTTTAACCCGCGCGATGTTGCAGAAAACCTGAAGCGCTCAGGTGCGTTTATCCCGGGCATCCGTCCTGGTGAGCACACCGCAAAGTACATTGACGGTGTCATCACGCGCCTTACGATGTTCGGCGCAATCTACATCACTTTGGTGTGTTTGCTGCCTAACTTCATGCAGATGTTCGCCAATGTTCCGTTTAATTTGGGCGGAACGGCCCTGCTGATTTCTGTGGTTGTCACCATGGACTTCTGGTCGCAGGTCCAGTCACATTTGATGTCGCATCAGTACGACTCGGTGATGAAGAAATCCAAACTGGGCAACTACGGCCGAAGCGGAATTTAAGATTGAGGAATCGCGTGTAACGCGAGCGAAGGAACAACGGAGACAACCATGAAAGTACGAGCATCTGTTAAGAAGATCTGCCGCAACTGTAAGGTGATTAAGCGTAACGGAGCTGTGCGTGTAATTTGCAGCGCTGAGCCACGCCACAAACAGCGTCAGGGCTAATACTAATTGCAAGAACGCTTCATCCTGCGGGATGTAGAGAGCTACTAGAGAGAACGGAGTTAATATGGCACGTATTGCCGGTGTAAACATTCCAGATAACAAACATATCGTGATTTCATTGCGCTATGTGTACGGTATTGGACCAACGACTGCTAGCGCAATCTGCGACAAGACTGGCATCGCCCCCAACTCTAAGACAGGTGAGTTGAGCCCAGAAGAGCTCGACGCTCTGCGTAATGAGATCGGCAACCTCACGGTTGAAGGCGACCTGCGCCGCGAGATCTCGATGAACATCAAGCGTCTCATGGACCTAGGTTGCAACCGCGGTATTCGCCATCGTCGTTCGCTACCCGTTCGTGGTCAGCGTACCAAGACTAATGCGCGTACCCGCAAGGGCCCTCGCAAGCCAATACGTAAGTAATAAGACGGAATTATTATGGCCAAGCCAGCAGCTAAATCGACTAAGAAAAAGACACGTAATCCCGTCATCGACGGCATTGCCTTCATTCACGCTTCTTTTAACAACACGATCATCACGATCGCTGACCGCCAGGGCAATGCGCTGAGCTGGGCAACGTCGGGTGGTTCGGGCTTCCGCGGTTCGCGTAAGAGCACACCTTTCGCAGCACAGGTTGCTGCAGAGCGTGCCGGCAAAGCGGCTATTGAGCTATACGGCTTGAAGAGCCTGGACGTTAAAGTGAATGGTCCTGGTCCGGGTCGTGAGTCGGCAGTACGCGCACTAAACAACTGTGGCTTGAAGGTCGGCAACATCACCGACGTGACGCCTATCCCACACAATGGATGCAGGCCGCCTAAAAAGCGTCGAGTGTAATTCGAATACAATCAGAAGCTCTTCTGAAACTAAGAGCACAGGAGACCGAATATGGCCCGTTATTTAGGCCCAAAGTTAAAGCTTTCTCGTCGCGAAGGAACAGACTTGTTCCTAAAGAGTGGCGTTCGTCCTTTAGATAGCAAGTGCAAGGCGGAAACAATTCCTGGTCAGCATGGCGCCCGTCGTGGTCGTCTATCAGACTACGGTGTGCAGCTGCGCGAGAAGCAGAAGGTACGTCGCACCTACGGTGTGCTCGAGAAGCAATTCCGCGGCTACTACAAAGAAGCCGCTCGTCAGAAGGGTGCTACGGGCGAAAACCTGCTGCAGCTTCTGGAGTGTCGCCTCGATAACGTCGTGTACCGCATGGGCTTTGGCTCTACGCGCGCTGAAGCACGTCAGCTCGTTGCTCACAAGTCGATCACTGTAAACGGTGTAGTCGTTAACATTGCGTCTTACCAGGTTAGCGAAGGCGACTCCGTAGCGATTCGCGCCAAGGCTAAATCGCAGCTGCGCATTAAAGCCGCACTCGACCTCGCCGCGCAGCGCGCAGCCATCGACTGGGTATCGGTTGATACAGGCAAGATGGAAGGCACATTCTCGCGTAAGCCAGAGCGTGAAGATCTCCCTGCCGAGATTAACGAGTCTCTCATTGTCGAGCTCTATTCGAAGTAGTGAGCTAACCACACAGAAGGTGGATACTATGCAAATTTCTCTATCAGACTTTTTGACGCCGCAGCACATTCAGATCGACGAAGTCGACAAGTGCCGCTCCAAAGTCGTGCTCGAGCCGCTAGAGCGCGGATTCGGCCACACACTAGGCAACGCCTTGCGTCGCATCCTGCTCTCCTCTATGCCAGGTAGTGCGGTAGAAGAAGTTGAGATCGACGGTGTGGTACACGAGTACAGCACTATCGAGGGTGTACGCGAAGACGTAATCGAGATCCTGCTGAACCTTAAGGGTATTGCAGTGGTTCTCAACGAAAAAGACGAAGTTGTAGTGACCGTTAACAAGAAAGGCGCGGGCACTGTAACAGCGGGCGATATCGTTTCCGACGGGAGCGTCGAGATCGTGAACCCTGAGCATGTGATTGCCAATCTCAATAAGAATGGTGAGCTCAATATGCGTCTCACGATTCGCAAGGGCCGTGGTTACTCACCTGCCGACAGCCGCACTAGCGACGACGACGAAACTCGCGCGGTAGGCAAGCTCCTCCTGGACGCTTCCTACAGCCCTGTGCAGCGTGTGTCCTACTCAGTTGACGCGGCTCGTGTAGAGCAGCGCACTGACCTCGACAAGCTGGTTATCGACCTCGAAACTAACGGCACGATCGATCCGGAAGAGGCGATCCGCCGCGCGGCGACGATTCTGCAGCATCAGCTCGCGGTATTTGTAGACCTGCACAGCGAAATCGTACCTGAGGCTTCCAAAGCCGAAGACGAGATCGACCCCATTCTTCTGCGTCCAGTAGATGACCTAGAGCTTACTGTTCGCTCGGCCAACTGCCTCAAGGCGGAAGATATTTACTACATCGGCGACCTAATTCAGCGCACAGAAGTGGAGCTGCTAAAGACTCCTAATCTGGGCAAGAAGTCGCTGACAGAAATTAAAGATGTGCTGGCTACTCGCGGTTTATCGCTGGGTCTGCGCCTCGAAAACTGGCCTCCATCGAGCCTCAAGTCCGACGACCGAGCTGCCTAAGCAGCCCGTCTGAATAGTTTATATAAGGTAAAGAGTTATGCGTCATAGACAAAG
>JAYOBL010000160.1:0-2084 GCA_038104835.1 Gammaproteobacteria bacterium | reverse complement strand
GCTTAAACCGGCGCGAGATCTTCTGCGAAGCAGGGTGCAGACTAGCGACGACGAAGACGAGCAGGATTCCGCTTGGGAGCGCGACCTCAATGAGGCTGCGCTCGATGTTCCTCTGACTCTGAAGGCGAAAATAGCCGAACTAACAATGACCTACGGGGCAATGACGAATCTCAAAGAAGGGCAGACACTACCTATCGAGTTGTTCGAGGAAGCGTCTGTGACAATCGATGACATCGAGGTGTTCAGTGCTCTGACGGGCGAGGTGGGCGGCAAAGTCGCACTCCAAATCAAGTCGATGAGCAGCTTAAGCAAGCCAGACTAGTCCCGCCAGTGACGCGCGGGCTGCGGCCAACAGTGTCCTGCGGCAAAACACTACAACGCACTCGAGAATTAATTGGGCACGAATCTCAGAACAAGCCAGGAAACGCCACATGAGTAACGAACAGAACGACCAAAATGCAGCGGATGATGTGCTGCTAAATACGGGTGTCGATCCAGAGAAAGTAGCCAGCGGAGACGACGATCTTGGAATTGCTCTCGATTCAGAGCTGTTGAAAAACATTCCGGTGACGATATCTATAGAGGTCGGTCGAACATCTCTAAAGATTCGCGACCTCATGCGGCTCACTCAAGGGTCGGTAGTCGAACTAGATCGGCTTGCGGGCGAACCGCTAGACCTGCTAGTTAACGATACCTTAGTGGCTCAGGGCGAAATAGTTCTGGTGAACGATCGCTACGGTATGCGCCTCACGCAGGTCGTGCCGAAGAGTGAGCGATTAAAAACGCTTTAGACGTAAGAGACGCTTAGTGATTTAGCAGAGGCGCTCTAAGAAAGGGAAACCAGGCGTGGAAATTGTTAGTGCCGGACGCGTAGTCCTCTCCTTGGCCTTCGTCCTTGGGCTCTTTTTCGTTCTGGTAGTTGTCCTGCGTAAGACACGAAGCTCTCTGGCTCCGAGCCAGCCCGGCGCAATCAATCTCATAGACCAGCTCGCGCTTGATATCGGGCGGCGTGCTGTCCTGATCGAAGCCGACGGCAAGCGCAGTTTAATCATACTGAGCAAAGAAGGCGCCGAACACGTGTGGACAGCGAACCAAGGCTCTGTGTCGTCAGGGTCGTCAGGGTCTGCAGCGGTTGAAGAGAGGGGCAAGGCATGGTGAGCGCATTTTCCTTTGCCAAGCGTTCGACCTTCTTTCTGCTTCTCATCTCGATTGCTAGCGGGCTATTCCTATTTTCCCCCGATGCCGCAGCGCAGACCGGCTTGCCTTTGGTCAACATCAGCGAGGACGCCGACGGCGCCACCGAGTATAGCCTGACACTTCAGGTTCTTATTCTCATGACGGTGCTAACTCTGCTGCCGTCGATTCTCATCATGATGACCTCGTTCGTGCGTATTATCATCGTAATGTCGCTCCTGCGGCAGGCGATAGGCACGGCGCAGACACCGCCAAACACCGTACTGGTTGGTATCGCCCTATTCCTGACTTTTTTCATTATGGCGCCCGTGTTCGAGACGATCTATGAAGAGGCGTTCACGCCCTACGTTGCCGAAGAGATAAGCGCTCAGGATGCACTAGATGCGGCGCTCATTCCTGTGCGAGGGTTCATGCTGACTCAGACTCGCGAGGCAGACCTGATGGTGTTTTCAGATATCGCCGACTACAACTACACGGGCAATGACGAAGAGATTCCAATCAGCATTTTGATCCCGTCGTTCATGACGTCAGAACTCAAGACAGCATTCACCATTGGCTTTTTGATCTATATTCCTTTTGTCATTATCGATCTTGTTGTGGCGAGTGTGTTGATGTCGATGGGTATGATGATGCTCTCGCCTATGATGATTTCCATGCCGTTCAAGCTCATGCTTTTCGTGCTTGCCGACGGATGGATCCTCATAATGCAGTCACTCACCGCGAGTTTCTCCCTATGACGATAAGTGACGTCATTTCGCTGGGACAGGAGGCGCTGTGGGTAACGGCGCTGATCGCCGGCCCTTTGCTTCTGGGAATTCTCGTTGTGGGCGTGGTCATTGGAAGTTTGCAGGCTGCTACATCGGTACAAGAAATGACGCTCAGTTGTATAC
>JAYOBL010000066.1:0-12235 GCA_038104835.1 Gammaproteobacteria bacterium | reverse complement strand
CTTGTAGTATGTGCACCCTCTCGCTTGTAGTATGTGCGCTTTCTCGCTAGGAGTATGTGCGCTTTCTCGCTTGTAGTATGCGCTTTCTCAATTATTTTTCACGCTTTGTCGCTTAGAATTAACCCATGTCTCCTGCCGCCAAGAACTCAGCCACCGAAGTAAGCACCAAGCCTCTGCATAAGGTTCAAAAAGAAGCGGCGCGTGTAACACTGCTAGGACTCGCCTTGGATCTGTTTTTAGGCGCGATGAAGATTATCGGGGGCATGCTGTTCGCCTCTTTCGCCCTAGTTGCCGACGGGATCCACTCCTTAAGCGATGCTGCCACGGATCTGTTCGTTCTTGCCATAGCGCGCACCGCCTACGCACCGGCGGATACCGGGCACCCCTACGGCCATGGTCGCTTCGAAGCGCTCGGCACTGGCGTCATGGGGCTCGTCTTCTTCCTTACTGCCTTTTTATTGTTGAAAGATTCTTGGCTACGACTTGGGGCCGCGGAAGCAACACAGCTTCCGGCTTTGCAGGGGGCAGCCATCGCTGCGCTCTCCATAGCCGGCAAAGAATGGATCTTCCGCTATACCTTAGCGGCGTCAAAGCGACTCAATTCAAGCCTTTTAAAAGCGAACGCTTGGCATAGTCGCAGCGATGCCCTGTCTTCGATTGCGGTGCTCATAGGGGTGCTGGGAGCGAGCCTAGGCTGGCAGTGGATGGATCTCGCGGCTGCAGCCGTAGTCGCTCTTATGATCGCACGACTAGGCTGGGACCTATGTCGCGATAGTGTGAATGAACTCGTTGACAGGGCCCTTCCGTCACAGCGCCACGCTGAATTTATCGCGCTGCTAAATGACTGCCCCGGAGTGCTTGGTGTTAGTGTCCTACGCTCCAGACTCTCCGGTGGCCGTGCCCTTATCGAAGCTCATCTACTTGTAAACGCCAATATATCAGTGTCCGAGGGACATCACATTGGCGAGAGAGCCGCCTCTACCCTCAAAAGCAAGCAGCGCGATATCAGCGAGGTACTTATTCATATTGATCCCGCGGAGAAGGCTGATCAGCCAGCGGATACTAGCGGGCAGCCAAGCAGAGAGTTCGTTGAGGAAACTGTCGCGATGCTCTGGCGTAAGCTCGGCAATCACGAACCTCCGCCCACCGTCATGTTGCACTATTCCGCGGGCGGACTCGATGTCGAGCTGTTCGGTACAAACGCAGACGGTGGCGCAGACCTTTCTAGCCTAAGCGCCGCGTTATCGGCAGACCCATGGCTTCGGTCGGTACAAATTTATTGGCAGCAGACTTCAGCAGATTAAGACTGACGGGTTTTACGCAGTAGGTCATAGGCCGCTTTTATGTCCTGAGTTTTACGCGTGGCAATATCGATCATCTCCTCCGGCAGACCTTTGGCAACCAGCTTGTCGGGGTGATGTTGACTCATTTGTCGCCGATAGGCCCGCTTAAGATCGGCATCGTCAACTTCAGCTGACACGCCGAGAAGCTCGTAGGCTGCTTTCAGCTTGGCCGCGCTCGCCTGCGCTGTTTCGAATCCGGCTTGGCCTGAGACCCGAGCTAGCAGAGCCTCCAGTCGCGTCTCACTAACCCCGAGGGCCGCAGCAATTTGCTCAAGGGAGCGACGCTCATGCGCATGCAGAGTCCCGTCCGCGAGTGCCGTTGCCGCCACGATTTCCAGCAGCATCTGCACCAAGCTCGTGCGTCTAAACGCCTCTTTTCGGAACTGCGCTAGCACCTCTTGCAGCGGAAAATTGCTGCTCTTGCCTTCGTTGAACAGGCGTATCGCAACCTTTCGCTGCATCGCGTTAAGCTGCATCTGCCCCATCACCCGTTCGGCAACCGCTATCTCGTCGCGAGTCACTTTGCCGTCGGACTTAGCCACGTAGCCCATGAGTGCGAAAGTCGTGGTAAAGAACGCAGATTGAACTCTCTCGGTGTCACCAAGCCCTAGGCGCGAGCCCTGAGCACTCAGGCCGCCGTCGAAGTAGTTACCGATCGCGGCGCCCATTAGCGCACCCAGCGGCCCGCCGAGCATAAAACCAAACGTGCCACCTACTGCTTTGCCCCACCAACTCATTCACTGTATCCCTTTGCGATTAGAGCGAATCAAAGCTCTTTAGCCGCGCAATGAGCGCGGCTTCATCCGCGACTCCAATACCAATTTCCTGTGCTTTAGCGAGCTTGCTCCCCGCGCCGGGGCCCGCATAAACCAAGCTCGTATTCTTCGACACGCTGCCTGCCACCTTCGCCCCGAGAGCGATAAGTCGCGCCTTTGCCTCATTGCGCGAAAGAGTTTCAAAAGTTCCGGTCAGCACCAGCGTCTCTCCCGCTAACGGCTTCTGGGCCTCGCCTACTGCCACTTCAATATCTGGCCAGCTCACTCCACGCTCGATAAGACGAGCTATGAGAGACTGGTTGTCGGGGTTAGAGAAGAAACGGTGGATATGCTCAGCCACAATAGGACCGACGTCGGGCACCTCAATGAGCGCCTCGACGCTTGCGTTTTGCAATTTCTCTAAACTGCCGAAGGCACTGGCCAACTGCAGCGCGGTGGCCTCGCCCACTTCCCTTATACCCAGGGCGAACAACAGTTTTGGCAGTGTTGTGGCGCTCGCTTTCGCGATTGCGGCGATGAGGTTTTCAGCAGACTTGGCCCCCATCCTTTCAAGCCGCACAAGAGAAGAGGCCTGCAGGCTGAAGAGGTCGGAGACGTCGTTTACCCAACCGGCATCGACGAGCTGTTCTATCAAACGCTCGCCCAAGCCCTCAATATCGAGAGCGCTGCGGGACGCAAAGTGACGCAGCGCCTCCTTACGTTGGGCGGGGCAGACTAGCGCGCCACTGCAGCGTAGCAAAACCTCGCCCTCTTTCTCCACGGGCGAGCCGCATACTGGGCAATCGCGAGGCGCCTCTATCGCTTTAGCGCCGGCCAATCGCTCTTTGACGACCACCGCTACGACCTTGGGTATGACATCGCCGGCGCGGCGCACTATGACCGTATCGCCTAGACGCACGTCGAGTCTGCCCACCTCATCCATGTTGTGCAGCGTCGTATTGCTAACGGTGACTCCGCCAACAAAAACCGGTTGGAGGCGAGCCACTGGCGTAATGGTACCCGTGCGCCCTACCTGAAATTCTACGCTTAACAGACGTGTCGTCTTCTCCTCTGCTGGGAATTTGTAAGCCATGGCCCAGCGCGGCGTGCGCGCATTGCTGCCTAGCCTATTTTGCAGAGCCAGCGAATCCACTTTTAGCACCGCGCCATCTATCTCGTAATCTAGTGCGTCACGTTGATCCAATAGGGATGCACAGTAGGCAATACAGCCTTCAATTCCGGTCACGAGCTCGCGCTGAGGATTACAGGGCAAGCCCCATTCACTTAAGGAGTCGAACACGGCGCTTAAATGCTGCGGCAGACTGCCGCCTTCTACTAAGCCAACGCTGTAGCAAAACATTTGCAGCGGCACCCTCGCAACTCGTTTCGAGTCGAGCTGCCTCAACGTGCCGGCTGCTGTGTTTCGAGGATTGACGAACACCTTGGTTTGCTCGCGCCTCGCTTGCTCATTGAGGGCCTGAAAACCTGCCTTGCCTAAATAAATTTCACCGCGTACCTCTAGGGTCTCTGGATATCCGTCACCTTTGAGCTGCAGGGGAATTGATTTGATGGTCTTCACGTTCTGGGTGATGTTTTCGCCCGTCACGCCGTCCCCGCGGGTGGCTGCGCGAACCAGGCTGCCCTTTTCATAGAGTAGGCTCACGGCCACACCATCTACTTTCGGCTCGCAGCTATAGTTCACAGCGCTTTCACTATCGACCCGCTTCAGCAGTCGCGCCTCGAATGCGCGCAGATCATCAGCACCAAAGACTTTGTCTAAGGAGAGCATAGCTTGCTCGTGTTTAATCTGCTCAAAACCTGCTAGCGGGGACGCCCCCACACGCTGAGAAGGTGAGCCAGCGGTGTCGACGTCATATTGCGTCTCCAGCTGCACTAAACGCGCTAGGAGCGCGTCGTAATCGGCATCGGGAATTTCAGGGCTATCGTGGGTGTGGTAGAGCGAATTATGCCGCTCTAGCTGCTCGCGAAGCGACGCAATCTCTACAAGAACTGTCGCGGGCGCAGCGGCCTGATCTGGCATGCCTAGCCTTCCGCTGCACGGGCGTGCAGCAATCGCAATTCAAAATCACGCACACGTTGACGATAGTGCTCTATCGTCTGTCCGGTCATCATATTGCGCTGGTCATCGCGGAGTTCCGCATCTAATGTCTCAACAATCTCTCGCGCAGTCTGCAACATCTGATCGAAGGCACTGAGGTTGTTAATAGGGGTGGGAAGCTCCAGAAATAGCGTAACGCCAACGGTAGCGAAAGAATCCATTTCATTGAGGTCGAATGTGCCAGGCTTAAGGCTGTTAGCCAAGCTAAACACGACCTCACCGTCCTGACGGTCTCCTACCCGCTTAGAGAAGATCTTTAGCTCACCAAACTTTAGCCCTTGGGAAAGCAGCAGCGGTAGCAGCTTGTCACCGGTGAGCCAGCGTCCACGCTTCGCCATCACATTGATCACCAGCACTTCGTTGAGCTCCTGCGACGCCGGCTGAGCTAACTCCCCTGCCGCGCCCGCCGAGTCCACACTCTGCCCGCCTCGATGTGACTGCTCGGACTCAACAGGGCCGTCTGCAAGAGGCGCCTGAGTAGAATTTGCCGCGGCATGTGAATGCTCCCGTGGCGTTTTCCTCTTCGCTTTTTCCTTTTTTGAAAGGACTTCCGACTTGCTAAGCGATTGGGCAACAACGTCGTCGAAGGTTTCTGGGAACAGATCCGCTGCAGCGACCGCACGGCTTTCAGCGGCCGGAGACTCAGGAGTCTCGATCACTGCTGCTGGGCTTTCTTCCCTCGCCTCAGCTTGGCCGACAGCTTCATTATCACTCTCGGTTTCTTGGTCGTAGCCTTCGAAAAGGGCTTGGGTATCATCGCGCACGGATGCCTTGGAATCCTCATCTAAGAGTGGATCAACAACGTCGCTAGCATCTGAGGCTGCGCTGTTCTCCCCTTGCGAAACCTGAGATTCGGGGGGCTGCAGTGCTAATTCAATCGCGCTCGCCGAGCTGGTCTCTTTCTTTGGCATCAAGGCGTTCAAACCACGTCGAGCCGAAGTTAATAGGGAATCGCCAGCCTGCGCTGCGCTCTTGGCTTTTTTAGGTCCACCGCGTTTAGACGGCGGCACTGGATCACGGGCGCCTATGCGCTCTCCCGCTGAGAGGGAAAAGGGCTCCATGTTGTCTTCATCGAAGCGAGGCGGCTCTGAGCTTGAGTCTGCGGGCGACTCTGCAGATGAGTCTAAGGGGCCATCCGTCTCCTCAAAAAGCTCCTCGCCGGCTAATTCCTGCGCAGCCAACTCATCCTGCGACTCTTTGGCCTGCTGACTACTGGGCGCCGCCGCCAAGTCCTCAATGTCGGCCTGCGCAAGGTCTTGGGTGGTTTCCGCTGCCGAAGCAGATTCGTTGTTACACTGAGCGTTGGCCTCACTCAGGGGATCTGAGAGGGGCTGACTAGGAGGCTCAACTGCAGGCTGAGCAACAGGCTCATCAAGTGCTTTGTCATCCTGCGCTTGGAGTGCAGGCTCCGCATCATTTACAGCAGTGTGAGCGGCGGCATCGGTTTGCGCCTCGACAGAGTCTCGTTGCTCGTCTGCCTCTGTCTTTAAGCGGTCGCGCTTGACCACCCTTGCGCCGCCACTCGGAAGCTCCGCTAGCTCTAATGAATCGAGATCGATATCGCTAGGGATATTCTTGTCTATGGCCAGTTTTATCTGATTGCGACGGGCGCGCAGGGCAACGATCAACCCCCGCGCAACGACAATGACCATGGCGAGGCCGAGAAGAAGGATGACGAGTTCGCGTAGATTCATAATCGCTTAGGCATAAAGGGACAACTTATTTAGAGTTTATCCGCCGGTCGCAGCAAGTTCTTTAACGTTGTTTGCAAATGCGAAGCCTGCAGGACTTACATTGCAGCGAGCTCCGCAGCCTCTTCGATGTCTACGGCGACTATGCGGGAGACGCCGGGTTCGTGCATGGTGACACCGAGCAGCTGATTCGCCATTTCCATTGTAATCTTATTGTGGGTGATGAAAATGAACTGCACGGCCTTAGACATCTCTTTTACGAGATTGGCATAGCGCCCTACGTTCGCATCATCGAGTGGCGCATCAACCTCGTCGAGCATACAGAAAGGCGACGGGTTTAACTGGAAAATGGAGAACACGAGGGCAATAGCCGTCATGGCTTTCTCACCGCCGGAAAGGAGATGGATGGTGCTGTTACGCTTGCCCGGTGGCCTCGCCATAATGGCCACGCCGGTGTCTAGAAGGTCCTCGCCAGTCATGTCGAGATAGGCATGCCCACCGCCGAAAACTCGAGGAAAAAGCGCCTGCAGCCCAGCATTGACCTTATCAAAGGTTGCTTTAAAGCGAGCCCGTGTTTCTTGATCGATTTTCTTGATCGCGTTCTGCAGCGTATTGAGCGCTCTTTCGAGGTCATCGTTTTGTTTATCGAGGTAGACCTTGCGTTCGGATTGCTGGGCGTATTCATCAATTGCAGCGAGGTTTATCGGCCCTAAGCGCTGAATACGGTTCGAGAGTCGCTCCAACTCTGACTCGCAATCTTCTATTGTTAACTCTTCGGGTAGATTGTTAAGCACAGTATCAAGATCGAACTTCGCCTCGCTCAACTGCTCGAGCACGGTCTCCTGTTTCACGGTCGCGCCTTCCGACTTCAGTCGTGCTTGCATCAAGACTTCCCGCACTTGATTGCCGCGCTCTTGAAAACTGTTGCGCTCTGCTTCGAGGTTCCTCACGGCGTGCTCGTTTGCGTCCACCGCCGCTTTTGCCTTAGCGAGTTCCTGTTCAACCTCAAGGCGCTTCTCTAGCAGCACTTCAAGCTCTTCTCGCATGCCGCTAATAGGCTCGTCAGACGCCTTAATTTGCAGGGTGAGGTGATCAATGCGCTCCTGGCTCCTCTGCACCTGAGTCGTCATACGTTCCATAGTGTCGCGGGTCGACTGCAGCTGGGACTGTAGCGTCTGCTGGCGCAGCGACAGCGCATGCACACGATCCTTGTCCTGGCGAGACTTCTCCCTCGACTCCTGCTGCGAGCGACTGTGTGACTCTCGGGCGCTTTCCAATGCTTCACGGGCAGCTATATTCTCTTCCATCGAATCTAATGCGTGCTGGAGGCGCTGACGAGATTCGGCGATGTTCTCCTGCTCCGTTTCAAGCTGACGGTTTAATTCTTCCAGTTCCTGATGAATGCGCTGCCGGCGAAGACCCGCCTCTTCCACTTTAGCCTGCTGTGCGCTGAGCTGCGATTTGAGGTTTCCGTAGGCGCGACTATTGCTGGCGATATCAGCCTGCAGCTGTTCTCGAGCCTGCTCGGCTTCCGCAATCGCTTCCTTTAGCTCGAGTTGTCGCTCGCTGAGCTGTGTTGTGAGTGCTAGGCGCTCTTCTATCGAGGCTTGCAGCTCCTCAATAAGACCCCGACGCTTTACGATGGATCCCTCTTTGTCGCTAGACTTCAGCTGTAACCACGACCGCCCCATCCACAGACCATCGGCCGTTACAATAGACTCAGTTGCGCCCAGGCAGCTACGCTGTGTTAGCGCCTGCTCAAGTGTTGCCGCAGCATAAATACCCTGCAATAAATCTCGAATGCCGCTCTCTGCCTGTACCAGCTCTGAGAGCGCCGGAAGCGAGACGGCGCTATTCATTGGCGCGGCGGCCGCAGTTTTCACATCGACCAATGCAACACGACCCTCAGGCAGCGCAGCGATCAGCGCAGCGATGTCATCGAGACCCTCTACGCAGATGCTCTGAAGTGTCTCGCCCAGCACGGACTCTACGGCATGCTCCCAGCCTGACTCGATACGAATACTCTCGGCGAGTCTTTGCTTTTCACCCAGCCCGTTATCCCGCAGCCAGGAATTCACCTCTTCGTTGTCCAAACCCAATGCGGCCTGCTGCAAGGCATCTAGCGAGGCCAATTTACCCCGCGCAGTTTGCAACTGATTGCGGACGGCATCGAGCTGATCGGCGCACTCGGAGTAGTCTGATCGGCGCTGCGCGATTTCATTGCCAGCCCTCTGACTCTGCTCTTGCAGCGTTTCTATAGATTCTTCCAAGAGGGCGAGTTCCTCTCGCGCCTCGACAACGGTCTCATCTTCGTCCTGCGCTAGCAGCGTCTCTCTTTCCTCTTCAAGCCGGCGCCTTCTATCCATGCCGCGCTGCACAATATTCTCTAACTGCTGAATGCGCGCCTGTTCTACCTCGGCTGTCTGACGCGGCGCCTCGGCAAGCTTATTAAACTCATCCCATTCCTGTTGCCAAGCGCGCAGCGTCCCCTCGGCATCATCGAGTATCGCAGCAGACTGCAGCTCCAACTCGCGGCATGCCTCGAGTTCGGGGTTGACCTCGGAAAGCTCTGCCTCGATCTCTGCAATGCGTGATACATCGGTTTCAAGCTCTTGTTGAGTTTGCGCGAAGACCTGCTGACTTTCATTCAAATCGAAACGCATCTGATCAGCGCGCTCTAGTTGGTGCTCGATAGACTGCTCCAAACGCGCAATGTCATTACCTAGGCTGTAGAAGCGAGCCTGAACCTCGCCGAGCTGATCGCCCAGCTCTGTCCCGTCGACAAGCCTTTGTTCTATCTTTGCATCGACCTCGCGCTGATCGGCGATTGTCGCTTCCAATTTAATTTCTTGCTCGCCAATCGCAGCTTTGTTCTGAGTGATTTCCTGCTCTAGGGCGCGCCAGCGTAGGGCGTTCAAGTTCGCCGAGGTTTGACGCTCTTGAGTTTTGAATTCGGAGTATTTTTCAGCGGCAATAGATTGCCTGTGCAGATGGGCGAGTTGGCGCCCCAATTCATCACGAATATCCGTTAGTCGCTCGAGATTTTCGCGGGTGCGCTTAATCCTGTTTTCGGTTTCCCGGCGACGCTCCTTGTATTTAGAGATACCTGCCGCTTCCTCAATAAATACTCGCAGTTCCTCTGGCTTGGATTCGATAAGCCTTGAGACCATTCCCTGCTCGATAATCGAATAGCTGCGAGCACCTAGTCCTGTGCCAAGAAAGATGTCTGTGATGTCTTTACGACGGCACTTCGTGCCATTGAGCGTGTAGGTAGACTGAGCGTCGCGGTCGACCTTCCTCTTGATCGCAACCTCATCGAAGTTAGCGTATTCGCCAGTTAGCTTATGGTCATGGTTATCAAACACCAATTCGACGCTGGCCTGCCCCACGGGCTTGCGGCCACCCGAACCGTTGAAAATAACGTCGGTCATGCTCTCGCCGCGCAGGTTCTTCGCAGAGCTCTCTCCCATAACCCACCGAACCGCGTCGATCACGTTGGACTTGCCGCAACCGTTCGGGCCTACGACAGAGCAGAGATTGGAGGGGAAATCGATCGTTGTAGGATCGACAAAGGACTTAAAGCCCGCAAGCTTGATACATTTGAGGCGCATTGATTCTTCTAATGTTGTGTCTGGATAGGGCTAGAATTCTAAACGATAGTCGCAGGCAATAACACTACTGATAGTGGCTAATCAGCCTCAAGGCACAGCATATGCTCCTTACATACCCCTCAGAAACAAGCGAGTTAACGCCTACTGCTCGTCTAGCTAACGGGAGAGGCAAGCGATTCGTTTTTGCCCAAACCAACAATCAAGCGCCACATTGACAGCCAGCACCAAAGCAGCGGCAATCCACCTGTGCAAAGTCGGGAAATAGAGGCAAACCAGGACGTTTAGGCGCGGCTGGGACTGAAAGAGCGACGGCTAAGAACCAAGAAGAGTTCAGGGCGCTCAAAGCCGAGGAGGACAACACGCCGGATAGACAAGACTTTTAGGAAACTCTTAAGAGCAGCTGAATGTACGACGGAGAAATGGAGACAAATTGAGCCTGTGTGAGAGCACCTAAGACAGCGTAGGAGAAGGCGCTTGAGAAGGCTATTGGAAGACTATTAAGAAATTACTGAAAAGACTGATCTAAAGACGCCTTAGGAAAGACGCCTGAAAGGACGCCTGACTTGGAAAGACCTCTAAAAAAAGACGCGAGGGTAGAGTTGGGATGCCGCAGCAGAAATATGGTCGGGACGGCAGGATTTGAACCTGCGACCACTACACCCCCAGTGTAGTGCGCTACCAGGCTGCGCTACGCCCCGAGGATCGTGATTTTAACTAGGTTAGACTTAACTTGGTAGCTCTAAATCGCAACAAGACATCAGTGTCAAAGAGCAGCGGCTACCGACTCCAAATCGGCGATGATGGCACTAAGCTCCCCGCTAGAAATAGCGGCGGCCGGAGTAGGCTCGGCCTTGGCGCTCATTTTCTGTCTAGCGCCGCCTATGGTGTACCCCTGCTCGTACAGCAGGCTCTTAATTTGCCTGATGAGAATGACATCACCGCGCTGATAATAGCGGCGATTTCCGCGTCGTTTAACAGGCTTTAACTGCGGGAACTCGGCCTCCCAATAGCGCAGAACATGCGGCTTAACCGCACAAAGCTCTCCGACCTCGCCGATAGTAAAATATCGCTTGGGTGGGATTTCTGGCAGTTCGTCGTTATTTTTCGCTTCCAGCATAGCTCTCAACTCTTGCCTTTAGCTTCTGCCCCGGACGGAATGTGACCACCCTGCGAGCGTTGATGGGAATTTCTTCACCGGTTTTAGGATTGCGGCCGGGACGCTCTTTCTTGTCACGCAGGTCGAAGTTACCGAACCCCGATAGCTTCACCTGTTCGTTCGACTCGAGGGAGGCGCGGATTTCCTCAAAAAATTGCTCTACCACTTCCTTGGCTTCGCGCTTATTGAGGCCAAGCTCTTCGAATAAGCGCTCTGCGAGCTCAGCCTTAGTCAGGGCTCCATCAGTCATATTAGACCCTCGTTCCTTGTTATTATTGATTCGATTGCCGGGCCTAAGCTGGCGTCTGGGCGCAGCTAAGGTCGCCCTTGAGGCACTCGAAACTTAATCTAATCTCTCAGCTCAGCATCAAATTTAGCGGCTAGAGCGTTGATACAATTGGTAATAATCTCGGATGTTTCTTCATCGCTAAGAGTGCGCGAAGGATGCTGCAAGGTCAAGCTTAAAGCGATGGATTTTTTATCCGCGCCAAGATTCTCGCCCTCATAGACATCAAACAGGGTGAGATCGACAAGGACATCGCACGCTTCTTGACGCACGCAGCGCTCAATCTCTCCCGAAGACACTTCCTTGTCCACGAGAACAGCGAGGTCTCGTGTCACCACTGGGAATTTAGACAGCGCCTGTGCTTTAGCGAGGCTTTTTGCGAGCAAGGGTTCTGCATCCAATTCGAACAAATACGGGGCTTGCGCAAAGCCGAAGTGCCGCTGCAGGCGCGGGTGAAGCGCACCGAGCACGCCAATAGTCTGACCATCCTGAACAAGCTGTGCGCATTGACCGGTGTGCAAACTCGGGTGATCAGCGGGCTGGAATTCCACAGCACCAAGACCTAAACCAAGGTCTACGAGCGACTCCACTATTCCCTTGAGATCAAAAAAGTCGACGCCCGTTTTCGTTTGCGCCCAGCTTACAGGGTGAGAAGAACCATAGATCAAACCGCCAATCTTGCGAGACTGTTGGATTTCGCCATCGCAGGACTCAAAGACCAAGCCTGTTTCGAATAGGCGAACTCGGTCACGCTGACGATTCAAATTATATTCGAGCGTAGTTACAAGGCCCGGCAGAATACTCGGGCGCATCACCGACATCTCAGCGGATAGCGGATTCTGAAGGCTTACAGGCTTTTGTAGCGGACATAGGTTCTCGGCAAGCGCAGGATCGATGAAACTATAGTTGATAACCTCTTGAAAACCGGCGGCAACGAGTCTGTGTTTCAGAGTTGATAGCGGCACCTGCTGCTCTGAATTTTTGGCCAGCGCTTGGCGTCCGAGTGTTGGGGTTTTAGGTAAATTGTTATACCCGAAGACGCGCGCGATCTCTTCAATAAGATCGGCTTCTATCGCACAGTCAAAGCGGAACGAGGGAACCGAATAGACCAAGGTTTCGCCGCTATCGTCGACGAGTTCAAAGCCGAGTCGCTGCAGAATATCGAGACACTCAGCCCTCGGCACCTCTACCCCAAGCAGCCTTTTTACATTCGCAAGCGACAAACTAATCTGTCGGCGCTCAGGCAGGGTGCCGGTGGCGCTCGTAATCGGCCC
>JAYOBL010000008.1:49429-50731 GCA_038104835.1 Gammaproteobacteria bacterium | reverse complement strand
GCCTGGTTTCCCTTGCTGGTGCGGGTTCCTTACTCAGAGAGTTTCGAGTGAACTGAGTAGG
Organism: Gammaproteobacteria bacterium; assembly: GCA_038104835.1. Lineage (GTDB taxonomy): Bacteria > Pseudomonadota > Gammaproteobacteria > Pseudomonadales > Pseudohongiellaceae > UBA9145. Next base: position 50,670 of record JAYOBL010000008.1, on the reverse strand, counting down.
GCTTTGAAAGCTCGGGCCAGTTGCATGAGGGTAGCCGCTGTACCCGTCTAAGAGCCGCGTGCGATATTGCGTGCCCTTGGTTTATGTGAGCCGATTAGTGAGCTTGCTTAAATGGTGAGTTTACTTAATAGGTGGCGTAACAGTTGGCTTGATAAAAAGCCCAGAGGCTCTAAAGCGAGGGAGTTAAAAAGAGGTGGTACCAGTGGGCGGACTTGAACCGCCACTCCCGTGAAGGAACCGGATTTTGAATCCGGCGTGTCTACCAATTTCACCACACTGGCATTGCAGCTCTTGCAGGCGCGCAGTATAGCAGCTGTTTAGAGCGGCGCAACGCGCTAGTCGCTATAGTGGTGGTCGTAGCGAGAGCCGCGAGAGCCACGATAGTGCGGCGCAATGTCGCTGCTAAAGCTTCCCCCGGCGCGCTACCGGCGGTGGCGATCCAAGGGGCGTGCGCGTAAACTTCGCCGCCATGCAACTTTCAGATTTCGATTTTTCCCTACCCGAGCGGCTTATCGCCCACTACCCCGCCGAAGAGCGTCGGCAGAGTCGTTTGCTGTGCCTCGACACGGCGAGCTCGAAGATCACTCATCGCGGCTTCGCTGATCTGCTTAGTCTGCTCTCACCCAAAGACCTCCTAGTGTTCAACGACACGCGAGTGATCCCCGCGCGGCTCTATGCCCGCAAGGAATCTGGCGGACGCGTGGAGCTTATGGTCGAGCGGCTGATGGAGGGTAATCGTGTACTCGCTCAGCTGCGCGCGAGCAAGCCGTCAAAACCCGGTACTCGGTTAATAGTGGAAGGCGCCGAGGCTGAGCCGATCGAGGTGGTCGGGCGTCAGGGGGATTTCTATGTGCTGCAGTTTCACGGCGATGCGGCGCCAGAGGCGCTGTTCGCAGAGCACGGCCATATGCCGCTGCCGCCGTATATCAAGCGCGATGACGAAGCCTTTGACGAAGAGCGCTACCAAACAGTGTATGCCCGTGAGAACGGCGCGGTCGCGGCGCCCACCGCCGGCCTGCATTTCGATGAGCTAATGCTGAGCGAGCTCGCCGACATGGGGGTCGATACTGCCTATCTCACTCTCCATGTGGGCGCTGGAACCTTCCAACCTGTGCGGGTAGACAACATAGAAGAGCACCGCATGCATACCGAGCTTATCGACGTGCCGCAGGAGGTCTGTGACAAGGTGAGAGCCTGCCGTGAGCGCGGTGGTCGCGTGATCGCCGTGGGTACCACTACGG
>JAYOBL010000008.1:47077-49419 GCA_038104835.1 Gammaproteobacteria bacterium | reverse complement strand
CCACTACGGTCCGCAGCCTAGAGACCGCGGCGGCCAGCGGGGAGCTGCGGCCCACCAAGGGTGAGACGGATATCTTTATCTTCCCCGGCTATGAGTTCAAAGCGGTGGATGCGCTAATCACGAATTTTCACCTGCCACAGTCGACTCTGCTCATGCTGGTAAGCGCCTTTTGCTCCCGTGAAGTGCTGTTAGACGCCTATGAAGAGGCGATAGCGAACGATTACCGCTTCTACAGCTATGGTGATGCCATGCTGCTCGGCAGAGGGGTATAGAGGGTTTAAAGAATTTATTCAGATGAGAGCCTGTGCGCTCACTCGGGCGCTCACCGGAGCGGTCTTTAGCGGGCTGTCTAGAGTGTTCACTCGAGCATGCTTCAGAGCGCTGAGTAGAGTTCTCACTAGGGGACTGAGGCGGCAGTCACGTTTCTCTGCTATCATCTGCCCCCACTTTTAGGCGGATATCGTCGTGTCTCTCAGGCTTTGCCTTCGGCCCTGAAACAAACGCGCGGCATCCGCTTTGCATATTTGCCTTGTCTAGCGTGCCTTGTCTTATGTGCCTTAGCATCACGGAGCAGAAAGCCCGCTTCACTCGTTTTTTACACAGCGTTTAAATAGGAAATCAACATGAAAGCACCCGTTCGCGTCGCGGTAACCGGAGCCGCAGGACAAATCAGCTATTCCCTTCTCTTTCGCATCGCCGCGGGCGAGATGCTGGGTACCGATCAGCCAGTTATTTTGCAGCTGCTCGAAATCACTCCAGCGCTAGAAGCGCTCGCCGGCACGGTAATGGAAATCGAAGACTGCGCATTCCCTCTGGTTGCCGGTATCGTTCAGACCGATGACGCCAACGTGGCCTTCAAAGACGCCGACTATTGCCTACTGGTAGGCGCGCGTCCCCGTGGACCCGGAATGGAGCGCAAAGACCTGCTCGAAGCCAATGCGGCTATTTTCTCAGCGCAGGGCAAGGCGATTAACGACAACGCGAGCCGCGACGTCAAAGTGCTAGTAGTCGGTAATCCCGCTAACACGAATGCACTCATTGCCTACCGCAATGCACCTGACCTTAACCCAGGCCAGTTCACTGCCATGACTCGCCTCGATCACAATCGTGCGATGGCGCAGCTCGCCAACAAAACCGGCAAGCACAGCACCGATGTGAAGAACATGATTATCTGGGGTAACCACTCAGCGACTCAGTACCCCGATATTCACCACTGTACCGTCGCCGGTACCGCGGCGACGTCGCTTGTTGATCAAGACTGGGTGACGGGTGACTTTATTCCTACGGTGCAGCAGCGTGGCGCGGCAATTATTAAAGCACGCGGCCTCTCAAGCGCAGCCTCTGCAGCGAATGCAGCTATCGAGCATATGCGCGACTGGGCCCTGGGGACAGACGGCCAGATCGTGAGCATGGGTATTCACAGCGATGGCAGCTACGGCGTTGCGGAAGGCTTGATCTACTCCTTCCCAGTGACCTGCGAGAATGGACAGTACACTATCGTTCAAGGCTTAGAGGTTAATGCCTTTAGTCAGGACCTTATGGACAAGACAGAGACCGAGCTGAGCGAAGAGCGCGACGCGGTTGCGAGCTTGCTTCCCTAACGCGCCAAAAGTAACTCAGGCAAACCGAGAGGCGAGGGCGCGTAAGGCCAGTGGCGATAATGCGGACTGCTTACGCTTCCACGATCTGCTAGAGACCTGAGAAATTAACAAAAAAGGCTAGAGAGCGATCTCTAGCCTTTTTCTTTTGCGGGCAAAAAGCGAACTAATTGAAAGTCGCGGGCTACCGATACGCCGGATCGCAGTCATCTACCAGCTGCGCCCACTGACGCCAGCCCTGCGTGTTTTTGAGCGCGGCGGTGTAGCGCTGTAACGGCTCTCCTTCAATAGCGCGGCAGCGGATACCCCTTGCGATCAGCGGCGCGAACCAGGCGTCGGCTGCCGAAAGCTCACCATACAGAAAATCACCATGGCCCTCGTTTAGCAGCGTCTCTAGCCTGCTCAGCCATTCGAAAAGCTCGGCCGGCGGGGTTTTAATTTGCTGCGTATCACGGAAATCCATCGGGACTTTTGTGCGCAGGGCATCGCTGTGATGCTGAAACTCAAGACAGAAGCTGCGCGCGCGGGCCCGTAGTAGTGAGTCATCCGGCCAGCAGAGTCCGCCGCGTTCGGCAAGTGCTTCAAGGATTGCGAAGGTCTCGATGATTGCGGGCGCGTGTTCGTCAAAATAGACGACGGGCACCTGCCGTGTGGGACAGTCCGTCGCATCGGTAAGCTTGCTCTGAGCATCGAAACTGCGCCAGTCGATGTTAGCGCTTTTAGTCAGCTCGCCTGCGCCTAACT
>JAYOBL010000008.1:41643-47067 GCA_038104835.1 Gammaproteobacteria bacterium | reverse complement strand
AGGTGGCGGGTGTGCCTAGAATAAATCGCATAGCAGCTTGCTCCCTTATTGATCGCTTAGTCTAGCAGCATATGGTTTAGGGGCATCTGAGTCTTGCTGATGACCTCGCGCATGATGAAGCTTGAGTGCACGTCGGTGACGCCTTTTATTCGGGTGATCTTATTTAGCAAAAACGCCTGATAGCCTTCCATGTCCGGCACCCGGACTCGTAGCTGATAGTCCGCCGACTGGCCGGTAACAAGTAAACATTCAACCACCTCGGGAAATTCCATTACCGTGCGCTCGAACTCCTCGAAACGCTCTGGCGTGTGTCTGTCCATGTTGATCTGAATAATCGCGGTGAGTTTAAGGTTCAGGGGCAAAGGATTGAGCAGGGTCACGGTGCGCCCGATTACCCCCGCTTCCTCGAGTTGCTTAACGCGTCGAGCGCAGGGAGAAGGGGATAGGCCGACCGTCTCCGCCAGCTCTAAATTGGTGATATTGCCGTTGTTCTGCAGTGCGCTAAGGATGCGGCGATCGATCTTGTCCATGGCAGAGTCTCCTTTATGCTTATCTCTATAATTTCGGTGCCCCGCGGGCAGCGCTCACTGATCTGCTTTCTGGGCCGGCAGCGGTTTGCAGCCAAGCTCTATTTAGGCTTGGTTTGCCGCCAAACCGCCAAAAAGGGTTAATATCTCTATAAAATCTTAATAAATTAGGTTATATGGCTAATAAATACCGATATTAGTGTAATTCCTTTGTAGAGTCACCTCGCCTAAGTGCCTACAATGCATTTCTCGCTTCTATGAGCGGAAGGTTAAACAGACAAGACGCTCGGAAATAGAGTCTCAAAAGGAAACAAGCGATGTTCGATCACAGAAAATACAAGCCCTTCGCTACGGTAGACATCAAAGACCGCACTTGGCCAGACCAAGTCATCTCTGAGGCTCCCCGGTGGTGTAGCGTTGATCTTCGTGATGGCAATCAGGCTCTGATCGAGCCGATGTCGGTCGAACAAAAAAAGAAGATGTTTGCGTTGTTGGTGGAAGTTGGCTTTAAGGAAATTGAGGTCGGCTTCCCAGCAGCCTCGCAGCCGGACTTTGACTTCGTTCGATCTCTCATCGAAGAGAACAAAATCCCCAGCGACGTAACCATACAGGTATTGACTCAGGCTCGCCCCGAGTTGATCCAGCGTACGTTCGAGTCTTTGAAGGGAGCACGCAGAGCGATCCTCCACGTGTATAACTCAACCTCGATCGTACAGCGCGAGAAAGTCTTCAAAACCGACAAGGCCGGTATCGTCGCGATCGCGAAGGCCGGTGCGGAAGAGGTGCAGCGCTGCGCTAAGCTAGCGCCAGACACCGAGTGGGTATTTCAGTACTCCCCTGAAAGCTTCACCGGTACCGAGATCGATTTTTCGGTAGAGGTGTGTAACGCGGTCGCCGAAGTCTGGCAGCCGACCCCCGAGAATCCCATTATTTTTAATCTGCCGTCTACGGTCGAGGTCGCGACGCCCAATGTTTATGCCGATCAGATCGAATGGTTCTGCCGCAACATCAAAAATCGCGACGCGGTTGTGGTGAGCTTGCATACCCACAATGACCGCAGCTGCGCAGTAGGCTCGGCTGAGCTAGCGGTGATGGCGGGCGCGCAGCGCGTAGAGGGTACGCTGCTAGGCAACGGCGAGCGCACGGGCAATATGGATATCGTGGTCATGGCCATGAATCTCTACAGCGCCGGCGTGGACCCGAAACTTGATCTGCATGACATGGATAAGATCGTCTCTGTGGTACGGGAGTGCACGCAGATCGACGTCCATCCACGTCAGCCGTATTCCGGCGACTTGGTCTTCACTGCGTTTTCTGGCAGCCACCAAGATGCCATTAAGAAGTGTCTTGATATTTACGAAGAAGGAGCGCCTTGGGAGATCGCCTATTTGCCAATCGATCCCCGCGACATCGGCCGCACCTATCAAGACGTGATTCGTGTAAACAGTCAGTCGGGCAAAGGCGGCGTCGCCTATGTGTTAGCTAACAAATTTGGCTTCGAGCTGCCGCGCTGGCTGCAGATCGAATTTAGCCGCGTAGTGCAGCGTGCGACCGAGCAAAGCGGCGGCGAAATACAGCCGGACTCCATCTGGACGCTGTTTAACGATTTTTATTTGAACAGTGAGAAGGTCATTAGCCTCGAAGATTTCAGTATTGAAAAGCAAGGCGGACGCGAGAAGTTCGCCGCGTCTCTCGACTACGCGGGTCAGGCGATAGCGCTAAGCGGCGAAGGCGATGGCGTGTTAGATGCTTTTATCGAAGGTCTCAAGCGCGCGCTTAACGTCGACTTCGAAGTGATGGAATATGGCGAGCATGCCCTGGGCCAAGGCGCCGACGCCGAGGCAGTTACCTATATGCAGCTAAAATTTGGCGCGCAGCGCTTTAGCGGTGTCGCCATTAGCAAAGATATTATCTCGTCGTCGCTCAACGCGCTTATGGCGGCGGTTAGTGAGCTGCTCAAAGAGTCAGCGCCAGCTCAAAGCGCCGCTCAGCAGGCTGCGGGTTAGTCCGCAACGCTGGGCGCGTGTAATGCAGGATTGGTTCAGCCCCCTCTCTAGCCCCTCTCTAGTCCTTGCGCCTAGTCCTCCTCGAATTTCCTGTCCGGCTGTCTCGCCAAGCGATTCCGTCGGACTATTTGTCCAAACCATTCTCCTAAACCATTCCCCCCAAACTATTCCGCAGCTTGTTGCGACCAAATCACCATTGCCGCTATGCTCCTGAGCTCACGCGCACTCGCTGCCGCTTTGGGTGCAAGACAGGGAAGCTAGCCACTGCATGAAAGAAAGAGTCGATGAAGACTGGGCGCTGGTAAGCGCGGCGCAAGAAGGCTCCGGCAGTGCTTGGGCGGCCTTGGTCGCCCGCTATGAGTCGCGGATCTACAATCAGGCGCTGCGCCTCACTGGCAATCCTAGCGACGCGGTGGATCTCGTGCAGGAGGTGCTGTTAGGGGTTTATCGCAACCTGAAGCGGTTCCGCGGCGACGCGAAGTTCAGCACCTGGGTATTCCGTATCGTCCATAACAAGTCGGTAGATTTACTGCGGCGCTCCGCGCACGCGACAGGGGCCAGCGACAGCGAAGACATTATTGCGAGCTTGCCTGCTGGCGAGTCCTGCGAGCCTGATGCGCAGCTTACAAGCACTCAGCGCAACGCGCGTATACAAGCGATGCTCGCAGCGCTACCCGTAGAGCAGCGGCTGGTGGTCGAGCTGAAAGTTTTCCAATCGCTCACCTTTGAAGAGATTGCCGAGCTTCAAGGTATTTCAGACAACACGGCCAAAACCCGTTTCTATTCGGCGCTCAAGCGCCTACAAAAACTAATCAGTGTTTCGGAGGAAGATCATGAGCTGTCATGAAACCCAGCAGCGCCTTGCCGAGTTCTTCGGCGGTGAGCTTAGCGGTGCAGCGCTGGCGCAGTGCCGAGATCATATCGAGAGCTGTGCCGACTGCAGTAAGGAATTCGCGGCACTGCAGCAGACAAACGACGCTCTCGCTGTTTGGCAGGACGAGCCGATCCCTCAGTGGGCAGCAGCGCGCCTTGGTGGGCTGCGCGATCTCGCGGCTAAGCCTAGCCCTGAGCCTGATCCTAAACCTACAAGAACTTGGCCGAATTTGTGGCAATGGCTTCCCACCGCAGCGTCCTTCGCCATGCTCGTTATCTTGCTTGTAGACCTGCGGGTCGTGGTCAACGACACAGGTTTCACTATTGCCTTTGGTGCGCCGCAGGTAGCGCTTGAGCCTGCTGTCGATAGCGACGCGATCGACTCTCTCTTAGCCCGCTTCGAGCAGCGCCAAGATCAAAACAATCTGGCGCTTATGCAGGCGGTACTCACTCAAACCCGCGAAGCAAACGCGGCGAGTTTCACCCAGCTGCTGACCTATTTCGAGGAGCAGCGTCTGCGGGATATGGACGAGCTGCGCGTAAGCTACGAGCAGCTCGTTAGCACCGATTATGAGACCGTGCGTTCGCTTCAGCAGCTCGCCAATTTTGTAAGCTACGGCGAGACGGTGCGCTGAGCGTGGTGCACTTAAGGGGAACGCAATGAAAAGGGGCATGATGAGCGTAGGCCAGACAATAAGGCTTATGGCAACAAGCCGCATGATTGGGCGGGGCATGACTTCAAAGAGCATGACTACAAAGGACATGACGAATAAACGCATAGCGGCGCAGGGCAAGGCGAAAAGCCTGCTACAGCGCTGCGTTAACCTGGCTAGTGCTGCGCTCCTTAGTGTCTGCGGCCTATTCGCGCTGCCAGTGCTCGGCCAGCCCGGCGAGAGTGAAATCGCGCCGCTGCGCGAGGCAGTCAGTGCATTCTCCGAAGCGCTTGCGGGCGGGCTAGGTCTCAACGCCCCGGGCGGGCTTTTTGGCACAAGCGTGGGCTCGGTGCAGGCCCGCTACCTGTTCGGTCAAGGGGTGTATCTAGAGGTGCGTTCGCCGCTCGCGAGCCGTCGACAGCGGCCGAGTCTCGTCGCTTTGGATTCAACACTGCGTCAGCTTCAGCTCGATCAAAACCCTTTTAGTCGAATAAGCGCGGCAGCCTCTGTCGCCGGCCCTGCGGCGCCCGAGCCAGATACCCAGCTCCTGTCGCAGATGACCGAGCAGCTGCAGCAGCTGGACTACGAACTCATTGTCGGCGCGGCGTTGAGCGAAGCCCAGCGTACGGCGGAGCGTCTTCGCTCCTTAGAGGGTATCGATCAAGCCGCATACCGCGCTCTGCAGCAAGAGTTTGATGATCTCAGGCAGCGCTTTGCCGACAATCTGTCGCTGCTGAGCGCGGATGAGACCGGTGTGAGCCCGGTTCAAGAGCGGCTTGATTCATTGCGCGAGTCGATCGAGCAGCGCGCAGGCGAGCTTAAACAGCAGCTTGAGACTGCTCAGGCAGACTACGAGAGTCGCTGGCTCGCTGAGCGCGACGAATTCGAAGTCCAGCTGGTGGCTGCGGCCTGCAGGTCAGCAGGCGAGCTTGCCGCGCTGAGAGGCGATCAGTCTGTAGTTGTAGTGCTAATGGGGCTGGGTGACGGGGGTGCCCGAGCACGCCCAGATCGCATTCATGTTATCCCTCTAGAGGCGCTGCGCCGCTGTGAGCGGGACGAGGTGACCGCAGAGCAGGTCGCCGCGGCCTCCGTAGCCTATAGCTATTGATGCACCGCTTTACTCAGGCTTGGTCTTGCTCGACAAAACCATTACTATCCTTGGCAGTAGGGAATTCCCTGCGGCTATAAGAAAAATGAATTTGGCCCGCGTGGCAAGCTCAGGAGACTAACAATGGAATGCCCTAAGTGTAATTCAGCGATGCGCGAGATCGATATCGAGACTCTGCACGGAAAAGTGGTTATCGACAAATGCGAGCGCTGCGAAGGCCTTTGGTTCGACAACGGCGAGGCAGAGCAGCTAAAAAG
>JAYOBL010000008.1:38503-41633 GCA_038104835.1 Gammaproteobacteria bacterium | reverse complement strand
TTCCTAGACAGCGGCGACCCTGCGGTGGGCCGCACCTACAACGCGGTTCGTGATATCCAGTGCCCACGCTGTGGCGAACCTATGAAGAAGATCAACGACGCAAAGCAGTCGCATATTGAATACGAAGCCTGTGCTGCGCACGGTGTATTCATGGACGCCGGTGAATTCACCGACTACAAGCACGAGACACTTCTCGACTACTTCCGGGCGCTGATTGCCTCGGTGCGCCGCAGAACCTAGTCTGGGTACTGCGCTAGCGACGCCTCGGTTACGTGGCGTCCGGCCTGTTCTATTAAATGCCATTTGGGATGCTGCCAAATGGCATTTTTTATGGCCGACGGTTCAAGCTTTGGAAACTTCCCCAGCGCCGTCCAGCTCGCTTGCGCCGTATGGAAGTCCGAGCCGCAGGAGTGCATTAGGTCAAATTCCGCTGCGAGTTCAAGCAGGCGCCTCTTAGCGTTTGGGTCTAAGTTTGCGTAGCTCACCTCCATAGCCTCACCGCCCGCTAGTTTGAAGTCGCTCAGCAGGGCCGCGAGTTTGCGCCGCGTTAGCGGGTAGCGACTTGGATGGGCCAGCACTGCGATGCCCCCAGCGCTCTCTATTGCTTCCACCGCCTCGCTAAGGCTGCACCACGTCGCTGCGACATAGGCCTTACCGCGCTTGGCTAAATAAGACTTAAACGCCTTTTCCTTGTTCTTGCAGTGCCCCTGTGCGACGAGAAAATCTGCAGCGTGGCTGCGCGTTAGCGCCGTCGCCGGCAGGGCGGCGAGTGCGCTGCCAAGTCCGGTGATGCCTGCGGCCGTAAGCTTGGAGTCGATTGCGGCCATGCGCTCGACTCGGCGCTGCTGCTGCTTACCAAGCAAGGTCTGAAGGGCAGTGGCCTCGGGGGTTTCGAGCAGGCCCACCACGTGAATCTCGAGTCCATTCCAGTCGCAGGAAATCTCCACTCCCGCCAATACCGTGAGCAAGGGAGTGCTGGCGCTGTCGTGGGCCTCAGGTAGGTGTTGCCATAGTTCGCGCACGCCGCTGATGCAGTCGTGATCGGTGAGCGCGAGGTGACTTAATCCCTTGGTAACTGCCGTAGTCAGCAAATAGCGCGTGGTTTCACTGCCGTCGGAATAGAGGCTGTGGGTATGGAGGTCGGGGTACATCGGGCGATTCCATTTAAATTCGGCGCTAAGTGTAAGTGTCTATTGCTGTTTTGTCCCGTCACTTAGCGCATTGAATGCACAGGTTCACTCCTAAGCCCTATTCTTGACTAATTCAGTCGGGTATTCGATAATTTGCCCAACTTGCGACTCTCCAAGGATCTACTATGCGGCTAACCACCAAAGGGCGCTATGCAGTCACAGCCATGCTCGACCTCGCTTTACATAAAGACGAAGGCCCGGTGAGCCTGAGCGACATCTCGTCACGGCAGGCGATCTCGCTGTCTTATCTCGAGCAGCTGTTCTCAAAGCTGCGGCGCAACGCGCTGGTGAGCAGTGTGCGTGGTCCCGGTGGCGGCTACGAACTTAACCGCGATTCAGGGTCTATCTTTATCGCGCAGATAATAGACGCCGTAGACGAGTCGGTAGACACCACTAAATGTCAGGGAGCAGGCGACTGCCACGGCGGAGAGACGTGCCTGACTCACTATCTGTGGGCCGATCTTAGTGAACAGATTCACCTGTTCCTCGAGGGAATTAGTCTGGCCGACCTAGTTGCCAAGCGCGAGGTGAGGCAAATCTCGCAGGGTCAGGATAGGCGACAAATTATTGCCGCTGAGCTGCCCGAAGCGATGATTATGTGATCAGTGCGCTCTGCCGCTCGGCGGCAAAAATTTAGCGAATAGACCACAGCATAAAGTGAATCGGCGCAACGCGATCAGCGTAGAGTCAAACGAGTGAACAAGAAGAAGCTAATTAACATCAGTTAGCAAGTAGCAACACATTCGATGCCACGGGCATCAGCGACATATTAAGCGGAGTACGCCATGCAATTTCCGATCTATCTAGACTACTCATCCACCTCGCCAGTTGACCCTCGCGTTGCGGCAAAAATGGCTGAGTGCCTAACGCTAGAAGCCAACTTTGGTAACCCCGCCTCGCGTTCACACAAGTTCGGCTGGAAGGCGGAGGAAGCGGTAGAGAACGCGCGTAAGCAGGTGGCAGACCTGCTCAACTGTGACCCCCGCGAGATCGTGTGGACCTCCGGCGCGACCGAGTCAGACAATCTCGCCATCAAAGGTGCGGCACATTTCTACAGTAAGAAAGGCAAGCACATCATTACCTCGAAGATCGAGCACAAGGCGGTGCTAGACAGCTGTCGTCAGCTCGAGCGCGAAGGCTTCGAAGTGACTTACCTCGACCCAGACAAGAACGGTATCATTAGCGCCGAACTCGTTGCGCAGTCGATCCGTCCTGACACGACGCTCGTCTCGCTTATGCATGTGAATAATGAGATCGGCGTGATTAACGACATCGAGGCGATTGGCAAAGTGACCCGCGAAGCCAAGGTTATCTTCCACGTCGACGCCGCGCAGAGCACCGGTAAGCTGCCAATCGACATGGAGCAGATGCAGGTTGATCTCATGTCTCTCACTGCACACAAAACCTACGGCCCTAAAGGCATAGGCGCGCTTTTCGTTAGGCGCAAGCCGCGCGTTCGCCTCGAGCCGCAAATGCACGGCGGCGGTCATGAGCGCGGCATGCGTTCGGGCACACTAGCCACTCACCAAATAGTGGGCATGGGCGAAGCCTTCCACCTAGCAAAGACCGAGATGGAGCAGGATAATGCGCGCATCTTAAAGCTGCGTAATCGCCTGCTAGAAGGTCTGCAGGACATGGAAGAAGTCTATGTGAACGGCGACATCGATCATCGCGTGGCGGCAAACCTGAACATCAGTTTTAACTTTGTCGAAGGCGAATCGCTCATGATGGCGCTGCGCAATCTCGCTGTTTCCTCAGGCTCCGCCTGTACCTCAGCCAGCCTCGAGCCGTCCTACGTGCTGCGAGCTATCGGCCTGAACGACGAGTTGGCACACAGCTCGCTGCGCATGACGATTGGCCGATTCACGACCGACGAAGAGATCGACTACACCATCGAAAAAGTGAAGGAAGCGGTAGGCAAGCTGCGTGAGCTTTCGCCG
>JAYOBL010000008.1:31380-38493 GCA_038104835.1 Gammaproteobacteria bacterium | reverse complement strand
GTATAAAGACGGTGTGGATATCAGCAAGATTCAGTGGGCTGCACACTAAACAACTTGCGACTCAAATCATTAGGAGGAGTTAGCTATGGCGTATTCAGAAAAGGTTATTGATCACTACGAAAACCCCCGCAACGTCGGCAAGATGGACGACGCGGACGCCAATGTCGGCACTGGCATGGTCGGCGCACCGGCCTGCGGCGACGTGATGCGCCTGCAGATCAAAGTCAACGACGCGGGCGTGATCGAAGACGCGAAGTTTAAGACCTATGGCTGTGGTTCGGCGATCGCTTCGAGCTCGCTGCTTACAGAGTGGGTTAAAGGTCGCTCGCTAGAAGAAGCGACGGCGATAAAGAACTCCGATATCGCCGAAGAGCTGGGCCTACCGCCGGTAAAGGTGCACTGCTCGGTTCTCGCCGAAGATGCGATTAAAGCTGCCATCGCCGACGTGAAAGCGAAGCGCGAGGCTTAGAGAACGATGGCGCTCTCAATCACGCCGGCAGCCGCAAAGCATGTCGCCGCACAGATGAGCAACCGTGGGCACGGTATAGGCATTCGAGTAGGGGTCAAGACGACCGGCTGCTCGGGCATGGCCTATGTGCTTGAGTTCGTCGATAAGCTCGAGGTGGGCGATCAGGTCTTTGAAGAGGGCGGCGTCAAAATCGTCGTCGATCCCAAAAGCCTACTCTATATCGATGGCACCGAGATGGACTATGTTAAACAGGGCGTTAACGAAGGTTTCGAATTCGTTAATCCCAACGCCAAAGGGGAATGCGGCTGCGGCGAAAGCTTTAGCGTTTAAACGCTCAAGCGCTTCGCCGGCATAGGTTCCCATATTCCCAACTGTGAGTCTCTTGCTACCACGCGCCTGTTTTCGACTTCCTCGGAGTGCGACAATACGCCCAGATCCTAAAGGCAAGAAGACATGAACACCGCGCAAGACTATTTCTCGCTTTTTTCTCTCCCGCGTAGTTTCGACGTGGATAAGTCGGCGCTGCGTACGCGCTACCGCGAGCTACAAGGCGAAAGCCACCCAGATCGTCTAGCGGCGGCGAGCGAAGCCGAAAAACTCGCTGCCGTGCAGTTGAGCAGTAGGCTGAATGACGCCTTTGCCACTCTCAAAGAACCCCTGTCGCGAGCCGCCTATCTGCTGGAACTGGTAGGGGTGAGTGTCGCTGAGGTCTCCCAGAGCGATCTGAATATGGAGGTTTTGCTCGAGCAGATGCAGCTGCGTGAAGCGGTTGCGGAGGCGCCCGAAGGGGAGGCCGGGCTTAGCGTGTTGCTGCCACTTAAGGCGGATATTGGCGCGAGGCTTGAAGCAGGACACCAAAGGTTTGCCGACAGCCTCGAGGCTGATGAGCTCGAACGGGCGAAGCAGTGCTTCCACGAACTCCAATTTTTAGACAAGCTCTTTCGCGAGATTGAAGCCAGTGAAGAACAGAGGCTCGGTTACTAAACATTATGGCGTTACTGCAAATATCAGAGCCGGGCGGTAAGCCCGCAAGACCTCAGCACAGACTCGCGGTCGGCATCGATCTCGGTACGACGAACTCCTTGGTCGCGACGCGCTGTGGTTTGAACGTGGAATCGCTGCCCGATGCCGAAGGCGAACACCTCTTACCGTCCATTGTGAGCTATCAGCCTGAAGGGCAGGTCCTCGTCGGCGCTGCCGCCAAAGCACTGATGCTCAGCGACCCCCAGAATACCGTGGTCTCGGCTAAGCGCATGCTAGGCAAGAGCCTCAGCGAGCTGCGCCAGCTTGGACACTATCTGCCCTACACCTTCGACGCTAAGCGCGATGACTCGGCTCCGGCCATCGTCACTCGAGCCGGCAGCGTCGACGCAATCGAGGTGTCGACCCACGTACTGGGCACTCTTAAGGCGCGCGCCGAAGCCAGTCTCAAGGGCGAGCTCGAGGGTGCCGTTATCACCGTGCCTGCGTATTTTAATGACGCTCAGCGCCAGCAAACTAAGGACGCCGCCGAAGCAGCGGGTTTGAATGTGCTGCGATTACTCAATGAGCCAACTGCCGCGGCGGTAGCCTACGGTCTCGACAGCGCCGAGCAGGGTAATATTGTGGTGTTCGATCTCGGCGGCGGCACGTTCGATGTCTCGATTCTGAGTCTAACGCGGGGCGTGTTCGAGGTGCTCTCAACCGGCGGAGACACTAATCTGGGCGGTGATGATTTCGATCGTCTGCTGGCCGCATGGATCAGCGAGCAGCTGCCAGCTGAGCAGGTTAGTGAGGGTGAGGCGCTGCAGCTGGCTAATCGCGTTAAACACGAACTTAGCGAAGCAGAGCTCAGCACGGTCTCGCTTGGCGAACACACTCTGTCGATCAGCCGTGAACAATTCGCCGGCCTGGTCGCCGAACCCGTCGAGCGCGCGATGCGCCTCTGCAAGCGCTCGCTGCGTGATGCGCAGCTCGAGCTTGATGAGATAGACAATGTCGTGCTCGTGGGCGGTTCGACGCGGATGCCGGTGATACGCGAAGCGGTAGCTAAACTCTTCGCCAAAGAGCCTTTGACAAGTATCGACCCGGACCGCGTTGTTGCAGTGGGAGCAGGCATTCAAGCCGATATCCTGATCGGCAATAAAAGCGATAGCGACTTCCTTCTTTTGGACGTAACGCCGCTGTCGCTTGGTATCGAGACGATGGGCGAGCTCGTGGAAAAAATCATTCCACGTAATACCACCATTCCGGTATCAAGAGCGCAGGAATTCACCACGTTCAAAGATGGCCAGACCGCGATGGCGCTGCACGTGCTGCAGGGCGAACGAGAAGCGGTAGCCGACTGCCGCTCGCTAGCGCGTTTTACGCTGCGCGGCATCCCTGCCATGGTGGCCGGGGCCGCTAAGATTCGCGTTACGTTTCAGGTAGACGCGGACGGACTGCTTAGTGTGAGCGCCGAAGAAACAATTAGCGGCGTCAAGTCTGAGGTTCAGGTCAAGCCGAGCTATGGCCTCGAGGCAGACACCATAGAAGAGCTCTTAAAAGATTCGCAGGAGAACGCGCGAGCAGACATGGAGCTGCGTTCTCTGCAAGAGGCAAAGGTCGATGCGACTCAGCTGATCGATGCGATTGCCGGCGCCTTGTTGGCAGACCCCGAGCTGCTAATCGAAGGCGAGCAGGAGAAGATAGAGGCCAGCGTTGCCGCGCTCATTGACGCGATGGACAACGCAGGGAGCGCGCAGATCACCGCGCTCACCGAAAAACTGAACAAGGTGAGCGGCGACTTTGCTGCGCGCCGCATGGATGCGCACATTTCGCGCGCGCTGCAAGGCGAGTCAATCGAGGGCGTGGAGTCCGAGTAGGGCGTACGCGGTAGTCAATTATTAAGGAGGGGCCTATGCCCAAGCTCACGTTTTTGCCACACGAGACAATTTGCCCAGACGGCGCCGTCGTCGAGGCGAATGCTGACGACACCATTCTCAACGCGGCTCTAGCGGGTAAGATTGCCATCGAACACGCCTGCGAGAAATCCTGTGCCTGCACGACCTGTCACATCATTGTGCGTGAGGGCTTCGACAGCCTTGCCGACGCGGAAGAAAATGAAGAAGACTACCTAGACAAAGCCTGGGGTCTTGAGCCTGAGTCGCGACTTAGCTGTCAGGCCCTGGTAGGGGATTCCGACCTCGTGATCGAGATTCCGAAGTACACGATAAATATGGTGTCAGAAAACCACTAAAACCTGTGTCTATTAATGAGCTCAGCCGAATAGGTAACGAGCTCAGCCGAATAGGTAACGAGCTCAGCCGAATAGGTAATGAGCTCAGCCGAATAGGTAATGAGCTAAGCCGAATAGGAGGCCGTGATGAGTTTACGCTGGAGCGATGTGAGTGAAATTGCTATGGGGCTTTTCGATGAGCACCCTGATGTTGACCCACAGTACATTCGTTTTACCGACCTTCACCGCTGGGTCTGCGAACTCGAAGACTTCGATGACGATCCACAGCGCAGCGGCGAGAAGGTGCTGGAGGCGATTCAAGCGGCCTGGATAGAAGAGGCGGCCGACTAGCCTCAGAGCGATTCACCTTCAAGAACCTGAATAGAAGGGTATAAGCGCACTAGAAATGTGCGTATAATACGCGCTCTCTAAAATCAAGTGGTTAGCGCAGCCTAGCCGCATAGCTAATTCTCGGAGTCACCATGGCGACTGAACGCACACTCTCAATTATCAAGCCCGATGCCGTAGCAAAGAATGTTATCGGCGAAATCTACAGCCGTTTCGAGAAAGCAGGCCTTAAGGTCGTAGCGGCGAAAATGCTGCAGCTAGACGACGAACTCGCTGGCGGTTTTTACGCTGAGCACAAAGAGCGCGGCTTTTTTGGCGATCTCATTGCTTTCATGACATCTGGCCCCGTTATGGTTCAGGTTCTTGAAGGGGAAGGTGCGGTCCTTAAGAATCGTGAGCTCATGGGTGCAACTAACCCAGCTGAGGCCGACGCCGGCACAATCCGCGCTGACTTTGCGGTGTCTATCGACGCGAACGCGGTGCACGGCTCAGACTCGGTTGAGTCGGCCAAGCGCGAAGTCGACTACTTCTTCAAAGCAGAAGAGATCTGCTCTTAATATCCAAGGCTACGGCCTACCCAGAGCGGTGCCCCTGAAAGGAAGCCGCTAGGAGACTGATTCGCTATGACCTCGGCATCGATTCAAACCCCTAGCGCTTCTGAATCCACGGACGCGGCGCCGCTCGACCCCCCCAGTCGCAGTCCTGCGACAGGTAAAGCTAACCTTGCCGGAATGTCCCTTGCGCACCTGCGCGAATTCTTCGCAACTCTAGGCGAGAAGCCTTTCCGAGCTGCCCAAGTTCTGAAATGGATTCACCAGCGCGGCGTGATCGATTTTCAAGCGATGACCGATATCAGCAAGCCTCTGCGCGATAAGCTCATGGAGGTTGCAGAGATTCAGCTGCCGAAGGTTGTCGAGGACTATGAGTCTGACGACGGCTCGCACAAGTGGATTATCGAGGTTGCTAGCGGTAGCCGGGTAGAGATGGTCTTCATCCCTGAATCGGGCCGAGGAACGCTCTGCGTCTCTTCCCAGGCAGGCTGTTCTCTCGACTGTTCGTTCTGTGCCACTGGCAAGCAGGGATTTAACAGCAATCTTACCGTTGCCGAGATCATCGGCCAGGTGTGGTGGGCGAATAAGAAGCTCGGCGGCTTCACCGGCGTGACGGAGAGGCCTGTGAGCAACGTCGTAATGATGGGTATGGGCGAGCCTCTGCTCAATTTCGACCCTGTTATGGAGGCGATTAGTCTCATGATGGAGGACTGCGCCTACGGCTTGTCCAAGCGCAAGGTCACCATCAGCACGTCGGGAGTCGTGCCGGCTATCGACAAACTCAAAGACTACACTGATGCGTCTATTGCGGTGTCGCTCCATGCGCCCAACGATGCGCTGCGCAGTGAAATAGTGCCGATTAATAAAAAGTATCCCATTGCGATGCTGCTCGAATCGGTACAGGGCTATATGAATAGTCTTAACGATAAGCGTGTGCCGGTGATCGAGTACACGCTGATCGCTGGCGTTAATGATCACCGCCAGCACGCACGGGAGCTTGCGGTTCTGCTCCAGGACTTTCCCTGCAAAATTAATATTATCCCGTTTAACCCCTTCGAGCTCAGCGACTATAGGCGTCCGAGTTCTACTTCAATCACCAATTTTCGGCAGATCCTGCAGCAGGCTGGCTATACTGTCACAGTGCGAACCACACGTGCCGACGATATTGGCGCCGCCTGTGGGCAGTTGGTGGGCAACGTCGCCGATCAAACCAAGCGCAGCAGCCGCCACCTCGCGCGCCATGAGCGCTTGATTGCTAGTTCGGCGGGTGGCTAGAGTTTCGATTCTGCCCACTAATTGGAGAGCCTGTGTGACATTTAAGCCAAGCAATCAAGAGTTACTGCCTCGCTTTGTCCGTTGGTCTACGCCTGTCCTGCTTTTTGCCTTGGCTCTCTCGCTTTCTAGCTGTATTACTACGACTACCGGCGGCTTCGAGCCCGAGGTGTCAACCGAACAGGCGGTTATCGATTATTCGCGGCTCGCTCAGGCCTACCTCGAAGCGGGCGATCTTGTTGCAGCGCGGCGCCACGCCAACAATGCGCTTGAACTTGACCCTAACTCCGCCGACAGCATCGAAGCCCTTGCGCTAGTCGCTCAGCGCGAAGGCGATGAGGAATTGGCCGACGAACTCTTTCGCCGCGCACTGCGCGCGACCCCCGGCGCTTCGCGTATTCGCAACAACTACGCCGCTGCGCTGTTCGCCGCGGGCCGTCTCGAAGAGGCGCTGGGTCAGCTGCAGCGGGTAGTCACCGACACCAGCTACGAAGGTCGCGCGCATAGCTATGAAAATTTGGGTTTAGTTGCCAAGCAGCTAGCAGAGCCGGCTGCCGCCAAGGCGGCCTTCGCAAGAGCTCTGCAGCTTGACGACTCGCTCGTGCAGTCGGCGCTTGAGCTAGGTATTCTTAGCGTTGACGAGGGCAACTGGGATGCAGCGCGGGGGTTTTTCGAGCGCTATCTAGAAGCGCGCGAGGCGCGAGGGCTGTCGGAGTCGCTAAATCACAGTGCCGAGGCGCTGCTTTTGGGGCGAGCACTTGCCAAGCAGGCAGGTGATCAAGACGCCGCGGCTTTATGGGAGCGCGCTCTGCGCAGTTTGTACCCTGAGCTTGAACTCGAACAGGAAACAGCTGAGCAATGAGCGAACAGGGCGAGAACCTTCTAACCGAGGCAGCGATGCTGGCCGACACAGAGCCGACGGACGAATACGATCCCAGCTCACCGGGTCAGCGATTGCAGCGAGAACGCTTGGCGCAGGGCCTGGATGAGGAGGGCGTGGTGGAGCGTTTGCATATTACGCGTCACTACCTACGGGCGATGGAAGAAGATGCCTACGAGCGTCTGCCGGGCGATGTGTTTGCCCGAGGTTATATGCGTAGCTACTGCTTGTTGCTTGGGGTGCCTAAAGAACCTCTGATGACGCTGTTCGAGGGCCGACTAGAGGCAGCGCGCGCGGCCAAAGCGGCGCAGGGAGTTCCAAAGAAGCGCCTGACACGTGCCGATAAACATCAGCGTTGGCTGGCGTGTAGCGCCGAAGAATCCGCCAGGCAATCGAC
>JAYOBL010000008.1:15915-31370 GCA_038104835.1 Gammaproteobacteria bacterium | reverse complement strand
TGACAATCGCGCTGTTTACCGGTCTTTGGTTTTTCAATAGTTAGGCCAACTGGTGCTGCGTCGGCTACGGCAAAGTCATTGTAGTTTTTGAGTTTTAGTTTTTCAGAGATTTGATTTTTCAGGGAAGTGGCTGAGATGAGTTTCAGAACACAGATACCGCGCAGGAAAACTCGGCAGATTATGGTGGGCGATGTCCCCGTAGGCGGCGATGCGCCAATAAGCGTGCAGAGTATGACGAACACCGAGACCTGTGATGTCGAGGCAACGCTCGCGCAAATACAGAGACTGGTCACTGCAGGGGTCGATATCGTTCGGGTCTCGGTGCCCACAATGGACGCCGCCGAAGCGTTTAAGAAAATACGCGCGCAAGTTAGTGTGCCCTTGGTCGCCGATATTCATTTCGATCATCGCATCGCTCTGCAAGTACTCGAGTCCGGCGTCGACTGCCTCCGCATTAATCCGGGCAACATCGGCAGCGAAGAGCGCATTCGTGCCGTGGTTGATAGCGCGAAAGATAAGGGTATTCCGTTAAGGATAGGCGTTAATGCTGGGTCTTTAGGTAAGACGCTGCTGCGCAAATACAAAGAACCTACCGCCGAGGCGATGGTGGAGTCTGCGCTCACGCAGATAGATATTCTGGATAAGCTGGATTTCCAAGACTTTAAGATCAGCCTCAAGGCTTCCGAGATATTCATGACCCTCGCGGCTTACCGCACCTTGGCAACCCAGATCGAACAGCCCCTGCACCTAGGCATTACCGAAGCAGGGGGGCTGCGCTCCGGCACGGTCAAATCGGCGATCGGGCTCGGGGCACTGCTAATGGAAGGCATTGGCGACACCATTCGCATTTCCTTGGCTGCGGATCCGGTAGAAGAGGTTAAGGTAGGATTCGATATTCTTAAGAGCCTCGGCCTGCGACACAAAGGCGTTAACCTGGTTGCCTGCCCGAGTTGCTCTCGGCAAAATTTCGATGTGATCTCTGTGGTCAACGAGCTCGAGTCTCGACTCGAAGACATTACCACCCCCATCGATGTGGCAGTTATCGGCTGTATTGTTAATGGCCCCGGCGAGGCGAAGGTTGCCGACATAGGTTTGACCGGCGCGAGCCCGAATAATCTCGCCTACGTCGAGGGCGTGCCTTCACAGAAAATACAAAATGCCACGCTCGTGGACGATCTCGAGGCCATGGTGCGCGCACGAGTTGCGCTCAAGAAGGATGTCATCGCATCTAGCTAGGCTTAGATCAGATTTAATAAGGCTCAGAAAACCCTATGGCTAAACTCCAAGCGATCCGCGGCATGAACGATATCTTGCCGGCGCAGACGCCTACTTGGCAATACCTTGAACAAGCGTTCCAGCGTGTTGTTCGCCGCTATGGCTACGGCGAAATCCGTTTCCCTGTGCTCGAACAAACACAGCTCTTTAAACGCTCGATTGGCGAAGTCACCGACATTGTTGAAAAAGAAATGTACAGCTTCGACGATCGCAATGGCGACAATCTCAGCCTGCGTCCCGAGGGCACCGCTGGATGTGTTCGAGCCGCCGACCAGCATGGCCTGCTGTACAACCAACAGCAGCGTCTCTGGTACCAAGGCCCCATGTTTCGCCACGAGCGGCCGCAGAAAGGCCGCTATCGACAGTTTCAACAGTTTGGTGTCGAGGCCTTTGGCATGGCGGGTCCCGATATCGATGCCGAGTTAATTCGCCTGTCTGCGGACCTCTGGGAAGAGCTGGGAATTAGCTCGGCGCTGACATTGCAGATCAATAACATCGGCGCCGCCGCCGAGCGCCGAGCCTATGGAGAGGCGCTGACCGCCTACCTTGAGACACATCGGGAAAAGTTGGATGCAGACGCCGAAAAGCGCCTCTATACGAATCCCCTGCGCATACTCGATAGTAAGAATCCCGAGATGCAGGCGCTACTCGGAGCGGCGCCGATTTTGGCGGATTATGTGAGCGCGCAAAGCGTTGAGCATTTCGACGCACTCAAGGCTCTGCTCGACAGCCTTGGTGTCGCCTATGAAGTGAACCCGAGACTAGTGCGGGGCTTGGACTACTACAACAACTGCGTATTCGAATGGGTTACGGACGCCCTTGGCGCCCAAGGCACTGTCTGTGGCGGCGGCCGCTATGACGGACTCGTCGAGCAGCTCGGTGGCAAGCCTACTGTTGCAGCGGGTTTCGCCATGGGGGCGGAGCGCCTCGTACTGATGCTCGAAACTCTGGCTAAGGAGCCCGCGGCTCCAACGCCTAGCGCCTATGTGATCGTGCCCGCCGGGCTAGCTAAACAGGCGTTGCTGTTGGCCGCGCAGCTGCGAAAGGAGCTCGAAGGCCATATTATTCTCTGTCACTGCGGCGGTGGTAAGCCGGCGAGTCAGCTCAAGCGCGCCTTCGCGCTAGGCGCTCAGTTTGCAGTGGTATTAGATGAGCGCAGCTTAGAGGAAGAGCAGGTGAAGCTGCGTCAGCTCGACGACTCGGGTCAAGAGCTTAGGGTGGCAACGGGCGCTCTGGCGCAGCAGCTTAAGACGCTATTAGCGGCCGGTTAGCGGCACCCACTGGGCGCTGCGCTGCCTCTTTATCGGGCGGGGTGTAATTACTTCTTTGCCAAAAGACAGTGCGCGCCGCTTCTCCTTCTGAGCCTCGGCTTTAATTGGGCTTCGCTATTTTTGGGGCTGAGCACTTATTGGGCTGAGCACTTATTGGGTCGAGCACTTATTAGGCCGAGCACACTAATTGAGCAGAGCTCCTTTTGCTGCCTAGCTTTCTTTCGAGCTGAGCCCTCTTTGACCCGGTCGCTGCCTCGACTCAAGCTCGCCTTGCGCAAACACTCACCACCGAGACGAGCCTCAGCTTAACTCCTGAAATGCTACGCTGCTTGCTTCTAGAGCGTCTGGCGGCAGTGATGGCATCCTGAAGGCTCGCTCAATACCGAGATCTGGCTTTTGGTAGGGAATCATTGCGGCTGGCGCTTGTCCAACGGGCAGTTTGTCATAAAGATCCGTGTCCCAGAGCAGGATTCAAGTTAGAATAGGGGGTTAGGCGCCCTGAAGCTTAGCGGGCACGCATCAATCACAGTGAAGAAGGAGTAGGTCGTGGCAATGAACGCGGCGGAAGAAGAAACCCTCGAATCCCTCAAAAAATGGTGGGACGAGAACGGCAAGCAGCTGATCGCCACGGTAGTGGTAGTAGCTCTAGGCTTTGGCGGCTACAATTTTTGGGAGTCACAACAGGTCGCTACTCAGGGCGAAGCCTCTGACCTGTATGAGGAAATCCTCGAGCTCTCGCTTCTCGATCCCGGCGAGGAAATCGCCGCAGACGATGCGAGCGAGATTATTCAACTAAGCGAGCGTCTTAGGGCCGAATATGGCCAGACCGCCTACGCGGCCTTCGGCTCGCTGTTCGCTGCTGCGCAACATGTTGCCGCAGACGACCTTCAAGCGGCAGAAGAGGCTCTGCAATGGGTGATCGATAACCCCGGCGGTGGACTCTTCTCCGAACCCGATGAAGGACTCCTGCTTACGGCTAATCTACGCCTTGGCCGAGTGATACTTGCCCAGGGCGATGCCCAGCGGGCACTGGATTTAGTCAATGGCGTCGACCCTAAGACTTTCGAAGCTGGCTTTAGCGAGCTACGAGGCGATATCTACTTGGCTTTGGATCGTGAGGCAGATGCGCGCGATGCCTTTTTAGCCGCGCAGGAAGCAGGCTCGCAGAGCGAAGCCCTGCGCATGAAGCTCGATAACCTGGCGAGCCTGTAACGGCGCCAACCTCTAGTAAGACAGGTCATGGCGGAGCCGCTTTGCTTGTAAATGCAAAGCGAGTCTCGTTGGAAAGGCCAAGCCGCATCCATAAGCTTGGGTGCATTAGGGATACACGCAGAGACACTATGAACTCACAGTCACACGATTCACTACTCTCACTCAGCAAACGCCGCGTGGCTCCCGCGCGCGCGCTGGCCGTGTCCTGTGCGGCTATGCTGCTTACCGCCTGCGCAGGCTTCGATGCGGGCCGTCTGAACCCAGGCACCTGGTTCGGTGACGAAGAAGTGAATCCTCCTACGCCGCTCGAGCGCATTGCCGAAGAGGTCGAGCTTGTGCGCGAGTGGAGTGCCAGCGTTGGCAACGGCCAGGGAAAGATTTTCAATCTCATTACACCTAGCCTCGATGGCGAAAAACTATTCGCCGCCAGTGAAGACGGTACAGTCGCTGCATTCAGTGCAGCCGACGGCGATCTGCTGTGGCGCGAGCGCCTAGATGAAGCTATCACCGGCGGTGTAGGTTCTGGCAGCGGCATGGTGTTCGTAGGCACCGAGGCTGCTGAGGTTGTTGCTTTAGATCAGCAGAGCGGAGCAGTGCTGTGGGCTATGCCGGTGTCTAGTGAGGTGCTCTCTGCGCCCAAGACCAACGGCGATGTCGTGGTTGTGCAGACCGTCGATGAAAAGCTCGTGGCTTTGGAGGCAGAGGACGGCGCACAGCGCTGGACCTACGAAACAACGCTGCCCGCGCTCACTCTGCGCGGCAGCAGCAGCCCGGTCATCACGCCCACCGGTAAAGTGATTGCCGGCTTTAGCAACGGCACGCTGGTTGCCGTTGAGGCAGCTAACGGAGTGTGGAGCTGGGAAGAACGCGTTGCGGTGCCCGAAGGGCAGTATGATATTGACCGCGTGATAGACATCGACGGTCAGCTGCTACTCGACGGTTCGCGAGTCTTGGCCTCCAGCTATCAGGGTAATCTGATGGCCTTGGACGTAAACACCGGCCGTATCGTATGGGGCCGCGCAGCCTCGAGTTTCCACGGCCTAGAGCGCGGCTTCGGCAACCTCTACTACGTCGATGACGAAGGGGTGCTCACGGCGGTGCGTGACAATAGCGAAGACGTGATGTGGGAGAACAGTGAACTTAAGTACCGCGAAGTCTCCGCCCCGCGCGCGATAGGCAACTACGTTGCGGTAGCCGACTACGAAGGCTATGTGCATCTCATTTCTCAGATCGATGGTCACATAGCGGGACGCATTCGCGCCGACAGCGACGGCGTTCGCGCCTCCATGCTGAGTGCCAACGGCCTACTCTACGTTTACGGCAACAGCGGCAAACTCACGGCCTACCGCCTCAACTAGGCCTTAAATAGGCTGCTCATCCTTCTAGGACTCTCATGAAACCGGTTATCGCACTCGTTGGTCGCCCGAACGTTGGCAAGTCGACGCTGTTTAATCGCCTGACTAAGTCACGCGAGGCGATAGTGGCGAACTTCCCTGGCCTTACGCGCGATCGCAAATACGGCGAGGGGGTGATCGAGGAGCAGTCGTTTATCGCGATAGATACCGGCGGTATCAGCGGAGACGAGCAGGGCATCGATCTAGAGATGGCCTCGCAGTCGCTGCAGGCGATAGAGGAGGCGCACATCTGTCTCTTTATGGTCGATGCGAAAGACGGCCTGCTGCCCGACGATCATCGCATTCTCGACTACCTACGCAAGCGCGAGAAGCACACTTATCTTGTGGCCAATAAGATCGACGGCCTCGATCCCGATATTGCGCTAGCAGACTTCTACAGCTTAGGTTTTTCCGAAGTGCACCCGATCACAGCGACTCAGGGGCGCGGCGTGAAATCGCTGCTTCTAGGTGTGCTCGAAGAATTCGCTGCTATTGCGGAAAAAGAAAAATCAGAGGACGACTTTGATCTCGAAGACGAGGCGGTCACCGGCATCAAAATCGCGATAGCCGGACGCCCTAACGTGGGAAAATCGACACTCGTTAATCGTATGCTTGGCGAAGAGCGAGTGGTCGTTTACGACCAGCCTGGAACCACCCGCGATAGCATTTATATTCCTTTCGAGCGCCGCGACAAACGCTACACGCTTATCGATACAGCAGGCATTCGCAAGCGCGGTAAAACGCGCGAGACGATCGAAAAATTCTCAGTAGTGAAATCCCTACAGTCGATTCAAGACGCCAACGTGGTCGTGTTGGTGGTTGATGCGCGCACGGGAATCGTCGAGCAGGACCTTCACCTTCTAGGCTATGTCATCGACACCGGACGGGCGCTCGTGATTGCGCTTAATAAATGGGACGGCATGGATCAAGAGGGCAAAGAGAAGATTAAGTCTGATATCCAGCGCCGATTCACCTTTGTGAACTTTGCCAAGATCCATTTTATTTCCGCACTACACGGCACGGGTGTGGGGGATATTTATCCGTCTATTCACCGCGCTTACGAGTCCGCGCGCAAGACTTTGACCACCAACGTGCTCACGCAGATTCTGCAGGACGCGGTGACCGACCATGCGCCGCCGATCATTAATGGCCGGCGTATCAAACTGCGCTACGCCCACGCGGGTGGACAGAATCCGCCTATTATCGTGATCCATGGCAAGCAGACCGACAAAGTTCCGGGCAACTACACGCGCTATCTCGAGAAGACTTTCCGTAAGGTCTTGAAGCTCGAGGGCACGCCGGTGAAGATCGAGCTGCGCAGCGGTGATAATCCTTTCGTGAAGTCTGAGGAAAACCTCAATGCGCAGCAGGTTGCGCGTAAACGCCGTCTCGCCAAAAATAAAGAGTTGAGCAAAAAGCCGTCGTCGGTGAAACGCCGTATCAGCTAAGCTCTAATCTCGCTCGTGAGTAACCACGCTGAGGGAGCCGCTATGACCCTAAGTTTCGATCAGGTTCGCGCCGCCGCCGAACGCCTGCGCGGCGTGGCCGTTCACACCCCTTTAGTCAATAATGCCGAGCTCGATCGCCGCCTTGGCGCGCGGGTTTTTCTAAAAGCCGAGAACCTTCAGCATATTGGCGCGTTCAAATTTCGCGGCGCTTACAACCGTCTCGTTCAGCTTGATCCCGAGTCCCGCACCCGCGGAGTCGTTGCCTTCTCTTCGGGCAATCACGCTCAGGGAATCGCCTATGCGGCGCGACTGCTAGGAATGCAGGCCACCATTGTGATGCCCAGCGATGCGCCGGCGGTGAAGCGTGAAGGGACGCAGGCGCAGGGCGCGAAGATTGTCGCCTACGATCGCCTTACCGAATCCCGCGAAGAGATAGCCGCCGAGATCGCCGAACGCACCGGAGCGACTCTGGTGCCTGCCTTCGACGATATTGACGTTATGGCGGGGCAGGGCAGCTGTGGCCTCGAGCTGGTCGAGCAGGCGCGCTCACAGGGCGTTGTTCCAGATTATCTGCTGAGCCCAGTTGGCGGCGGCGGGCTGATGTCGGGCGTTGCGACGGCTGTGAAGGCGCTTTTGCCCGAGTGCCAAGTTATCGGCGTAGAGCCGCAGCACTACGACGACCATGTACGCTCGGCGGCGGCCGGCGAGCGGGTGCGCATCGCGCCCGCGGTACCAACCGCCTGCGATAGTTTGATGGCAACCCGACCTGGAGAGCTCACCTGGGCTGTTAATTCGCAGCTTGTGGATTCTTTCATTAGCGTGAGCGAAGACGAGGTAGGGCAGGCCGTGAGCTTCGCTTTTCGCCAGTTAAAACTGGTCGTCGAGCCTGGCGGCGCGGTCGGTTTAGCGGCGCTTTTAAGCGGTCGCGTAAAGGTGCCCGCTGGGGCCTGCGTGGCGCTTATCTTATCCGGCGGCAATATCGACGCTGCGAGTTTTGAGGCCTATCTCAAGCAATTCCCAAGCCCTTAGCGCGCTGCTATCTTTAGCCTCTTACGCGAATTTCGGCCCGTCTACTGGAGAACAACTATGTCCCCCCGAACTCTTTTTCCCCGTCTCGCCGCGCCTGCGCTGCTGTCGGCCGCGCTAGCCGCGAGTGTTCTAAGCTCTGCCCAGGCTCAAGAAAGCTGCAGCGATCGTCTGGACTGCGAGTCGAGTTGGGTCGGTCTTAGTGCGGCGAAGCGCGCTGAGGTATTCGATTTCGCCGAGGACTATAAAGACTTCATCGCTCGTGCACGCACCGAACTCAGCTTTGTGAGTGAAGCGCGCCTGTTCGCTGAGGCTAACGGCTTTAGCGAGCTCACCGCGTCGACTCGGCTGCGGGCTGGTGATCGGCTCTACGAAGTTAACCGTGACCGCACTATCACGCTGATGGTTATCGGTGAGGAGCCCATCCAGTCGGGCTTCCATGTTGTCGGTGCGCACATAGATTCGCCGCGCTTAGAGCTGAAAGGGCGGCCGCTTTATGACAAAAGCGAATTCACCCTGTTCCAGACCAATTACCACGGAGGCATTAAATTCCATCAGTGGACCAACTTGCCGCTTGCGCTTATGGGCAGAGTGGACAAGAAAGACGGCAGCGTAGTCGAGATTGAGATCGGTCTGGATCCGGCGGATCCGATTTTCATGATTCCTGAGCTCTCGCCGCACGTGGATCGGTCGCGCAGCTCAAAGACCCTGCGCGAGTTCCTGGGGCCTGAAGACATGGATCCCGTAATCGCGCACATTCCCGGTGTCGAAGGCGAGGCGGTGGGCGAGCAAGTTCTCGCCTTCCTCGCTGCCAACTACGGCATCAGCAAGGCTGACCTTGTCTCCGCAGAGCTCGCGCTAGTCCCGGCGGGAGCGCCAAGGGATATGGGTTTTGATCGCGGCCTAATCGCCGCCTACGGTCAGGACGACCGGC
Source organism: Gammaproteobacteria bacterium (assembly GCA_038104835.1). Taxonomy (GTDB): domain Bacteria; phylum Pseudomonadota; class Gammaproteobacteria; order Pseudomonadales; family Pseudohongiellaceae; genus UBA9145. Next base: position 22,810 of record JAYOBL010000008.1, on the reverse strand, counting down.
TCGCCGGTTATGCCACCCTGCGCGCGATTGCCGACGTCGACAGACCGCAGATAACGACCATGGCTTATTTGGTGGATAACGAAGAGGTGGGCAATCGCAATAATACCGGAGCCCGTTCGGACTATTTCGCCGATCTGCTGTCGCGGCTGCTGTATACGCAGTTAGGCGAGTCTTACCGAGAGCCGCTATTTCGGCAGGCGCTAAGGGCGACAAAATTCATCTCAATCGACGTCAACCCAGGCGTGAATCCCATGAACCCGGGCGCTTGGGAGTTGGGCAATGCGCCGAAGCTCGGCTACGGCATTAACCTCAAACTCTACGGTCAGGGTAATACCGCTAATAGCGAGTTTATGGCGTGGACACGGGCGCTGCTCGACACTAATCAGGTGCCTTGGCAGACCTCAACCTATAAGGTGGGCAGCGCTGGGGGTGGCACTATTGGCGGCGAGTTCTCCGCACAGAATATCGAGGTGATCGACTTCGGCGTGCCGCTTCTGTCTATTCATACGCCCTATGCGGTGAGCTCGAAGATCGATGTCTACAGCCTGTACGAGGCCGCGAAAGCGTTTTACGCCTACCAGCGCTAGCGCTGTCTCTCAGTTGCCGCCCAGCTATCTAAAAGCGCTGAGCGGCTCTACGTGATAGCTGGCTCGCTCACAGAGCCGCTATCACTGAGCGGATCCATCTCTGCCTGAAACTCTTCGATCTGGCTGTAGGCTGCGCTCGTGCTTTCGAAGCGAGCAATATGAAATAGTGCCTCGCCTTCGTTAACTAGCGGCAGGTTCGTGCGGCCGATGATGATGCCGCCGAACTGCGCGACCGCCTTGTGTTCGGAGTCCCCGAAGGGGTCGGAGATAATACCCAGCACCTCGTTCTTCGTAACCCGAGCGCCAAGCGGCTTAATAACTCGGAGGATGCCGCTGTGGGGTGCGCGTATCCATGAGGAGTCGGTGGCAACCACCGGCACTGGATCGCTCTTGCGAGGTTTCTTTTTGGGCAGCATGCCGATTTCTCGCATCACCGAATCCACGCCCCTCACCCCCGCTCGAATCGCGACCTCGTTAAAGCGCAGCGCCTCACCCGCCTCGTAGACGATCACGCTCACGCCGGCGCTCTCGGCTTCCTGACGCAGCGAGCCTTCGACGATCTGCGTATTGAGAATAACCGGCGGGATGAATGCACTTGCCATGCGCTTGGTCTCGTCGTCGTCGAGCACCGCGCGAATGTGGGGGAAGTTCTCTCGGTGCACGGCGCCGGTATGCAGGTCGATGCCGTGGGTGCAGCGGGCGACAATCTCGGTTAGGAAGAGATTGGCGAGCCGACCGGCGAGGGATCCGGACTCGGAGCCAGGGAAGGAACGATTAAGATCGCGGCGGTCAGGCAGGTAGCGGCTCTGGTTAATGAAGCCAAAAATGTTCACCACGGGAATCGCGATCAGCGTGCCGCGAAGGCGGTCGATCCCGCGCTGATGCATAACGCGGCGAATGATCTCGACCCCGTTTATTTCATCACCGTGAATGGCTGCGGAAATGAATAGGGTAGGTCCCGGCTTCTTGCCATGGATAACCTGTACGGGCATCTCAAGGCGGGTATGGGTGTAGAGGCTGGGGACTGGCACCTCGATGGAGGCGCGCTCGCCCGGGCGGATGGTGGTGCCTAGAATCTGCAGAGGCGCTTGCTTAGACCTGTCGTTATTGCTCACTCATGTGTTCTCAGATAGCTTTAAATAAAAAGCCTATATTATTGATAACTAACCTTTCCCTCGGGTTCTTGTCTTGCCGCGCTTGGCGTTCTTCTCCATGAATTGAATAATAAGCCCAGCGATGTCCTTGCCGGTGGCAGTCTCGATACCTTCCAAGCCGGGAGAGGAGTTTACCTCCATCACTAGCGGGCCGTGGGCGGAACGCAGGATGTCGACGCCGCAGACATTGAGCCCCATAGTCGTCGCTGCGCGGACCGCGGTGGTGCGCTCTTCGGGGGTGATGCGTATCAGCGAGGCGCTGCCGCCGCGGTGGATGTTCGAGCGAAACTCGCCTTCCTTCGCCTGTCGCTTCATGGCGGCAACGACCTTGCCGTCTACCACTAGGCAGCGAATGTCAGCGCCACCGGCTTCCTTGATGTATTCCTGCACTAGCACCGAGACCCGTAGCCCTAGGAAGGACTCGATCACACTCTCGGCGGCCTTGCGGGTTTCGGCGAGCACCACGCCAATGCCCTGTGTGCCTTCGAGCAGCTTGATGACCAGCGGCGCACCGCCAACCATCTTGATGAGGTCTTGAATGTCATCGGGCTTGTTCGCAAAGCCGGTAATCGGCAGGCCTACGCCCTTGCGTGATAACAGCTGCAGCGACCGCAGCTTGTCACGGGAGCGTGAGATCGCAACGGATTCGTTGAGCGGATACACTCCCATCATCTCAAACTGGCGCAGTACCGCGGTGCCGTAGAAGGTCACCGAGGCGCCAATGCGCGGGATGATGGCATCGAAGTCTTCGAGAATCTCGCCGCGGTAGTGAATAGTTGGGCGATGCGAGGTGATATTCATATAGCAGCGCAGCGCGTCGAGCACCCGCACTTCATGGCCTCGCTCCTCCGCGGCTTCGATCAGGCGGCGGGTGGAGTAAAGGTTGCGATTGCGCGAGAGCACGGCGATTTTCATAGCGAGTGTTCCTTGCTTGCAGTGTGCTGCTGGAAGGCGAGTTCTTCGCCTTGGGTAAACGAGAGTGCTGGGTCTACTGTCAGCTCGCCACTAATTATTGAGGTGCGACCTAAAAGCATGCGAAACGCCATGTTCTCGCGGTTGGTCAGGCTGAACTCGGCGCGCCAGAGCTTGCCGGTGAACGCGACTTCTGTCGTAACAAACAGGCGCTCCTCCAAGTGGCCGCCGGAATCTCGAACCGTGCGCCTGTCCACGATGGGCGCGCGGCAGTCAACCGAGTACTGAGTATCATCCTGCAACGGGTGCACCTTAAATAGTGCGAACTCTTGACCGTCGACCGTCTCGGTTTCGATGCTATAGGCATGGATAGCGGAGGAGCGAGCGCCGGTGTCGATCTTCGCTTTGATCGCCGGAATACCGAGTTCCGGGAGGGCGAGCCATTCGCGCCAGCCAATGAGCGTTTTCTGTGTATTTTGAGTCATGTGGGGCAGCTTCAGAGCGTGTTACACGCCATTCCTTGCTATAAGAATCAGTAAGCGAGCGGGAGTGAAAATTCAGGCGCGCGACTATAGCATAGCTTGCTCGCTAATCCTGCCAACTTTTACCACTATTTCTCAGCAGCGTAACGCGCTGACAACTGCCTGTCTACGCGCCGGATTACGGCTTCTCGCGCTATTTCCTCGTTACAATTTGTCGTGGTCGAATTCGTGAAATCTTGGTAGCTTTAGCGAGGTTATATTTAGTCAAAATTTGTCCAAAACATTGAGAGGCAGCTATGCAATCTTCCAAGTTTAATTCCAGGGGCCGTAGCCTGCTGAGCGGGCTTGCCGCCGGGGCTTTGGCGCTCGGCGTCGCCGCGACAGCGGTTGCCCAGGACCCCGAAGAGTGGTTCACGCTCGGTGGCGATTTCGCGCACACGCGCTACTCACCCGCCGACGAGATTACAGCGGAGAACTTCACCGACCTCGAGGTGGCATGGGAGTGGGACGGTGCTAGCTTTCGCGCTATCAGCGGACGCTCTACGCCGTCGCTTATTGACGGCAAGCTATTCACAGTTGCAGGCAATAAGCGCTATGTCGTAGCCATCGACCCTAAGACGGGCGATACGCTTTGGTCGTATCGCGAGCCTGATACGCCCCGCGGTGAATACTCTATGCGCGCCGACTACGGTAAAGGCGTGGCCTATGCCCGCATCGACGGACGCGGCGTGGTTTATATCGCCTCGCCGGGTTTCTTCCTAACGGCGCTCGACGCTGACACGGGTGTGCCCATCGAAGGTTTCGGTAAGCCCGTGCCCATCGAAGGCTTCCCCAAGACCGGCGTCGTCGACATGCTGGCCGACCTCGGCCATGACTACGACCCCTACGAGGGCCTACCGCTAGAGACTGGCTATATTACCTCGTCGTCACCGCCTATCGTGGTTAACGACACAATCGTAGTCGGTAACTCGGCGGAGCAGGGCTACCATCAGTCGCGTGTTGAGAATGTCCCTGGCGATATCCTAGGCTACGATGCGCGCACCGGTGAGTTTAAGTGGAAGTTCAACGTCATTCCCAAGCCCGGCGAATACGGGCATGAGACTTGGGAAAACGACGCTTGGGAATGGACAGGGGATGTCTCCTCATGGGCGCCGCTGTCGGCTGATCCCGAGAACAACCTCGTCTACATCCCGACTAACAGCGCTACGATCGACTACTACGGCGGCTTCCGTCCGGGTGACAACCTCTACGGCGCGGCGCTCATCGCGCTAGACACTCGCACCGGCGAGCGCAAATGGCATTTCCAGATGGTCAAGCACGAGATCTGGAACTTCGATAATCCCACGGCGCCCGTGCTGCTCGACCTCGACATGCCGGGCCGCGGCAAAGTGCCAGCGATCGCGCAGGTGACTAAGCAGGCTTGGGTCTACGCCTTCAATCGCATCACCGGTGAGCCGCTGTGGCCAATCGTCGATAAGCCCGTGCCGCCTTCGATCGTGCCTGGCGAGGTGTTGTCGCCCACGCAGCCTCACGTAACCAAGCCTGCTCCATTCGATATGCAGGGCATTACCGAAGACGATTTGGCTGACTTCACACCGGAGATCCGACAGCAGGCGATCGACGCCATGGCCAACTACCAAATGGGTCCGCTGTTTAACCCGCCGATTCACGCGGGCAATGACACCGGCAAATTCGCTGCAATGAACTGCCCCGGCGGCGCGGGCGGCGCAAATATTACCGCCCCTGCGGTGGCCGACCCTGAAACGGGCAAGCTCTACGTGTCTTCGCACAAAGCCTGCTTCGCGCTGCGCCTCATCCCTGGCGAAGAAGCCGATCTGCTCTACCCCAATACAACGGGCACAACGCTCTCTGAGTGGGCAAACGCAGGCCCTGGCGCGACTTCGCGTCCGCCACGTCACCCAGCGGGCATTCCCATTTGGAAGCCGCCGTATAGCCGCATCACCGCGATCGACATGAACACGGGTGATCACTCTTGGATGATTCCAACCGGCGAGACGCCTAACCGAATCAAGAACAACCCGGCACTTGCGGGCGTGGACATCGGCAACACCGGTACCGGCGCACTGGTGCCGATGGTCGTTACCAAAAACATGCTGGTCTACTCAGACGCAGCGAGCGACGGTACGCCAATGCTCTACGCGATCAACAAAGACAGCGGCGAGATTATGGCGCAGATCGAAGCGCCTGCTCGCAGCAGCTACGGTATGAGTTCGTGGGTTCATGACGGTCACCAGTACATCATCCTGCAGACAGGTTCCACGCTGACAGCGATGGCACTGCCCGAAGCGCAGGCTGAGAGTGGCGGTGGGCACTAAGTAGTTTGCCTTTGCTCTCGCTGTTAAAGCGAGAGCTGAGAAAAAACGGGAGCGCGCAGGATGCGCGACTCCTGAAATGAAAATGCCGAGTGCACACCGCGCTCGGCATTTTTTTGCTCATGCAAGATTAGCCAAGAAGTAAACCGACCCCACTTCCTAGCCCAATCAAAGCGCCGGCCCATGCGGTGCAGCTCGCGATATCTATAATGGAGAAGCGCAGGCGGGCAAAACCGCCAATGCCAAGCATCGCCGGGACTATGCTACGTATTGCCGGCGCGAAGCGCCCGATAGCCACGGCCACTCCGCCCCAGTTTGCGATCATTTCCTCTGTTTTTGAGATACGGGCCGCGTGTTTGCGGGCGAATGCGCTAAGGTGAAAGCGCGGCCCCCAGAGTCTGCCGCAATAGAACCCCGCGTGATCTCCCAAAGCGGCGCCGCCAAGCGCGGTGAAAAAGATTAGGGTTGGTGTTACCAGGTCCTGTGCTAGGCAGTAAGACACCACGCCAAGGAGTAGTGCGCCGGAGACGAAGAGCCCTATGCCAACCAGTGCCTCTAAGCAGGCGAGGAGGAAGATGAGCGGAATAGCGAATTCAGCGTTGTTGGCCAGTGTCTCGCTGATGAGCGAGCCCGTGCTGCTTAAAGATTCCAAGAAGACCCCTGGGTAAAATTGTTGGCTCAGAAGAATGGTTTAAGTTACCGATTACGTTAAGTTTAGAACTTCTGTGCTGCAGTTACGATCGACCTCGCTCTGCAGCAGTCTGCAGCCTATTCACGCATCAACTGACCCAAAGCGGTGCGGGCTTGCTTACGGCAAATTTCTCGGCAGCTCGAGCGATGCGGGCAGAGCGCGATAGAGACGCAGCGCGGTAATCAATAAGGCGCGTAATCTAGGCTATTAGGGTACGCGGGACCATAGCTTTCCGCAAAAGGTGCTTCTCTGTGTGGGCCGCCTAAGTTGCGTCAAATTGGAGCTGTTTAACGTGCAAATGCACTGCTCGTGAGCAGGGTAGATCTTGCCGAGCTGTTAAATCTCAAACCGCTTGATCTAACGTAATAAAGACAATGATTGTCACTTTTAGAAGCAAGCTAAGCCCTTGGTTTTTGGACTTTTTGGCGTTAGTCTTAAGCATTAAATAAATCGCCGAAAAGCGCTCACTGGTGCCCGATGGCGATCACAAATTAAGTGGAATTCCTATGAAGAATGTCATCACCCGTCGAGAAATTCTTGGTCTCATAGCGAAAACTGGCGCTAGTGGAGCGGTGCTCGGCGCTAGCAATGCACTCGGCATAGTCCCCAACACTTATGTAGACATACCTAAAATCCCCTCGGCTAATCCCGCTGACCGACCCAGCGTAGTCATTTTGGGCGCCGGCGTAGGCGGCTTAACTGCAGCCTACGAAATGAAGAAGGCGGGGTATAGCGT
>JAYOBL010000008.1:0-15905 GCA_038104835.1 Gammaproteobacteria bacterium | reverse complement strand
CCGCAGCTAAAGCCGGCGGTCGTAATATGACGGTGCGCCACGGTGATCTTATCGATGAGGTGGGTAACCCTCAGATCTGCGATTTCGATGACGAGCCGCATATGTACTTCAACGCCGGCCCCGCGCGAATTCCTAGCTCCCACAGGAATGTCCTGCACTACTGCAAAGAGCTCGATGTCGAACTCGAAATTTTCATTAACGAAAACAAAGAAGCCTATATCCAAGACGACGCGATGCTCGATGGTAAGCCCATCAAGAATCGTGAGTTCACTACCAATGCCCGGGGATTCATGGCCGAGATCATGGCCAAGAATTTCACTAGCGCCGAGCTCGACCAACCTTTAGACGAATGGGAAACCGAGGCGCTCATGCGCGTTCTCCGCAACATGGGCGACCTCGACGAAGACATGGTCTACCGAGGCAGCACCCGTGGTGGCTACTCCCACGGCGGATTCTTAGAACACGGCCATGCGCATGAAACAATCGCGCTGCGTGACCTACTCAAGACTGGCCTGTTCAGCATGGCGCTCGGCCAGAACGAAGGCGAAACAGGTCCTATCTTATTCCAGCCCAAGGGCGGCATGGATCAGATCATCAAGGGATTCCTGCGTAAGCTGCCGGAGGAAGTGTTCTACAACGTCATGGTGACGTCGGTCATGCTGCAGGATGGCGGCGTGGAAGTGGTCTACGAGCACAAAGGAATCAAATACAAGATCGAAGCAGACTACTGCTTCAACAGTATCCCCACCCATCTGATGACGGGAATCGACAACAACTTCCCCGAAGACTACCGCGAAGCCATGCGGTACGTGCGCCGCGGCGAGGCCTATAAGTCGGCTTTCCAAGCCAAGGAGCGGTTTTGGGAGAAGGACGATATCTTTGGTGGCATCTCCTGGACCAATCAGCCGATCGAGCAGATCTGGTATCCGCCCCACGGTATGTATAAAGAGAAAGGTGTGATTCTGGCGGCGTATAACTACGGCGGTGGTATGCACTTCACGCAGCTCACTCAAGAAGAGCGGATCGAGACAGCTATTCGCCAAGGTGAGAAGGTTCACCCGGGATACCGTGGCTTAGTTGAAAAAGGTATAACCATCGCTTGGCATCGCATGAATCACATGCTCGGGTGCTCGGCGCGCTGGCAGAAGAGCCGCAGCGGCTTCACGCAGGAAGAGGAACGACTGTTCCAAACGCTGCGCAATCCCGCGGGCAATCACTACACCATTGGCGATCAGATCACCAAGCACACGGCCTGGCAAGAGAGCGCTATCCTCTCCGCCCACTGGGCAATCAACGACATGCTCAGCCGTAAAGCGGGCGGTTCAATGCCTGGGCAGCGCGTTTAACGCGCGCCCCGCCTAAGTCTCGATACAGGAATTTCATTTCATGCGCTCGCAAATTAAACTGTTCCCAGCCGCCCTTGTGTTGTTCGCCACTTCTGCCTTGGCGCAGCAGTACGACAAACTCGACCTCAGCAATCAGCCCCTCGCTAACGAGGTTTGTGCCACTTGCCACGGCGGCGCCGGGCAGGGCAATCCTATCGTCGGCGGCCCGAGCCTTGCGGGCTTGGAGCCTTGGTATCTGCGCACGCAGCTGCAAAATTTCCGTGCCGGCATTCGCGGCTCGCAAAAAGACTATATTCCAGGCAACGAGATGATGGCGTCGGTAGCACGCCTAAGCGACGAAGAAATCGAAGACCTCGTCAGTCATATTGGCAGTTGGGAAGTGATAGACGCCGATCCGCTCATCGAAGGCGATGCGGCGAAGGGCCAGGGTCTGTATGCGGCCTGCGCTGCCTGCCACGGAGCGTCCGGTGAAGGTAACGAGGCACTTGCAGCGCCCGGGCTTGCGGGTCGCAACGACTGGTATCTCTTCCGCCAGATTAAACTCTTTCAGTCCGGCTATCGCGGTCAGCATCCCGACGACACCGCAGGTCAGCTAATGCGCCCCTCAGCGCTGGCGCTGCAAAGCGATGACGATATCAACGACGTCCTCGCCTATATCAACACCTTAGACTAAGCCAAACCTCATAACTGGAGAACGAGTATGTCGAGCGAAGAGCACAGGGAAGAGGGCGCCGAGGAACCGGTCGAGGCCAGCTTAGACTCTAATCAGGAAGCAGACCAAGAAAACGGAACAGACGCGACTCCTGATACAACCCCCGACACGACTTCTGACGCAGCGCACACGCAGGAAGATCAGGCTGCCGCGGCGAGCGGGCTCAGTGCGCTCAATAAAGCGGTCTTAATCGCTCTCCTTCTTCTCGGCGCCATTTGGCTTTTTCAGATGCTCTCGGGCGACTCTGATGAGTCGGCAGTGGAGACCTCGGGCACTGCTGCGGTAACACCCGTTAGCGTCGCGCCAGAGAGCGAGTCGGCTAATGTGGCGGTGCTGAATCGCGGTGAAGACACTGATGTCGTTACCGTTGGCGGTATTGAACGTCGTGGCGAAGGCCGGCATTTCTTTACAACGATAAAAGTGCCTGCGGGAGCAGAGTCGCTTTATCTCAGCGGATCAGGTGCGTCACCGCTCGAAGACGGAAGCTGGGGCGATATGGAGCAGCAGGTCACCGATACGTTCGAGAGCTTCAAGGAGACTCTGGAATCCCAGGGCTGGTCGATGGGCGACATTGTTCAGGTGCGGGCATTCGCGCTGTCTGACGAGTTTGGCTATTTAGACTTCGACGGTTTCAACCGCGGCTACCGAAAATTCTTCGGCACCGAAGAGAATCCACTCAAGCCGGTTCGCACCTTTGTAGAGATTCAAGATCTCGTCGTGCCAGGGTGGCTGGTTGAAATTGAGATTCGCGCGGCGCGCGTCAATTAGGCGCCGCGTTCTTCTCTTTGTTCGCGTTCTTCGTAAGCTCTCTCGCTATAGAATTTTCACTCGTTCTAATCTAGCCCGCGCTAGCCTCCGCAATTGCCTCGCGGATGCGACTAGCGCTTGGGCGCGCCAGCTGTCTGCCTTCAATGAATACGGCCGGCGTGCCTCTTACACCCGCCGCATTGCCTCCACGCTGATCGGCGCGAATCTTGGCGATAAGAGCCTCGTCTTCCATGTCCGCATGCAGCTGTTCGAGATCCAAATTCAGCCCTAGCGCATAGCTGTCGAACTCTTCTTCAACGTCCCGCAGAGGCGACCAGAGGCGCTGGGTTTGGAAGAGCGCGTCGTGCATTTCCCAGAACCTGCCTTGACGGCCAGCAGCCTCGGCATAGAGCGAGGCTGTCCAGCTGTGGGGGTGCGTCGTGGTAATTGGGAAGTGCCGGAAGATGAGATGAGAGTTTTCGCTTATCTCAGGCCAGAGCCTCAGCATTGTTTCGTTCTCGGTAGCGCAGGCGGGGCATTGGAAGTCGGCGTAAACGACGATGGTCACGGGCGCCTCGCGGTCGCCGCGCAGATGATCGTTCTCTGCCACTTCAACGGGCGAATAAGTAGGCGCCTGATTGAGGTAAGTGTAGGCGACGACTAGCCCGAAGACTGGCAGTAAGAAGTAGAGCGCGAACTTACTCAGCAGCTTGCGTGTGCCTTGGCTCTTCTCTGCGGCTCGCTGCTTTTCTTCGCGACGGCGGCGCTGCTCTTCTCTCTTGTTCATGGTGGCTCCTCTAGCTAGCTCTGCGGCGACTCATGCTGGTTGTGGTGAGCGCCATTAACAATAGTTCGGCAAACACTATAGCCGAGCATGGCAACGAGTCAACGCAGGCGTGCTAGGGAAGCTGTGACGCAATGAGGAGGGAGTAGCTGAGTTTGAGCAGAATATGCAGAGCCTGATCGACATGCATCGAGATCTTGCCTTCGCACTTCGCGAAATCAATGAGCCAGTGGCTTGCGGTTTCGATAAGTCCGTAGACGAGTTGACCGGTAACGAGATAAACCGCGCCGCCGTGAATGAGGGCGTGTGCGCTTAGCCAGTATTGCCAAGCGGGGAAATGCGGTGAGAGTGAGCGCTTGACTCGTTCCTTGCGATTCTTCCCATATCCCATCTCAGCCGGCTGTAGGACGAAGTCTGCTAGCGCGTGGCCGCACAGCAGTAAGAAGAAAGTCTCTAGCCAGAGCATCGGCATGTCCTATCTCGCTATCTTATCGTCGCTATCATAGGCGCTAAGGGCGAGTGAAGCGCTGAGTATTCCCTGTTCTGTGGTCGCCATCACAAATTAGAAGGTGATGGATTTCGATTTTCTACGCGCTTGCCCGTACTTACTGCTCCGCAAGAAAGAAGGCCGGATCGACCCGGGTATTATTCAGATTCACGCTCCAGTGCAGGTGTGGACCCGTGACTCGCCCTGTTTGTCCCACTCGGCCTATGAGCTCGCCCGCGGAAACTTGAGTGCCGACCTCTACGTCGATCGTGTTCATATGACAGTAGAGGCTGATTAGGCCGTGACCGTGATCGAGGATGATCGTATTGCCATTGAAAAAATAGTTGCCCGTGCTGCGTACTACGCCTTCCGCAGGCGCATAAATCGGCGTGCCCTCGGGCGCTGCGATGTCCATGCCCGAGTGAGGTGCGCGTGGCTGATCGTTGAAGAATCTACGATGACCAAAGGAACTGCTGCGAACACCATCAACGGGGACGTTAAGAGTAAGCGTCGGCGTAAGCGTCTCGTCCCAGCTGCTAAAGGCGGCGTTCATCTCTGCGCTCTCGGCGCGTATGCGAACCATGTCCTCCGCATTGGGGTTAACTTGGCGTTGGTTTTTTATAGTGAGGCGCTGCTCTGTATAAGTCTTCGCTGCAACACTAAACCCTAGTGTCTCCTGAGTGCCGTCTGACGTCTCGAGCGTAAAGGTATGCATGCCCGGCTTGGCGGATAGCGCAAGGCCAATGATCGCGTACTGAGCGCCTTCGTACTCCGCAAGCATAACGCGCTCACCTTCGTAGTAGGCGGCAGCTGCCTGTGTCGCTGTGGGGACGACTGCAACGCCGCCGGGGACAAGCAGCGAAGGCGGAAGCCTCTTGAGAGTAGTCTGCGCAAAGGCGTTAACGGCAAACAGGCAAAGGAGAATAAAGCTGGCCGCGATACGCTGTGTCGCTGTGAATCGTTGCGTGTTCATACTTTGGGCTCCTTCCACTGCGCCGAGGTTTTTCTACTCTGATGTGCTATCGGTCGACTTCGCTGTCTCTTTTACCAGGGAGACAATGCGACCGTCTCCCACCTGCGTGCTGATCTCTTTGCCGGGTGCCGTGTCTTCAATGCTACGCAGGGCGTTGCCGTCGGCGTCGAAGCTAATGCTGTAGCCGCGAGCGAGCGTGGAAAGCGGGCTTATCGCTTCGAGGCTTCGGCCAAGCTGCGCGAGGCTTGCGCCTTTGCGCTGCAGCGCGACCTTCGCAGCACGGCTGAGTCTTTGCCTCTTGCCGCTGAGATCCTGCGTCAGCCTTTCGAGCCGGCGCCGGGGTGATTGGGCGCGCAGGCTTTGCGCTAGAAGCGCGAGTTCGTTGCTGCGTTCGGCGCTCTGCGCTGCCCAGCCGCGCATCAGGCGGGCTTCGAGCCCATCGAGCTGCTGCGCCTGTTCCTGTACAAGCCTGTCTGGCCGACGTAGGCGCTTGGCCGTGGAGCTGAGCCTGTGCGCTAGGCGCTGCAGCGCCGAGCGTTGAAGCTGACTAAGGCGAATAGATAGCTGTCGCAGCCGTACAAGCAGGTCTTCTTGGTTCTGGCTGAGCTGCTCTGCCGCCGCAGAGGGCGTCGGCGCTCTAAGATCGGCAACGAAGTCGGCGATGGTGAAGTCGGTTTCATGACCCACAGCGCTGCAGATAGGCAGGCTGCTGGCCGCGATTGCGCGCGCGACCTTTTCATCATTAAACGCCTGCAGGTCTTCGATCGAGCCGCCGCCGCGACCGACAATCAGCGCTTCTATGCCTAGCTGTTCGGCCAGGCTGTTCGCGCGATGGATTGCTGCGACGATTTCCGCGGGTGCCTGAGCGCCTTGGACCGACACGGGTAGCAGGGTGAGGCGCGTGCTTGGTGAGCGCCTTGCGAACACGCTCAAAATATCCTGCACCGCAGCACCCGTACGCGAAGTAATGAGACCGATGTGCTGATAGTCATCCTGTAGCGTTCGCTTGCGCTCAGCGTTGAACAAACCCTCTTCTTCGAGTTTCGCCTTGAGGAGTTCAAAAGCTCGCTGCAGGGCGCCGGCACCGGCCTCTGTCATCGACTCGGCAATAAGCTGATAGTCGCCGCGTCCCTCGTACACGGTGAGTCTGCCGCGCAGCGTTAGCTGTTGGCCATTTTCCACCGCAAAGCGCACGCGCTTGTTGCTGCCGGCGAACATGGCGCAGCGCAGCTGGGCGCTTCGGTCTTTAAGCGTGAAATACCAATGACCCGAGGCCGGACGCGAGAGGTTGGAGATCTCGCCTTCGACGACAATATTGGGGAAGTGCCCTTCGAGCAGCGATTTCGCGAGGCGATTGACGCCGCTAACCGACAGCACCGAAGACTCCGGGACTGATTCAAGATTGTAGTTTGGGTTATAAGCCATGGGATGAGTCTAGCGTATTGCCGAGCAAGTGGCAGCTAGGGCTGAAAACGCAGCAGGAAGCGGTCGGTATTGCGCGCGAGCATGGGGTCGAAGACTGGCCGCCTGTGTCTGTCGCGGGGGTTAGCGAGCAGCGACGACTCTGCCTGTAGCGTATATCCCGCTGCCTCGGCGACCCGTTTTGCCTGCTCTACAGGCATCCGGTGCAGTCGCAGATTGTCCAGGCCACTCTCGCCGGCGTGATCAATAACAATGAGGGTGCCGGAGGGCTTAAGCAGGGTGCGTAGTGATTCTAGAAGAGCGATTGCTGCGGCTTCGCCAGCATTGGCGAAATCATGCAGGATTTGCGACATCAGAATCGCATCCAAAGACTTGGGTTCTATTGTTGAGGTAGCAAGCTTCGCAAAGTCGCTGCGCAGGTGGGTGACATTGCTCAGCTGCGCTAGAGCGATGCGCTCGTCTAAGGCGTCTGCCAGCGAATGCATTTGGCGGATGTCGTCGGCGTCGGCGTCCGGGCCGGCAATGGGGTTCTGGGCGAACACTCGTCCATCGGGCCCGACTGCACTCGCGAGGAGATAGGTGTAGTAGCCGTCTGCGGCATACAGGTCCAAGACCTGTGCGCCGCTGTTGGGCAGCTGCATGAAGCGGATGACTTCGCTAGGTTTGCGCAGCTCATCGCGTAGGATGTGTGCTATGGCTCGGCTCGGCGCGTTAATTGCCGACTCCATGCGCGAATCAACGCTTTCCTGAGCCGTGAGCGGCTGACCAAAGGGCAGTAAAAGAATGAGACTTGCCAGAAAGCGCGCAGGCGCGGCGAGGGTCTGATTCATTGGGGTGGCTCTAACCAGCGCGGCTCTGTTGCCAACGGCGCTGTTAGCGTATGCATGAAGGCTTCTAATGCCCGCAGCTCCGGAGGACGCAGGCCAAGCGGCTTGGCTTCGTTATGGCTCAGCATCGACGTGGGCGCTTGATTGTAGTGGCGCATAACTCCGGCAAGATCTGCGATCTGCCCGCCATGCATATAAGGCGCTGTGAGAGCGACGCTGCGCAGAGTGGGAGTCTTATGTGCGCCAACCAAGTCGTTAGTGTCGCGGGCGAAGCGCAGCTCTATGCACTGGTCTGCAGAGGCGTCGCTATATTCTCCCAGGCAGTTGAATGGGTCTTTGCGTGCCTCGCGGACTCCGTCATAGCGCGCCATAGCCGGCAGCTCCCCGGGGTTGGCGAGCACGCCCGTATTATGGAATTCATGGTTAGTAAAGAGCGGGCCGTTGTGACAGGTGACGCACATTCCTTTACCAAGGAAAAGCCTGAGGCCAGCGAGCTCTTCGTCCGAGAGGGCCGAGCCCGTTTTCACCTGTGCGCTCTGCTTTTCAGCAAGCGTCGCCGCGTATTCGTCGAAGCGCGCTCGGCTCGGCATTAGTTTGCGCTGATAGGCCGCCAGCGCCTTGCCTAAGTTCGCAAACACCTCATTGATCTGCTGTTTTTCCTCTGCTCGAAGAGCCTCCCACGCGCTGCGTTCGGATTCGCTGCCCAAGGGACTCGCGGCCGCCGGCATCTCGAATGCGGGCAGTTCGCCAAATACGGCCTCGTAAGCGGCAGCGTAGTTGCTGTCTTCACGCATCAAAGTTGCGAGTGCGCTGCGAGTAATGCCGTGTTCGTGCTTGGCTTCTAAAGGCGCGAGCGCCTGTGCCCATTGGCTGTCCTTGCGTCCATCCCAATAGAACCATGGGCTGTAGGACAAGCCGAGCAGGCTGGGCGTATGACGGCTACCTAAGCCTGCACCGACCGCGAGCTTTAGGCCGTCGGTAAACATGAGGTCCGGCTTATGACAGCTAGCGCAGGAGACCGCGCCGTTCGCTGAAAGCCGAGTGTCAAAGTAAAGAGAATACCCAAGCTGCGCTGCGGCCTCGCTATCGGCCACCGCGTTGCTGGGATCAGCGGGGAGCGGTGGCAGGGCGTCGAGTGAAAGTGAGGCGATAAGCCGCAGCTCTTCATCGCTCCAGGTGGCGGAGCTGGGCAGGCGCAGACTATTCCAAGCCAGCGTGGCAAGGCCGGCTAGTACAACTGTCGCTGTTAACGCCAGAGCGGATCTGCGGCTCATGCTTATAGCTCGAAATCAATCACGATGGTCACCGGCGCAGACTCACGGGTAACCACGGCGGTGATGCGCCAGAGCCCGGGCATATGAAAGCGCACGCCCTCTAGTAGGTAGCGTCCGGCCGCAAGCTGCTGCGTAATCTGCGGCTGTGTTGGCATGCCATGATTATGCTCGGGCATACCGCCAGTGACCGTAAGAGCCGCATCATCAATAGGGCCGTGCTCGTCTGTGAGCACGATCTCCCAACTGTGAATGCTGTTAATCTCAAGCGGGCTCAGCCGGCTGAAGACGTCTAAAGTGATGCCGCGCGCGCTGCCGGAAAGGTCAGCACTTGCCGCGTTGGCACTTGAGCCAAGTGCGGTGAGGCCCAGGCTGAGGAGCACCAACGCCGTGGCGTTCGCTAATCGAGAGAACTTGAATGATTTCATAGGAAGAGTAACGCCTGCGATGGCCCCGTAGATCGGCGTTAATAGTACCTCGACTCCTGGCCAAGAGCTAAGCTATGCCTCCGATCGAATCAATAGAGTGATGAATAATCTGCAGGCACAAAAAAGGCGAGCCGTAGCTCGCCTCCTTCACAAAGCCTTAGCTGCGAATTAGATCGCGACTATTTGCTCTGCCTGAGGGCCTTTCTGGCCGTCAGTAACGATGAACTCAACGCGCTGACCTTCAGCGAGAGTCTTGTAGCCTTCGCTTTGGATAGCGCTGAAGTGTGCGAATACGTCTGCACCGCCTTCACGTTCGATGAAGCCGAAGCCTTTGTTTTCGTTAAACCACTTTACAGTTCCAGTAATCTTGTCTGACATAGTCAAATCCTGCTTTTGCACGGACACCGTGCTATTAAAAATCCCGTTAGGGGGTCGTGCTAGAAATTCGGCGGTACTCTTACTTTACAGGACGTTATCTTACGGAACGTGGTGCTACATGAGACTTCGAAATGGTCAAATAATCAGTGCTTACTTTCAAGCGAGGCGGATGATACCTGTAAACCCCTGAAAGTCAATCAAAAGACCTGAGGCTATTCGTGAGCTGCACGCGTGTTAGCAGTCCACGAATACCCGTTTCTCTAGGGTTAGGGCTTGCGGAATTTCAGCGTAAAGCGATCCGTCGCGCCGCGCACACCCGGCGTGCCAACTTCCTGCGTAAGGTCTTCTTCTGGGTGGTAGTGCATGTCGCTAAAGTCGACAAGCTCGAAGCCCACATCGAGCATTTCCTTAATGACTAGCACCGGATCCAAACGGCGACCAACGGCGCGGGAGGTCGGTTGCATGTGGCGACGCGTGTGGTCCACAACGCCGTAGATGCCTCCGGACTTCAGCGAGTCGAAGACGGCCTTGTTCAGGTTCGCCCGGCCTTCGGCTGAGGGGTTATGGAGGTTCCAGAATGTGAGCACCATGTCGAAATCGCCTTCGCTGAAGTCGAACTCAGGTAGATTACCTAGCGTGATGTCGTCATTGATGGCGCTGGCGCAATCCATGCCGGGCAGGCTCATCACATCGTTGCGATAGTTTGCGCTAACGCCAACCGACAGCACGAGTTCGCCGCCGTTCTCGCACAGGGTGGGACCGACAAATTTCGACCAGTAGCCTGTAGCGGGTGAGATTTCCAGCACCTTCATATCATCTTCAAGGCCGAAAAACTCTAGCACCTCGCCGGGTTTGCGATTGGCGTCGCGCGCCACTTCGGCAGCGTCGCGAACGTCGCTCTGCAGCGCCATTTCTATTTTCCCGCGGGTTGCACTGGCATCGGCCGCGAGGGCGGTCGAGGCGCAGAGGGTCAGCCCAGCGACTAGGCCGGCCTGTGTGAGTGATGAGGATATCTTCATGAGAACTCCTTAAATTGCGTGAATTAGTTGAGGTGTTTGATGCAGCGAGAGCTTCGCAAGGGTTTTAACGTGTATTGGCTCGAGAGTCTATGCCGATGTGGGGTCAGCAGGGCAGCGCCTAGGTGATTAACGAAGGTGCGCGCTCGATAAGCCAAAACACGGCGATGCCGCCAAGGCCATAGCTTAGCCCTCGCTGCAGTGAGTATGCTCGATCTTCAAGGTGCGGAAGCAGCCTGCGCGCTGTCCAGACAACGCCAAAGCTCAGGGTCACTATGAACAGCTGGCCCAGTTCCACGCCAATATTGAAAAAGAATAGGGCGATGGGAATGTCGGCGCTGTTAAGGCCAAGATCACCCAGCGCTCCGGCGAAGCCAAAGCCGTGGATGAGGCCAAACAGAAAA
The DNA here is from genome assembly GCA_038104835.1 of Gammaproteobacteria bacterium. Classification (GTDB taxonomy): domain Bacteria; phylum Pseudomonadota; class Gammaproteobacteria; order Pseudomonadales; family Pseudohongiellaceae; genus UBA9145. The sequence goes on along the minus strand of JAYOBL010000008.1, from coordinate 5,110 downwards.
GCCAGCGGCCATATTTTGGGCGCGGGCGTCGCGGTTGTGGAATCGACAAGGGATTCGCGGGCAAGCATGACTATCGACAGGGCAATGAGTAGCTCAACCGGTGCAGCGGGCGCCGAGGCGAAGCCGAGGATGCTCGCGCCTAGTGTGAGGCTGTGTGCTACGGTGAACGCGCTAAGCGCCTGTATGCTGAGCCAAGTGATTGAGCTGCGTCCTGTGGGTTCGGCTCGATTCGGCAGGCGCGCATTGCCCCGTTGCCAGAGCAGCAGTAGCAGGCCAATTACGAAGAGCAGGTGATCTATGCCGAGCAGAATGTGCTCGATGCCGAGTACTAGATAGTTGCCCGCCAGGGCGGCCATATCGCCGCTAGCCGCCCGCAGGCCTTCGAGTGGCGCTTCGACGAAAACGCCGTCGCCTTGGTAATAGCGCGAGTGACTGCTGCCGTCGCTCCAATTTGCGATTATCACGACGCCCGCCAGTCCCCACGGGAAGAGAAGGCTTTCGCTGCGAGAGAGTGTGGGGCTGCAGCGAAAGCGGTAGCTCGCTATGCCAGAGGCCTGAGCGCTGCAGCGGCTAGGAATGGACCCGGAGATGTCATACAGCGGCGGCACCTTGGTATCGAGGAGTGACAGCCGATAGTCCGCTGTCCTCGGTTCGCCATCCGCCTTCTCGCCAACCAAGATCTCATCGAGTACAAGCCTAGCGACCCCAGTCACGTCGATGTCATGGGCGCCGGCGCTGCTGCTCATGCCTGCCGCGATTACGCCAAACACTAGCGCAAGCAGTCCGCTATTGCTGCGCAGGTGTCTCCTCCAGCGCTTGCCGGCCGCCGTAGCGCTCATTGCGCTGTCGTCTCGCCTGCGGCTTGCGGGGCAGGGGCTCGGATAATTCGGTAAGACTCAACAAGTTCTTCGGTAATCTCGCGCTCCTGCTGTGCCTCGGCTTGTTGCAGCCAGCCTGCGCGAACAAGTTCTCTGATCTCGTCGAGCTGCGGGGTGTAACTAGGCGTCGTTTCAATGATGCGCAGCCAATGCTGGCCGCGGTTGCTTGCGAATGGCCCGCTCCATTCAGGCGCTGCGGCTATCGCTTCGCGGGCAAATGCCGGTGAGAAAATCGATCCTAACTCGCTCTCCCTGAGTTCCGGCAAAGGCCGAATGCGGGACGATTCGGTTTCGAGCACCGCGGCCAGTGCACGACTATCTGTTCGCGCCAGTACGATCTCCTCGGCGCTATAGCTGGCAGGCTGCGCGTAGCCTGCGAGGTAGCTGGTGTAAAATTCCTTAAGCTCGCTCGGAGTGGGCTGGCGCACTTCTGCGCTGAGCACGTGCAGCATTTTCTCCGCAAGCAGCGTATTAATGCGGCTGTCCTCGTCTAGCCCGCGAGCCCTTGCTTCGGCAACAAGCACCTGCTGGGTGATAAACTCATTGGTCAGCTCGGCGATCTCAGCGGTGGAGAGAGGCGCGTCTTTGTCGAGCTCCGCAAGGAGGAGCCGGGCCTCTATTTCGCTATCGCTGATCACGAGGGATTGCTCTTCGGGAGCAACGAGCGCATTTAACGCAAATAAGCCGCAGCCAATAAGGATGAATACGCTCAAGGGTTCGCGCAGCAGTGCGCCGAGGCGGTTGTCTGGAAGAGGGCGGGTCTTGCTGCTTGGGCTGTCGGGCGGCGAGGCAGGCTGCGTCATGAAGCTGACCTTTTTGGAGGCGAGAATACTAGGGCTAGTGCTATACAAGCACTTTTGGCCTCTATATAATGCTTTTTTTGTAGAGTGTGGTAAATACTATGTTACGAGTAGCTGAAGAAGCCTTAACCTTCGACGACGTCCTCCTGCTGCCTGCGCACTCCACCGTCCTGCCCAAGTCTGTCAGTCTAGAATCCAAGCTCACCGCGTCTATCGGCCTCAACATCCCGCTGGTCTCCTCCGCAATGGATACGGTTACCGAGGCGCGTCTGGCTATTGCTATGGCTCAGGAAGGCGGCATTGGTGTGATTCACAAGAGCATGACCGTCGAGAATCAGGCGCGCGAAGTTCGCCTAGTGAAGAAATTCGAGAGCGGTGTGGTGAAGGACCCCATCACCATTGCTGCCTCTGCGACTATCGGTGAGCTCATTGCCCTTATAAAAGAGAATCGCATCTCCGGTATGCCGGTTCTAGACGGCGACGAACTAGTCGGCATCGTCACTAGCCGCGACGTCCGCTTCGAGGCCAATTACGACCTCCCTGTTAGCTCCATCATGACGACCAAAGACAAGCTCGTCACCGTGCGCGAAGATTTCGATTTAAGCGAAGTGAAAGAACTTCTGCATCGTCACCGAATCGAGAAGCTGCTGGTGGTTAACGAGGCCTTCGAGCTGCGAGGCCTCATTACACTCAAAGATATTCGCAAATCCGAAGACTACCCTAACGCCTGTAAAGACGAGCACGGCCGCCTGCGGGTTGCCGCCGCGGTGGGTACGGGGCCAGATACCCCCGACCGTGTCGACGCCATAGTCGAGGCAGGAGTAGACGTGGTGGTTGTCGATACAGCCCACGGCCACTCTCAGGGCGTTATCGATCAGGTCAAAGCGATCAAGACTAAATACCCTAACTTGTCGGTTATTGGTGGCAACATCGCGACCGCGCAGGCGGCTCTGGACCTCGCGGCAGCCGGCGCAGACGCAGTGAAAGTAGGCATCGGCCCCGGCTCGATCTGCACCACGCGCATCGTTACCGGCGTGGGCGTGCCGCAAATGACTGCCGTAGCCAATGTCGTTGAAGCACTCAAAGACACGGACGTTTGCGTGATCTCCGATGGCGGCATCCGCTTCTCTGGTGACCTGGCCAAGGTTATCGCCGCAGGCGCTAACGTCGTGATGGTGGGCAGCCTGCTTGCGGGATCGGAGGAGGCGCCTGGCGAGGTGGAGCTTTATCAAGGCCGCAGCTACAAAGCCTATCGCGGCATGGGCTCGCTAGGTGCGATGTCCCACTCCCAAGGTTCTAGCGACCGCTATTTCCAAGACACTGACTCCGGCGCCGAGAAACTCGTGCCCGAGGGTATAGAAGGCCGCGTCCCCTACAAGGGGCCGATGTCTGCCATCGTGCATCAGCTTATGGGCGGTCTTAGGTCCAGCATGGGCTACACAGGCAGTCCTGATATCGAGACCATGCGGTCCAAAACCCAGTTCGTGAAAATTACCGCGTCGGGCATGAACGAGTCTCACGTACACGATGTCTCTATAACTAAAGAAGCGCCTAACTACCGAATGTCATAGTTTCGCGCTGCGGCTTGGTTTACATGCAAGCAGTGAGCCGCAGGGCAGGGCAGTCCTTAGCGAGTCTGATCTTGCCAGTGAGTGCTGGGCGCTCGCACATTTAGCACAATTAGGGCGAGGCGCGAAGGCCGCTGACGGCTCCCACCTCGCCCTTTTTTTTCTTTCTCCATACTAGAAACGGCACACCCATGAGCTCAGCAAATATCCATAGCCAGAAGATTCTTATCCTCGATTTCGGTTCTCAGTACACGCAGCTCATCGCGCGCCGCGTCCGCGAGCTGGGCGTGTATTGCGAGATCTGGGACTACTCGGTTGATCAGGCGCTGTTCGAAGAATTCGCGCCGCAAGGTATTATTTTTTCCGGCAGCCCTGAGTCTGCAAACACCGCTGACTCACCTCGCCCGCCGGAGTTCCTCTACGATTCGGGTCTGCCTATCTTAGGTATTTGCTACGGCATGCAGATCATGGCCGAGATGTTTGGCGGCAAGGTCGAGGGCTCAGCAAAGTCAGAATTCGGCTACGCGAAAGTCGACGCTTGCGCTCCATCGGCACTCTTCGACGGCATCGAAGACAGCGTCAACGCCGAAGGCGTTGCCCAGTTGGACGTCTGGATGAGCCACGGCGACAAGGTCACGCAAGTCCCGCCCGGTTTCGAAATCGTCGCTAGAACAGAGAGCGCACCAATCGCCGCGATGGCTAACGCCGAGCGCAACTATTTCGGCATTCAATTCCACCCTGAGGTGACGCACACACTGCAAGGGCTGCGCCTATTAGAGCGCTTTGTGCGCGACATCTGCGGCTGCGAAGCCCTGTGGACCTCAGCAAACATTATCGAAGATGCCATCGCCACCGTGCGCGAGCAGGTAGGCACCGACACCGTGCTACTCGGCCTATCCGGCGGCGTCGATTCCTCCGTAGTTGCTGCGCTGCTGCACAAGGCGATCGGCGACCAGCTTGTCTGTGTGTTCGTCGACAACGGCCTGCTCCGTCTCAACGAGGGCGATCAGGTTATGGCGACATTCGCCAAGAACATGGGTGTCAAAGTTATCCGCGCCGACGCCGAAGATCTCTTCCTCGGTAAGCTCAAGGGTGTTGACGAGCCCGAGGCCAAGCGCAAGATCATCGGCAACACCTTCATCGAGGTCTTCGACGCCGAGGCGAGCAAGCTCAGCAACGTAAAGTGGCTCGCCCAGGGCACTATCTATCCCGACGTTATCGAGTCCGCCGGCTCCAAGACCGGCAAGGCCCACGTCATCAAGTCGCACCACAACGTGGGCGGGTTGCCCGAAGACATGAAGATGGGACTCGTAGAGCCGCTGCGCGAACTATTCAAAGACGAGGTGCGCAAGATCGGTGTCGAACTAGGGCTGCCCTACGACATGGTCTATCGCCATCCGTTCCCCGGCCCCGGCCTGGGCGTGCGCGTGTTGGGCGAAGTCACCAAAGAGTACTGCGACATCCTGCGTCAGGCCGACGCGATCTTCATGGAAGAGCTTCATAACTTCGATGCCTACAACAAGGTCAGCCAGGCATTCGCCGTATTCCTGCCGGTGAAGTCGGTGGGCGTAGTTGGAGACGCACGCCGCTACTCTTGGGTGATCACCCTGCGCGCAGTAGAGACCATCGACTTCATGACCGCCCGCTGGGCGCGATTAGATCCCGAATTACTCGAAACAGTCTCCGGCCGAATCATGAACGAGATCGCCGATGTGTCGCGGGTGGCTTATGATATTTCTTCGAAGCCGCCGGCTACTATTGAGTGGGAGTAATAGAGTTACGCTAAACTATTGATTTATATAGTTTTGTGAGTTGCAAAGAAGTTACAAAGAGCCCCGTTTTTGGGGCTTTTTTACAAGCGAAG
>JAYOBL010000159.1:0-2203 GCA_038104835.1 Gammaproteobacteria bacterium | reverse complement strand
AGCCAATGCCTTATATGAGGGCGAGTATCTTTTAGGCACTTCCATTGCGCGCCCTCTGATCGCAAAGCGACTAGTGGAGATCGCCGCAGAGACAGGCGCGGATGCGATATCTCACGGTGCGACAGGCAAGGGCAACGATCAGGTTCGTTTCGAGCTCGCGGCCTACGCGCTAGCCCCTGGCATTGAAGTCATTGCGCCGTGGCGTGATTGGGATCTTAATTCCCGCGAGAAATTGCTGGCCTACTGCGCAGAGCATGACATTGCGGTGGAGAAGAAGCGGGGAACGAAGTCGCCTTATTCCATGGATGCTAATCTTCTTCATATCTCCTACGAAGGGGATATCTTGGAGGACCCCGCCGCAGAGCCGGAAGAGGCAATGTGGCTATGGAGTGTCTCGCCCGAGTCCGCACCAGACACTCCAACCTACGTCGAACTCGACTACGTTAGAGGAGATATCACCGCGATCGACGGCGTAGCGATGTCGCCGGCTACTGTCTTGGAGACGCTCAACAAATTGGGTGGCGCAAACGGTATCGGTCGCGCTGACATCGTTGAGAATCGCTACGTTGGCATGAAATCTCGAGGCTGCTATGAGACCCCCGGCGGTACGATTATGCTCAAGGCGCACCGCGCAATTGAGTCGCTCACAATGGATCGCGAACTCGCTCACCTAAAAGACGATCTCATGCCGCGCTACGCGTCCTTGGTCTATAACGGCTACTGGTTCTCACCGGAGCGTCTGGCACTGCAAGCGTTGGTGGATGAGTCTCAGCAGCACGTTAACGGACGCGTTCGCCTCAAGCTCTACAAGGGTAATGTCGTCGTTGTTGGTCGTGAGTCTAACGACTCTCTTTTCGATGAGAGCATAGCGACCTTTGAAGACGACGACGGCGCTTACGATCAAAAGGACGCGGCGGGCTTTATCAAGCTCAATGCGCTCAGGCTGCGTATCGCAGCACGCAAAGGTCGAGCGATAAAGTAGCGCTTACCCAAGACGCAAAATGCCGGCGGTAGCCGGCCGTTTGGGGTTTGTGTTTGTTTTCGCGTTCTGCCTTTGAAGCTTTTAAAAGTGCCGCAAGGCAGGGAGCGCTGGGCGGCTCTAAGTGGCTAAGCTTAACGTTAGCAAAAAGCTGGGCCGCGGCTAATCACTCGTCTTCTTTTTGTACTCGCACAAGTCCTCGATCAGGCAGGCGCCACAGCGGGGCTTGCGCGCCAAACAGACGTAGCGCCCCTGTAAGATCAGCCAGTGATGAGCATCGAGTAGGAATTCCTCGGGCACGAGTTTGATGAGTTTTTTCTCAACCGCAAGTACCGTTTTCCCCGGCGCGATGCCCGTTCGATTCGACACCCTATATATGTGTGTGTCGACGGCCATAGCGACCTGTCTAAACGCGGTGTTCAGCACGACATTGGCCGTTTTTCTGCCAACTCCAGGCAGCGCTTCAAGAGCCTCGCGAGTCTGCGGTACCTCGCCTCCATGCTCATCCAGCAATAGTTGGCAGGTTTTGATGACGTTCGCTGCCTTGGTGTTAAAGAGGCCGATTGTCTTGATGTAATGCTTTAGTCCCTCGACGCCGAGTGCTGCTATTGCCGCAGGCGTGTTGGCAACGGGGAACAGCTTGTCGGTCGCCTTGTTAACCCCTACGTCTGTTGACTGCGCCGACAGCATGACTGCGATCAGCAGTTCGAAAGGTGAGCTGTAGTTTAGCTCGGTCTCGGGCGCTGGGTTTTCGGCCCGCAGCCGGGTAAATATTTCCGTTCGTTTGGCTTTGTTCATGGTGATCGCTAGTCCGCGCAAAGATCTCTGGGATTGTTCAAGGTTGCTTATCGGTGCCGGGCCTGTGTAGCAGGGCACTCGATTGACTAAACCGCAATGACTACTAGTTCTCCTGGCGGCTATTCAGCGCTCCAGTTACGCGAGCGCGCAGCACCAGGCTGTTCGAGGCTGCATAGGCCTCGTGTTTGGCATTGAGTCGCTCTTGGCGTCGGGCGTTTAACCGCGGTGCTACCCAATGAGCGAAGCAGGCCGCCAAGCAGCTACCAATTAGCAGTGCGCTGCACAGCGTAATGCCTGCGGTCGCGCTGAGCAGCGATTCTCTTTGCGCTCCAAGCGCAGTAATTCCTTGTGCAGCCAAGATCAACGCACAAAAAATGCTCAAGGCAGCGGCGCAAAGATGCGGCAGAGCGCTTAGCCGTCGTTCTA
>JAYOBL010000158.1:0-2277 GCA_038104835.1 Gammaproteobacteria bacterium | reverse complement strand
CCGCGAGCTGATCGGCTTGGTATTCGTTAATTAGCGGCTGAATGACCGCGCCGAGGCTTGCGGTGATTCATGGCTTTTGGAGACCGAGCTGCTTCTTATGGCGGCGCTAGACTGCCGACGTGAAACCCTCATGACCTGGCCGGAGCGCGAAGTCGCGGCCGAGCCCGCGGCCCTCTTTGAGCGCTTCGTCGCACGCAGGCGTCGGGGCGAACCGATTGCCTATATCACGGGCCGCAGAGCGTTCTGGGATTTCGAGCTCAACGTCAGTCCCGCCGTGCTAATTCCTAGGCCCGAGACTGAGCTTCTCGTAGAAGTCTGTGTCGAGCTTGCAGCGGCGCGCTCGGGCGCGCAAACACTGCTTGATCTCGGCACGGGCAGTGGCGCTATCGCGATTGCACTCGCGCGCAGCGATCCGCGCTTCAAGGTATTGGGTGTCGACGTAAGCACCGAGGCGCTTGCGGTTGCGAGGAGCAATGCTCGACGTTTAGCAGGCGGCAATCTGAGCTTCGCCGAGGGCTCATGGTTATCGCCGCCGGTGCGCGCTGCGCTTGCGGAAGAAGTCGATATAATTGCGTCGAATCCGCCCTATATCGCCCCGCAGGACGTCCATTTGGAAGAAGGTGATCTTCGGTTCGAGCCCCCTCTTGCACTAAGCTGCGGGGAGCAAGGCTTGAGTGCCTTTCGTCTTATTGTCGAACAAAGCAGCTCAGTGCTAAAGCCTGGCGGCTGGCTTGTTTTTGAACACGGCTGCGATCAGCGCGAGGCGGTAGCCGCGCTGATGCGCAGGGCAGGGTTTTGCGATGTCGAATGTCTGCAAGACCTCGCAGGTCTCGACCGTGTGACGCGTGGGCGAAGAGCTTCTTAAAAGTTCAGAAGAACTCAACCGAGAAGTCAGCGCTTAGAAAATAGGAAGCGCTTAGGAAAAACCGAGGCGCTAGCGGAAAATAAAGCCGACGTTCCATCGCACGCGCGCGGCGAATGAAGGAAGCGCCGCGAATGAAGGAGACGCGGCAATGCGCTAGCGCGATGCTAGCGCTATTCAGAGGCTACTCAGGTGCTATTTAGATGCTATTCAGCTAAAACAAGAGAGATAGATGACGATGAATGACGAGCAACTCCTTAGGTACAGCCGTCAGATCATGCTGCCGCAGCTTGATATTGCAGGTCAGCAGTCCCTGCTCAGTGCCCACGTGCTCGTGATTGGTGCGGGCGGGCTTGGATCTCCAGTTTCTCTCTATCTTGCGGCCGCCGGAATCGGTGAGCTCACCCTGATCGATGACGACGATGTCGAGCTCAGCAATCTCCAGCGTCAGCTCGCCCACGCAGAGACAGACTTGGGCGTTAATAAAGCTGAGTCTGCAGCGTCGAGCATTCGAGCGATCAATAGCGCGGTGGGAGTGCGGGCGCTCAAGGAGCGAGCCGAGGGCGAACGTCTCAATGCTCTGGTGGCTGCTGCAGATGTGGTAATCGATGCTACGGATAATTTTGCTAGCCGGTTTGCGATCAACAAGGCCTGTCTCAAGGCCGCTGTGCCTCTCGTGTCAGGCGCTGCCATTCGCTTTGAAGGCCAAGTGGCGGTCTTCGACTCGCGGCAAACGGACAGCCCCTGTTACGAATGCCTCTACAAAAGCAGCGAGGCGCAGGATCAGAACTGTGCAGAGAATGGCGTTCTCGCCCCAGTGGTCGGCGTGATCGGCTCGATGCAGGCCTTGGAAGCCATAAAGCTCATTGCAGGTGTCGGCGAGTCGCTTGCGGGGAGGCTGCTTCTGTTTGACGCTCTCAACGCCCAGTGGCGCGAAATGAAACTGCCCCGCGACCCTCGTTGTGCAGCCTGCGGCGCGATTGAAGTCCCGACAGCATAGGGCTATGATGCCTGCGCCTCAAAGACACGTCTCTCCTTTCCCAGCGCAATGACCTGGGCGAATTTAAGAACGCCGAATCGATAATTGGAATACCAACAGACTATGCAAGAAGAAAACGTACAGGGCGAATCGATCGCCGGGCAGGATCCGCTAGCCAGCGAGCAGGATGTGGCTAGTAAGCCTGATGAGTCTGAAGAGCAGACCAACGCAGCACAAGTCGATGAGTCCAATGAAGCCGTTGGCGAGGTAGCTCACGATTCGGTTGAAGAGTCGACTGAGGAGCCGGCTGAAGCGTCAGCAGACGAGGCGACTCAAGATTCAGCAGGCGAGTCGGCGCAACAAGCGGCTGAAGAAGTAGCTATTGACGAGGCTGCAGAGGCGGCCACAGAAGAAGCGAGTGAAAGCGCCGCAGAGC
>JAYOBL010000065.1:0-13122 GCA_038104835.1 Gammaproteobacteria bacterium | reverse complement strand
GGCTCCGAGTACCCTTGGCACCACCAGACGTTGCTTTCGAGGATGTCTGGCAGGAAGCGCTGCTTCTGCTCTTCGGTGCCGTAAGCCATGATGACAGGGGCGACCATAGTCACACCGAAAGGCGTTGGCTCAGGCGCACCGACCAGCCCCATTTCGGTGCTAAATATGTACTTTTGCGTCGGTGTCCAGCCCGTGCCGCCGTATTCTTTAGGCCAGTTAGGTGCCATCCAACCCTTCTTGTGGAGAATTTTCTGCCAGCTTACGATTTCTTCCTTGCTGAGGCGGATTCGCTTATCGACTTTGGCTTTCAATTCGGCTGGGAATTCATTGGCTAGGAACTCGCGTACCTCTGCCTGGAAGGCTAATTCTTCCGCGGTAAAATCTGCGTTCACAGTGGTCTCCTTAAAATAGCGATCGTTTCTTGCGCTGCGTAAGAGCATTTGTCTCTCACTCAAGCGCAATCTGGATCGGATCAAGATTGAATCTGATTAAATCTAATAGGGCTCTGGGGTTCTTTCTAACGTGCTCTGAAGCACTCCAGTCTTAAGCAAGTCAAAAGGCGCTCACCAATGTTTGAACATGCTGAAGATCGTCTAAGCGCATCTCCCAAACAAACCCAACGTATCTTTGGGCGCACGTCTGAATGATTATCAACCTAGCCGGCGCACTCAGAATGGCTGCTTGGCAAGCGGTTCTTTGTGTTTCCAGCTATTGGACGCTCATGGTCCTGATACGCTCACAATCGTGTTTTGCGCCTATCGTCCTTGCGGGCGTCCCTGCGGGCTATAACACGCCAGTCCAGCTAGCGAGACTAGCACTATTGCCAAGGCTTGATAAGCAAAAATCGAACGATTGCTCGATTTTTTGACCGTCGCCTAAGCCCCAAAAACCGCTGCATTTGGCCTGAAAATTGTCAGACGCGATATAGCATTCATCGGGGGAATACTATATTCTTTTCTCCGTTCAAAATTTGATACAAACAAGTTGGATCAACGCCCGCGTCGATAACTAGTAGGGATAACAAGCAGGAGCTGACATGAAGATCACACAACTGACGAAAATGGCTATTTTGATTCTCTCACTCGCAGGTCTCGCTGCCTGTAGCTCAACCGGTGAAGAGGCTATGGAGCCCGAAGTCGTCGAGACCGAGAGCGGCGTAGACGCGACAACCCGTCGCGCACAGGAGCTCGAGGCTGAAGCACGCGCCCGCGCAGCGGCCGCTGAAGAGCGTATGATGCGTAACGCGCTAAGCACGACCGTCTTCTACTTCGATTTCGACGTTGCTGAGTTCCGCCAAGCCGACCGCGACGTGCTTACCTACCACGCGAAAGATCTCGCGGCGAACCCTAGCAAGCGCATCCGCTTAGAAGGCCATGCCGACGAGCGCGGCACACGCGAATATAACCTCGCACTGGGTGAGCGACGCGCTAACGGCGTGTTGAACTTCCTAATTGTGAACGGCGCAGCACGCAGCCAAATCGAAGTTGTTAGCTACGGCGAAGAGCGCCCAGCTCAGCGCGGCAGTAACGACTCTGCCTACCAGCAGAATCGTCGAGTAGAAATCGTCGCGATGTAGTTGTTGCTTGCCGGTCCTGCTTACCAGGACCCCAAAAAACCGGCTGGGTTACCCCGCCGGTTTTTTTGTGCCTTGGGTTTCTGGGATTTGCTCCGCATAATTTTCTTCTAGCGCCTCACGCCTCGCTGCGTTTACCGCAGAGCTAAGCCAGCAGAGGCAGCGAGCTTACCGTCTACTCTAGATTAGACGGCAAATGCCTTACGCAGTTCAGCGCCCGATTCGGCTATCGCCTCTTGCCCTGCCTCAATGCCGCCTGCGAAGGAGATAAAGGCGTGGATCGTATCGGTGTAACACACGTGCCGACAGCTGACACCCGCATCCATCAGCCTTTGAGCGAAGGCCTCGCCTTCATCACGCAGAGGGTCGAAACCCGCAGTGAGCAAGAAAGCTGGAGGCAGCCCGCTCACATCGGCAAGTATCGGCGAGACCCGGGGATCTTCTCCGCGCTCTGGAGCCTCAAGGAAATGTGAAGCGAACCACTGCATACTGGCCTTGGTGAGGAAATACCCCTCGGCAAACTCATCAACCGACGCAAAGCTCATGCTGTAGTCAGTCACCGGATACCAAAGCAGCTGGAAGTTTGGCTGCGCAGCGCCTGATTCCTTGCACATAAGACAAACCGCTGTCGCCAGATTGCCGCCGGCACTATCCCCTCCGACAGCGAGGCGTGTCGTGTCTATGCCCCAGGCTGTCCCTTCTTGTTTGAGCCAGCGGTACGCGGTGAACGCCTCGTCGAAAATCTGCTGCGACTTCGCCTTGGGCGCAAGCGTGTAGTCGACCGCGACGACGATGCAGGCTGCGGCCTGCGCGAGCTGCTGACACAGCGTATCGTACTGCTCCAGATCACCGAGCACGTAGCCGCCCCCGTGAAAATAAACCAGCGCCGGCGCGGCGCCACTAGCGCAGCTCTCCGGCGTATAGCGCCTCACGGGCAGCGCAGAGTCTCCGTAGGGTATCTCACCCTTAAGCACCGTGACCGCCGAACAGGGTGCGGGAGCGAAGGGATTACCGCGTTCGGCGCGCATAGCCCGCGCTTCCTCGGGGCTGCACTCATGCAGCTGCTTAAGACGCGCCGAAGACTCGGCGACCTTTGCGGAGACAGCCTCTAATTCGGCGCTGCGCTGCGCCTTAGCGGTGCGGTTTATCTTCACTCTTTATCTCCTTAATTAAAAAATACTGTCATTGCGCCGCGCGCTGTCGAATCCTACTAACCAACCTAGCAGCGTGAACGTGAATAGACTCGGCACAATTGCCGTCGCTAAGCTGCCTAAGTCCTGCGTCGAAAGTCCCAGCCATGCGATCCCGCAATACACCACTGCTAATAGGAATTTGATGAGAAGGTAGTAAACAACAAAGGGCTTGGTGTTATGCGACAGCGGCCAGGGACTGCTAAGTATTAGCCAGCGCAGCGCTACGATCACGACCAGCAGATCGGTGGGCCAGAACACGAGCAGGTTTAAATTGTGATGAAGATCTAGATGACCCGACGCGAACCAGCTCACCAGCATTACCGAGCCAAAAACACCACTCACGAGCCCAACAAAAACAGTAACGAGCCCAAGAAGACGCATGTTCAGCCCTTCTGCTCGCAGGGTGAGCTGCGCATGAGTGGCAGAGAACGCGCGGCGACGACGTTTGATCATCAGCAGCAAATAAGCAGCGAGAACCCAAAGACCAAGGCTGAGGCTTGGATAAGCAGAGCCAAGGGCCGATGGCGCGGGATAGGCCATTAAGGGCTCGCCGAGCTGAAGAAGTGCAAGGGGCTCACCATTTTGCTGCAAGTCCGAGTCTAGCGTGCTGAGCCTCGACCTCAGGTTCAGCGGCAGGAAAAGACTCTCCCAATTCGACATCTCGCGGTCGACATTGCCGTTCATCACAATGTCCAGCGACAGGCTTATCGGTGGAATCGAGGCATAGTGACTTCGCACCTCATCGCGAAAAAGCCTGCCCGATTCGCCTGCCACTTCGGCATTGATGCGGCCGTCTAGCGCCTCGTTTAAATAGTCTCGGATTCGTGTCGTGCAGTTGTCAAAAAAATAGTGATAGTCGTAGTAGCGATTGTCTGCGACGAGATTCCAGCGCAGCCGCACCAGCAGACGCTGTTTTTGCGCGGCGGTGAGATTGAGCTTGTCCTGCCATACCGTGCGGCGCTGCGCGCGATAGTTATCAAGCTCGCGAGACATGCTCTGGGTAGCAAGGCGGTAGTCCACCTGGTTTAAGAAAAAATCCGTGGCGAAGGTCGCAGGGCCGCCGCTGACTTCAAACACGCCCCAGTTAAAGACAACATCGGTATTATTTAGCTCATCCACGACCCGCAGCGCGCTGTGGCCGAAATTGTCCCAAACGTTTGCGCCCACATCGACAGTAATAAGATAGAAATGTAGCGCACTGGGGTCCCTGTGCGCAGAGCTCTCGGGGGACTGCGCCTGCGCGACGCCGGTCAAGGCGATCAGTAGGCATAGCGCCAATCTAAGACGGGAAACGGTTGAGCGAGTAGCTGCAATCATCCAACGCTTACCCTTAGTGAGTTCGCAAATTCCTCACGCCCAAGCTCACCCTCAAAGAAGGTATTAAATGACAGGCTCACTCGCTGCACGTCCTCAGCAAGCTCCCTTACCCCGTGGCTGAGATCCGATGGGAATAACACAATATCTCCAACGCTCACCGGAATAAAATAGCGATAGGCGTTGTGATAGGTCTCTTGCTGGCGTAGCAGCTCGTACCAAATGGAATCCTGATTCCGGTAAAAATTGATGCCGTCTTGCTGACCCACGTTGATATAAAGCACTCCACTCACAACGCTATTGGGGTGCACGTGCGAATGGTGAGATTCGCCCTTACGAGTGAGAGTAAGCCATGACTGTGTGACTTTTAGCGACACGCGATTCGATGTCGCGAAGATGGTTTGCAAATAGTGGTCTAGACTCTGCTGAATACGAGCATTGATTGACGCCATCGCAGCCTCAGCGAGGACCTGCTTGTTTTGCGACGAATAGTTTGCGATCGCTTTAATCGGCTGCTGAAGCTGCTGCTGAAAAAAAGCGACCTCGTCGGCAGTGAAGCTCCGTTCAAGCGAAGATCTGATCACCGGCGTAGCGAAAAGATTCATTGTCTCGGCCTGCAGGGTTTCGGTTTTCACCTCTCTTTTCACCCCCCTTTCCTCCGTCCCTTGCTCCGACCCTTTCTCTGGTACGCTCTTTGGCATAAGTCCTTCTTATATTGCTATTTACTTTTCGATCTAAGCGGCAAGTCACTCTAAACTTCGCTCAAGTGTAGCCCGATAGCGCAGAGCTTAGAAGTCGCTTAGCGCCCTGAGCTCGCCACTGTCCAAAAACGAGCGAGCTGCTATGATTGGAGCAATATGAGCTGTTTTAAAACAGCCTATCGACTCACCCAAAACGACACAGAGCGAGAAGACCATGCCGCACTCAACAGACCCCGCGCTCAACGGCGCCACCGCATTGATCGAAACCCTAGCCGACTGCGGCGTCGAGCTCTGTATTGCCAATCCTGGCACCTCCGAAATGCACCTCGTACAGGCCTTAGACCGCGTACCCAAGATGAGATCCGTACTCGCGCTATTCGAAGGCGTGTGCACCGGGGCAGCCGACGGCTACGCACGAATGACCGGCAAGCCTGCAGCGACACTGCTCCACCTAGGGCCGGGCCTTGCCAACGGTATTGCCAACCTGCATAACGCGCGGCGCGCGAACTCGCCGATGATTAATATCGTCGGCAATCACCCCAACTACCATGTTGGCTACGATGCGCCGCTGACCTCGAATATCGACACTCTTGCCCGCAACTACTCGAGCTGGATCAAATCTGAGAGCACATCCGTGACCTTAGCCCAAGATGGAGCCGACGCATTTACCGCGACTCTGCGCCAGACTCCTGGCTCTGAGGGTCAGATTGCGACCTTAATCATGGGCGCAGATGCCGCATGGGGCGATAGCTCAGGCTCAGTCGCGCCCAACGCCCTGCCCCAACGCAGCTTGGTGCAGGACAGCACCGTCGACGACATTGCCGCCAAGATTGAAGCCGGGGGCAAGGTGGCCTTCCTACTCGAGCATCACGCGGTGGACCCTCAGGCTCTCGCGCTAGCAAGCAAGATCTCGGTCAAGACTGGCTGTCGACTATTCACCGGCACTTTCCCCGCACGGATCGACGGCGGGCCCGGCAATCCCGATGTGGAGCGACTCCCCTACTTCCCCGAGCAAATACTGCAAACCCTACACGGGCTTGACCACCTCGTCTTGGTGGGCGGTGAGATCCCAGCCAGTTTCTTCGCCTATCAAGGCATCCCCGGCCAGCTCGTTCCCGAGGGCTGCCAAGTCAGCCGCCTAACGCGGGTAGAAGAAGATGCCATTGACGCGCTCACACGTTTGGCTGAGCGCCTGGGCGCACAGAACGAAGCGGTGAAAACTTTCGAGCGCCGAGAAACGCCCAGGCCCACAGGCGAGCTAGAGACTAAGACCATTATTCAAGCCGTCGCGGCGACTATGCCCGAGGGGCTTATCGTGGCGACAGATTCAGGGGGAGGCAACGCTGCTCACGGCTTCTGCCAGAACTCAGCTGCTAACAGCTGGCTGGCGCTAACCGGAGGCGCGATAGGCCAAGGAGGCCCTGTGGCCACAGGTGCAGCACTAGCCTGCCCAGACCGACCGGTGCTTGCGATGCTAGGCGACGGCGGTGCTGCCTATACTAACCAGTCCTTCTGGACCCAGGCTCGCGAGAATCTCAATGTCACCACGTTGATCTTCGCCAACCATAGCTACAACATCCTCAACGTGGAGTACGCACGCCTTGGAGTAACCGAGGTCGGAGAGATTGCGGCAAGCCTGTTCGATATCGGCAAGCCCGAGCTCGACTGGGTCGCCATGGCGAAGGGCTTTGGCGTACCGGGCGCCCATGCCAAAGATGCAGAGGATCTGTGCCGACTGCTCGAAGAGAGCTATCGCACACCGGGACCTTTCGTTATTCAAGCCCGCGCTTAGCGGCTATTTGTTCAGCGTTCTAGGCCTGCGCAAGCGGGCCTGTCTCAACTTTGAATGCGCATTCTGTGAAGTAGAGAATGTGGAGGGTACGACGATGTACCGACACACGGGCGCTGGCTGCCTAGCTGATCGGTCTAGCAGACCGATTGATCAGAGCGGTCAGCCAGCGTCTGCTTAATAACCCGCCCTCGCGTCTCTACCTGCGCAAGTTTTTCTCACTTACGCAGTAAAACGGTTACAAGCCAGCCTAGGCCCAATCAAAGTTGCGCTGTATGCGCCCCAGCTTGGCATAGAAGGCCTGCTTACGCTCTTCGTCCTCATTGCGTTCGGGGAACAGCAGGGTAACTACCGGAATCACAACCAGCGGCAGGAGCAGCGTGAGGAAAGAGGGGTCACGCCATTCGCCTAGGGTCTGACAAACCTCGAACCAGAACTGCGCGAAGCCACCGACATCGGCATTCTCAGCGCCAGCGAAACTACGGTTCAAGAACCACATGGTGGCGCCGCCAACGAAACCGGTCAGGATGCCCCAGAATACGGCTAGCTCAGTTGTGCGCTTCCAATAGAATACGTAGCCTACTGCTATCGCGGGAGGCACTACCATGGCGAAACCGAGCAGTAAGAACTGCAGCACCGAGCCAAAATTCAGTGACCACGCGAGAAATGCGGCCAGTGTGCCGTACAGCGCGGTAGTGACTTTATACGCTTTGAGCTTTTGATCGCTGGACCAATTTTTCGAACGCGGTATCCAGTCGCTGACTAGCATCGTCGCACTCGCCAGGAGTATCGGCGCACCCGAGGAAATTACCGCGGCGAGCACGGCAGCCAGAGCAATGCCGCCTAGTAGCGGCCCCGTATCGATCGCGAGCTGAGCGATATTCAGATAGCCCGACAGGCCGCTCTCGGCGCCGTATTTAACCATGGTCAGTATGCCAATGCCGCCTGCAACCACAGGCATGACCGCAGCGATAACGCCAGCCCAGAAGAAGCCGGGAATCAAATACTCTTGCTTCGCTGCCGAACTCGCGTAATTCGCATACACCGACGCTGCCGGCGTGTGGATTGTTGCAGAGATGAACAGCGCAATGATTGTCGCCCAGCCGATACCGGTAAACGACCACCACGAAGGCACATCCTTACCCGAAGCTTCAAGCATCACCTTCGACTCGGCGACCACTGCGCCCCAGCCCCCCAGGTTTTGCATGGCTATAAAACCCACCGCACCCAGGCCGAGTATGATCACGGCGCAGTGAACGATATTCGTCACCGCTGTGCCTTTTAGTCCGCCCGTGACGGTGAACAGCACGACCACCACGCCACCAATAATGATTCCCACCCAGAACGGCCAGCCGGTGACACCGCTCACGATCGTGGCGATTACATAAGGCTCGATGATGTTGATCACCAAGTACTCCGCCTGCACACACAGGCTAGAAAGCGATTGGCAGCGCTGCGAGCCAAAGCGAAAATCAAAGACTTCGCCGACACTAGCTAAACGCAGACGACGGTAGGGAATAGCGAAGAATAGGCCGACTAGGAAAAGTGCTGCGAAGGAGTTTACGCCGTACCAAAGATGGCCAATACCCTCGCTGATCACGTCGCCAGCGACCCCGTAGGTTCCGGCGCCACCGATGCGAGTCCCGGCGATGCCCGCAGCAAGCATCCCCACGCCCAAGGTGCCGCCGCCTATTGCCCAATCTGCTGAGCTGCGATTACTGCGGCTTATATAAAATCCAACTAATACAAAAAAGACGAGGTAACACAGTATGACAAGGGCTGGCAGGTCCATCTAACTCTCCACGCTTTATACTTCAATGTCGGCGCTTCTTTGGCGCCAGATCGGGTGTCGAGCATACCCTTGCAGGCCACAGCGGCGCAATTCATCATCTGGGGCAATCCAACAACCGCGCAGCGAGCCTCCTTTCATTGAGTCGTATCAATATCTTGCGGCGCCGCGGCGCTTAGGCTTTACTCTTGAGCTTGTAACTTAGAGGAAGCGAAATGAGCACGGCATTTACCCCCGGCGACAACACCTGGCTCGCCCAAGTACAGGAAGAGATCATTGACCCTAGTCGGGAGATCGTCGACCCGCATCATCACCTTTGGCGTAAGCGCTTCGACCAAGACTATTTACTCGACGAACTGTGGGCAGACACGCAAAGCGGACACCGCGTCAGCAAAACGGTGTTCATGGAATGCCGGGCGTTCTATCGCCGCGAAGGACCCGCACATCTAGCACCACTGGGCGAAACCGAAGCGGTGCTTGCAATGGCCAAAAAATCGCAGGAAGCGAATGGCGAGAAGGCTGTTATCGCCGGGCTAGTCGGGCATGTCGACCTCTGCCTCGCCGGGGACAATACCGAGCACTTCGAAGAAGCTATTAACGGGCATCGCGCTATTGCTGGCGAGCTATTCAAGGGCATTCGCCACGCCGGTGCCCGCGACAAAGAGCCGGAAGCACTCGTGATCCCAGGCCAGGCTCCCGCCTATCTCTATGGCAAAGAGTCTTTCCGCAAGGGCCTGCGCAGGCTCGCCGATCTTGGACTAACCTACGATACCTGGCACTACCATCACCAGAATCTCGATTTCATTGACCTAGCCCAAGCGGTGCCCGAGTGTACTCTTGTGCTCGATCATTTTGGCACACCCTTAGGCGTCGGGCGCTTTGCGGGCTGCCGCGATGAGATTTTTCGCGAATGGAAACAGGAAATGAAGGAGCTCGCCAAATGCCCCAACGTCGTCGCAAAACTAGGTGGCCTTGCGATGCCAGACAACGGATTCGCTTGGCATCTCGCCGAGCGCCCTCCTAGCTCGGACGAGTTCGTCGCAGCGCAGGAACATTACTACCGGCATATGATCGACTGCTTCGGGCCGGAGCGCTGTATGTTCGAGAGCAATTTTCCCGTGGATCGGCTGAGCATCAGCTATCACGTTCTCTGGAACGGACTGAAGAAAATCGCCGCGCACTACAGCGAGGAAGAGCAGCAGCGCCTCTTCGCAGGCACCGCGACTGAAATCTACCGCCTGCGCTAGGCTGTCGCCGAGGATTTCAGACCTGAGGCGCAGGCAGTATCTAGCGTTGGAAGCGCTTTACAACACCGCTGCTGTTTAGCACGGGCTTGTCATTCACAGACAGGACGCAGCGCACAAAGATGAGCGACTTACCTTCACGCAGCACCTCACAGCGCCCGTAGATAAGGTCTCCCTCGTGCGCAGGCGCGAGAAACTCATTGTTGCAGCTCACGGTTAGCACATTGACCCCCGTTTCACCGTGGATACCTGCCATGCACAGAGAGTAATCGGCAAAGCTCATCAAGATGCCGCCGTGCACCGTGTTGTGTGCATTGCAGTGCGACTGCTGCGCCCTAAATGCCGTTTCGAAACCTTGCCCGGTTACACGACCAAAGAACGGCCCAAGGCGATCCTCCGCTGCGTCGCCCTCATAGTGCATAAACCCCGCAGGAATTCCGTAGTCTTCGGCTTTCAATGTCATTGCGTCATTTCTCTAAGGCTTTTATTCAAAAACTTTCCGCCGAACTCCCTACTCACCATCCGGCAGTACCAGTCCCAGTGTCGCACCGGCGGCTTTGCCTACCGCCTTCACAGGAACTTTAACAACGGCAACTCCGACACCAACGGCAGTGCCCGCAACAGCGCCTACAGCCATGCCCAAGCAGCCATTCAGACTCGCGCAAAGCAGGAGAAGAGTCAGCGCGCGTCTCTGAGCCTTGGAAATAACGGCTGGGGGGCGGAATATCATTGGGTGTTTCACTGTCCTGTGTCTTCTTTAAATGCTTTGGTTCGAGCCGTGGTTAGAACTTTAATCTGAGCCAAACCCGGGCACTTTAACGAGAGACAGCAGGAGCGAGCTGAAGAAATTGAGTGACTCATGCTCGCTGCGGAGGCTCTAACTCCGTTAAGGTGATGCTCATCGTATCGGCAAGCCTGGGGTTTTCTGATCGCCGTTAGCGCGAACGCTGCGCGATAGGCAGTATCTGCTCGAGCCCAGTGCCATGCTCAACCAGCGCCGCGAAATCATCCGCCATGCGCTCACTTGCTGCCAACACGAGACGCCAACAGCGTACGCGCTCCTCGGCACTCAGGTTTTCGAAATCATTGCGGTCTGGAATTTTTCCGTTGGGAAGGCCTGCGACGAAACTCGGCGACGGGGTAATCATTACCACGCGGTCGAGGTTCGCTTCCTGCGCACGGCGCCAGCTCAGCGGCTTATCGAACCAACCTGGAATCACGGCCGAGGAAAAATGCGGATACAGGACCAAAGCTTCGCCTGCGTGGTAGTCCATGTCGAGATGATAGTCGGTGATTCCGCCGTCCCAGTAGAGCCCGGGTCGGGCACCCGGGATGTCGCGCACGCCGTCCAGCACATAGGGAATGGAGCCTGTTGCCATCATCGCTGGGACGAGATTGTCCTCGGTGATTTGCACGCTCGCGGTTCGCAGATCGTCCTCGCCACTCCATGGCGATGCTGCGCCCAGTGTTGAGAACAGCGTGCGCTCGAAGAATAACGATAAAGAGCGACGCGAGATAATATTCGCTAAAGCAGCAGCGCCCAGGCTGGCCGTTTGCAGGCCTTTGCGCCGCGACGAGCCAAGCCCTCGACTGCGATCAGCGATAATCGTAGTGTGGATAGTCTTATTCGCAGCGATCTCCGCCGCGCCGCTAGGCCCCAGCGTGCCGGTTAGCATCAGCTCGGCCTTCTCGGTGATCTCCCGCGTGGTGGGCCTGTCGGAATATTGCTCTTCGCTGTAGAGCTTTGCGAGCCGCTCGATGGCTGCGACAGGATCAGCGGTTGCGAGGCAGCACATGCGCCAAGCGCCGGCGGAGGAGCCAAGCGTATACAGTGCGTCGCGACGCCGCGGCAAGAAGTCACCAAAGAGATAGCGATCTAAGCCGAACAGCACAAACCACTTGGGCCCGCCGGAGGCACCAACCATGACCTTAAACTGCTCGGGGTGAATACCGTTCGCGCGGATAGAGGCGAGCGCGGTGGGCCCAGCGTAAATCTGTAAAGAAGACTGCATCGCGTAATGATATAGTTTGAACGGGTTGCTCGCCAGAGCATGAGCGATAGGCGAAAGCACAGCGAGGAAAATCCATGGCAAAACCATTCGGCACACTGCGCAGCGCGCTGCTCGCCAAAGATCAGAAAACTTTTCTATTCCTTATCGCCATCGGCAATACCGTAGCCTTCGCCGTATGGCAGGTGCTGCTAAATAACTTCGTGGTTGAAGAAGCCGGTTTCAGCGGACGCGAAATTGGCCTACTGCAGAGTCTGAGGGAAGTCCCTGGGTTTTTAGCCTTCACCGCGATACTCGTCATGCTGTTTATCCGGCAGCAGAGTTTCGCGCTGCTGGCTCTTGCGACGCTCGGCATCGGCACTGCCATCACCGCCTTCTACCCCCAAGCTCTATGGCTCTATTTCGCCACCGTGCTCATGTCTATCGGTTTCCACTACCTCGAAACCCTGCAGAATTCCCTGAGTCTACAGTGGCTCAGCAAAGAGGAAGCACCGGCTATCCTAGGCCAGCTGCTAAGCGCCAAAGCACTAACAAATTTTGTGATTCTGGGTGCGCTCTATGCGTATCTGTATTTCTTCAGTGCCAACTACCTCGCGATTTATGGTCTCGCCGGTGGGACTGCCGTCGCTATCGCGCTTTACTGTCGCCTGCGCCTGCCGCAGTTTTCGGACGGGGTTGTTCAGCGCAAATCGCTTTTCCTGAGACGTCGTTACTGGTTGTACTATGCCCTGACATTTCTGGCGGGCGCGAGACGGCAGATCTTTGTCGTGTTTGCCGGATTTCTGCTAGTCGAAAAATTCAACTTCCCAATCCACGAAGTTGTCCTGCTCACGCTCTTAAATGCGGCGCTCACCTTTTACCTCGCACCAAAGATCGGCCGACTGATCGCGCACATCGGCGAACGGCGCGCGCTTAGCCTAGAGTATGCCGGTCTCATTGTTGTCTTCATCAGCTACGCCTTCGTCGACACGCTTGCCGTCGCAGTCGTCCTATACCTGTTAGATCATCTTTTTTTCGCCATGGCCATTGCCATAAAGACCTACTTTCAAAAGATCGCTGACCCCGCAGATATCGCTGCAACCTCAAGCATTAGTTTTACCATCAATCACATCGCCGCGGTCGTGCTCCCCGCACTACTGGGTCTTGTTTGGATAGTTAGCCCCAGCGCGGTCTTCCTTGTAGGCGCGGGAATAGCCGCGCTCTCATTTGTACTGTCGCAGCTAATTCCAGACAGCCCCTGCCCAAAGGGTGAGACTCGCCTCACCCCAGTGCCGAGCGGCGGAACTTTGTAGGCTCAACGAGGCAATGAAGCAAAGAGAAGAAGGGGTTAAGGGAAGAGGGGATAAACAGACAGCGGGACTAGCATAGCCCCGCAACGAGCGCCGGGGGTTTCCAAGCGGATGCATCGAATGTGGCGTGACGCAGGACATACTTTGCGCGAGTCCAGACGACGCTGGACTCAATCGCGTCGAGCACGTACCTACCAGTACCTGCCTAAACTTGCCTTTAT